>JAEOUL010000051.1 GCA_016839345.1 Candidatus Thorarchaeota archaeon | reverse complement strand
TTATGGCTTACTCCACAACCTATAAGATACTACTTGATTTCGCTAGATTCGAGGAAATCAAGATGGACCCCAGAATCGAAGAACATGCAAAGATCTTGGTTGAATGGAGTACTGAAATACAGAAGGGTGATATGGTTCTTATTGCTGCATCACCAAATGCGCATGATTTGGCTGTAGCGGTCGCGAAAGAGGTTGCACGATCAGGAGGAGCTAGTGTCACTCTCATGCAGAGCGAAGAGATGGCAAGAGCCTACTATGATGGTGCAAATGATGAAACCCTCGAACTCTTTCCGAAACATATGAAGGCTTTAGTTGAAAACTGCGACGCATACATCGGGCTTAGTGCCCCCGTCAATACAAAAGCATTAGCCAATGTAGATCCAATGAGAATCATAACTAGGTCAAAGACGAACAAAGAGATTAGCGATATTATAATGTCCAAAAGATGGGTGGGCACAATACATCCATGTGCAACACTTGCTCAGCAGGGTAACATGAGTTTAGAGGAATATCGGGATTTTGCATATGGTGCGATGCTAATTGACTGGAAGAGAGAAAGTAAGAATATGTATCTCATGAAGGAACACTTAGAACGTCATAGCGATATCCGATTTAGTGGACCGGAAACGGACATCTATGCCAAGACTGAAGGGAGAATCTGGATTGCTGCGGATGGTAAGAAGAATATGCCAAGTGGAGAAGTCTTTACTGCTCCAATTGAAGATACAGTTGAAGGTAAGATATATTTCGACATTCCTTTCGAAGAACAAGGAAAGGTAATTGATGGTGTTAGATTGACCTTCGAAAAAGGGGAGGTCGTCGACTTTTCAGCGGAGAAATCTGAAGAAGTTCTCAAGGCAATCATTGAAACTGATGAAGGTTCAAACAAACTGGGTGAGATGGCTATCGGTACGAACAGGGGTATCCAACAGTACACCTTGAACATGCTTTTTGACGAGAAGATAGGTGATACTGTCCATTGTGCACTTGGGATGGCTTATCCAGACTGCAATGGTACAAACCAGAGTGCTATCCATGTTGATATGATTAAAACCATGAAAGAAGGGGAGATTGTTGCAGGGGATGAAACCATCTATTCCAAGGGCAAGTACTTCTACGAGAAGTAGTGACAAGAAAAGAGATGATAATTGATGGACCCAAGAATTGTTGAACATGCGAAAATCCTTGTCGAGTGGAGCACTGAGGTCAGAAGAGGTGACAGAGTTGGAATTCGGGCAACCCCTGAAGCTCACGAACTTGTTGTGGCTCTTTACAAGAAGATAGCAGAGAAGGGAGCTACTCCCATCACTCTGATGAGCACAGAGGAAATGGACAGGGCATTCTTTGACGGGGCAGATGATGATACTATCAAGACAGCCCCTGATCACCTTGAGGTGTTTGTAGAGAAGCTTGACGTCCTTATTGCACTGAGATCGCCAGCAAACACAAAGGCATTAGCCAATGTTGATCCGAAAAAAGTGATTAAACGCGATGTTGCTATGAAAAAAATACAAGAACTCTATCTATCTAAAAGGTGGTGTCTGACTGTACATCCCACAGCAGCCTTGGCTCAGCAAGCAAATATGAGTTTGAACGAATACCAGGAGTTCGTATATGGAGCGACACTGCTTGATTGGAAGGAAGAAAGCAAGCTCATGTATGAGATGAAAGAACATCTTGAATGTCACAAAGATATCCGATTTACTGGTCCAGAAACAGATCTCTATGCTTCAACAGAGGGTCGCATATGGATAGCCTCAGATGGTAAACACAACATGCCAAGTGGAGAGGTCTTTACAGCACCCGTTGAGGATACCGTGGAAGGCAAAATCTATTTTGACATACCATTCCTTCAACAGGGTAAGCTCATAGAAGGAGTTCGGCTCTCATTCGAGAAAGGCGAAGTCGTAGACTTCTCAGCCGAGAAGGCGGAATCAACCCTAAAGGAGATTATCGAGGTAGATGAGGGTTCGCGGAAGCTTGGTGAGATGGCTATTGGCACTAATCGAGGTATTAAGCAATACACGTTGAATATGCTATTCGATGAAAAAATTGGGGACACGATTCACTGTGCACTTGGTCTCGCTTACGATGAATGCAATGGGACAAATGATTCTGCAGTACATGTCGACATGATCAAGACCATGAAGGATGGGGTGATAACCGCTGGTGATGAGGTTATCTATTCCAAGGGCAAGTATTTCTATGAAAAGTAACTGTCACTTCATTAAGGCTTGAAGCTTCATCAGGTCATTCGGAGGCCCCTTTGCCTTTATCTTCCCTGCCATGAACGCACGGGTGGGACTAAGAGTTCCATTGATAACAGCTATAATGGTTTCAGTCGATGTGGTAATAATCAACTCAGCAGTTTCATCGACGCCTTCGACAATCGTAGCCTTTCCTTCATTGAAGATAATATGACAGACAGCTTCCTCATTGTCTGTGAATTCGAACTGGAGAGTTTTATTGTATTTGGCAAATCGTTTCTTATTCTTCGGAAGCTCAATATTCCCAACCATCTTCTCTAGTGATTCGATTAGTTCTTGTGTGGCTGGCAATTGATTCAGCTCCCTAATTCAAGAAATAGCGATTGTTTAAGTGACTTAAATAATCTCTTGGGAGGATTATAATGCATCAAAATCTTCGCTACTTTCTTATCTAACTAATATCATGAACCATTGGCATCGAACATCCAGAAAATATGGAAGCTTCAAAATGATAGACTCGGTCGACAAACTGATCATTGATAGACTAAGAGTAAATTGCAGAATCGGTTTCCAGGAATTAGCGAGTTTATCTGGAATATCTGCAAACGAAGTGATGAAACGAGTCGACAGGTTTGTAACATCTGGCATCATTGAGAAGTTCGTCGTAATTCTTAGTCCGCAAATAACAAATGAAGACAGGGTTATTGCAATTCTCGAATTCGCGACAGACCAGATAGAGGACAGACTTCTTGAGCACCTGCGAGGCAATCAATCAGTGCATAAAGTTTCGAGACTTCTTGATGGGCGATATATTGTGTTTGGAGTTTACTTCGACCAGGAAGAATTGTCAGCGTTTACCATGCATCTAGGAAGACTTCCTAATATCAAAGAAGTCGAATTGCACTCTCGATTCTTGAATTACTGGGGCGGTAAGATTGACCTCCAAAGTTCTCATCGCAAGATCTTGAGATGCCTACTTGATGATCCTCTAAAATCAGTCAGTAATATTGCCAAAGAAACAGGATTTGAGTCCAATGATATCAAGAGAATAATTGAACAAATGACAGCAAGCGAAACTGTTCTATTCACAATCAGAACATCGGATGATATGAAAGAGGGAAGTATGGAAGTGTTGGCCAAGATTCAATGGAATGTGGGAGAAACAAACAAGGAAATTGTGCTTGAATGGTTGCAGGAAGAGTTCGCATCCCTTCGGCTTGGCGAATGTGTGTCAGCCAGAGAACCAACACTGTTCTTCCATTTCTCTGTCAATCATGTTGAGGAAGTAGATGCAGTTATCAGGAAAGCCAAAGAGTCTGGATTGATTACAACAATAGAACCATTTGTTCTATTTCCAGGAATGACTTTTCCGGATCCACGACAGAAAAGAGCAAGAGCACTACTCGAAGAAACGGGATTCAGCTCTCAGAATGAACTCTTTTTAGGTAGGAGAAGCTAGGAGCTCTAGGTGAACCGAGTAAACGTACTCAATTCATTCTTTTTTCTGCGAATCTTTGGAAATACTGCTCCTGTACATGCTCTGTATTGAATATACGAATCTCCAAATCTCTTGATCAAATCCTTCTCTTCTAAATAGATTATTGTTGGCACAAATAAGCCAAGAAATATGCAGGCAAAAATGAAGAGAAACAGCGAGTTTAGCAACATTGTAAGAACAAGTGTGAGCAGTGTCCTTCCTAGAAGCTGGGGATGACGAATTTACTTGTAAATACTTCCATAAAGTAGCGTTTCGTGTATTGGTTCAAATGTTTCCCTTCCAGCATCTTTCAGAGCCTTCACTAAGATTATCGTAAAGGGGATTGATACCACTGTTCCAATGATTTGTGGTATCATAGGATTCGGATGCATAATCCAATCCAACTCCGGAACAGGAATCCAATACCACAGAATCATATTGACCAATAGGATAGCCATAAGGAACCCTGCAATCATTCGATATTTTCTACAATCATTCCAAGCCTTATCGCCATGAATTTCCGCCCTAGTTGTCGGCATAGCACTTTGGATGTAGAAGTACCAGCATAATATGGTTGAGAATATGAGTATAATCAAATTAAGCCACGCTAATGTCACTCCACACACAGCAGGCACAGCTCATCTTTTATCATTTGAATATACTGGAACGCAATGAGAGGGTCATAGTAGGATTTTTGCTGTAGGTTGGTATCTAGAAAATCTATGACTGACACGTTTGGTAGAATTATGCGCGACGCGGTTGAAGGGAAGGACTCCAGTTACATCATTGAGAGAGATGATGGTTTCATTCGACATTCATCCGGAGAAGCATATGTCAAAACGTTTGAGGAATGGAACGAGTCTGAGAAGGTAGCAATGAAATACATCAAGGGTCCTGTCTTAGATGTGGGATGTGGAGTAGCGCGTGTGGGCGATTATGTGAGGAGAAAGAGTCTAGAGTATTATGGCATAGACTTGTCACCCTTGGCTGTGGATATGTGTCATAAACGGGGACACAAGAATGTCTATGTCATGTCTGCTGACAATATTCATCTTGATCGATCGGACTTCAGGACTGTCGTACTCTTTGGTAACAACTTTGGTATCATGGGTCACCCTGAGGGTGTAGTCAGAATGCTCAAGGGATTTCATCGGATTACTACCGATGATGCAGTAGTCCTCGCAGGGTCATTAGATCCACTAGCGACTGATAACGAAATGCACCTAGCATATCACGCAAAGAATAGAGCAGAAGGGAACCCACCAGGACTCGTTAAACTAAGAAACAAGTACAAGGGAGAAGTTGATGAGTGGTGGTATCTTCTTCTCTGTGGAAAGGATTTGATGTCGGAGCTTGCGGAGGAATCTGGTTGGTATCTAGAGAGTATAATTGGTGGACCTTCTTATCGAAGACCTCTCGAACAGTACAATGTTGGGGTGTTGAAGAAGAGATTTTGAACCACGCTTATGGTTCAAATCAAGTGAGGAAATTTGATGTGGTGCTCAATCTATCTTCTGAAGCATCTTAGAATGCCTTAACCAAGATTACTTAAATCTGAGATAATTTGATGGCATTTTAACTCGTTTCCAGGTGGAGATATAGAAATGAGTGATGAGATTCAGAAAACCTTCCATGGCGTTGTTGCTAGATATCACTTCCACGATGCTAGATGGTTTGCAACTCTTGGTTTTGCTCCATTCATTATAGCATTTGCAGGAATGGCAACATCAAGTATCAGTTACTTTGGATGGAGTTTCGATTTGGGCACATTTCTAGGACTTGGTCCGTTGATTCTCTCTGAAGGCGTGCTGATGTTCCCAGTATACCTCATCATTAGCATGATATTTTTTGCAGGAGGGCTTGAGTGGTATGTCCTTTGTCGACATTGCCCGTGCTATGAACACTCAGGAAGAGACCATGGGAACGAGGGAAGGTTTTACTGTCTAGCAAACTGGGGAAGTCCTAAAGTATTCAAATACAAACCAGGTCATATCAGTCGTGCAGGGCAGATGACTTTCCTAGGATTTACCAGTTTCTTCCTACTCTTTCCAATTGTATATTTCCTTGATAGATGGGAGATGGTTCTAATCCAACTAGTAATTGTAGTTTCTTTCTTCGTCACTCTTCGACATTGGAGTTGTTCGCACTGTCCAAACTTTGGTTGTGTCTTGAATTGTGTAGATGAGGAAAATAAAAGAAAATTCCTCGAAGACCTCAGAGATGGAAAGATTTACTGATGTTTCGAAAATCCAAATCCTTTCGAGTTAGACGAGTAATTCATTATTTCAAAAAATTGTGCCAATTCAGGAATGTTTTAGTTATACTCACTATGTAATGCACTAGCATATGCAGATTTCTTTAGATCTATTAATTGGAAGTGCAATTAGTCTAACAGCTGCTCTTTTTTGGGCAGTGGCGACAAATATGTATAAGTCTCAGAGTAAAGAAGCAACTCCACTTGCCATATCAACTCTGAAATTATGGATATCTCTTGTAGTAATGAGTCTATTAGTAGTGATTCCATTTAGATCTACACCATTCTATCTAACATTCGAATCATTTGTTTTTCTAGCTGCTTCCGTTACTATTGGTCTAGTTTTCGGAGACCTGGCTTTCCTGACTTCACAGGAACGAATAGGAGTGTCTTACGCATTCCCAATCGCCACGACATACCCAATTGCTACATATGTAATTGCAATTTTTGTCGTCCAGGAAGAAATTATTGCTACACGATTCATAGGAATACTACTTGCAGTATTGGGCGTAATTCTGATTTCTCGAGAACAGGCATCAAACAATAGTAATGAATTGCAAAACAATTTCGATAAATTAGGGATTGTACTTGCACTCCTAACAGCACTCTGCTGGTCTGTGGGAAGTGTCCTCCTTCAACTTGGAGT
>JAEOUL010000122.1 GCA_016839345.1 Candidatus Thorarchaeota archaeon | reverse complement strand
TCGTAGCAATTGCTGAACCACATCCAAAGGTTCTAAATTTGGCGTCAATGATCTTTTCGCCATCAATTCGTATGTAAACTTCCATAATGTCGCCACAAGTGGGATTTCCTACTTTTCCAACAGCAACGTCATCTCCCTCTAGCGTGCCAACATTCCGTGGATTACGGAAATGATCAAGAACCTTATCGCTGTATTTTGTTGATTTCATTTTTTAATCACTTCTTGTAAATTGGAGAGAGGTCTCGCAGTCGTGACACAACTTGGGGCACGACTTTCAACACTCGGTCTATATCTTCTTCTGTATTGAATCTTCCAGTAGTGAGCTGTAATGATCCATGAGCCTCTTCATGTAAGAGACCTGTCGCTATTAACGTGTGTGATGGTTCCAATGTTTTAGATGTACAGGCTGAACCGGTTGAAACTGAGATTCCTTTATCCTTCAAAGAGAGCAGAATCGATTCGCCTTCTATCCCATCAAATCTGAAGTGTGCATTACTAGCAAGTCTATCAGTTGGGTGTCCATTGAGATAGCTGTCTGGAACCTCCTCAAGAACCTGTTTGATCATTCGATCCCTATACCCTTGGAATCGCTTCACCTCTGGCTTCATCTCTTTCTTCATGATATCCACTGCAAGCTTCATGCCTACTATTCCTGGAATATCTTCACTTCCTGACCTCAGACCTCGCTCTTGTCCTCCACCGATAATCAGAGGGTTGACTCTGAACTTTTTCTGCATATAGAGGATTCCAACACCTTTGGGTCCATAGAAATCGTTTGAGGACAAAGCCATGAGATTGATGTTGTCTTTCCGTACATCAATTGGAAGAAGTCCTTGTGCTGCTACTGCATCAGTGTGAAAAGTGATTCCCTTCTCAGCAG
Organism: Candidatus Thorarchaeota archaeon; assembly: GCA_016839345.1. The sequence goes on along the minus strand of JAEOUL010000122.1, from coordinate 26,228 downwards.
CTAACTTCCCAATCTCATTGATAGGTTGAATAGTCCCTATTTCATTGCTTGCCATGCCTACTGAGATCAAAATAGTCTGTTCAGTGATACGACGTTCAAGCTTTCTTAGATTCACCTTACCATACTGTCCCACTGGAACCTTTGAAACCTCGAATCCTTGTTTCTCTAAGTGCTTGGCTATGTTGTGAATTGAGATGTGCTCAATCTCAGAAATGATGATATGGTTGCCCTTCTTCTTGTTGCGCAAGGCATACCCGATAATTCCCATGTTGATTGCTTCTGTTGCGCCCGATGTGAAGATAATTTCATCCTCCTCTGCGTTGATGAACTTCGCAATGGTTTTGCGACTCTCCTCTAACGCATCAGTGGCTTCATCTCCAACCTGATGCAGCGCTGAAGGATTTCCAAAAACCTCGTGGAAATATTTGTTCATTCCCTCAATTACTCTAAGGTCAACTGGTTTTGCACTCTGGTAGTCTAGGTACACCTGCTTCATTTCGCCATCAACCTTGAACTAGAACCACATTGTTGTGTCTGCATCTAGGGCAAGGTCATTGAGTGTTGCAGCTCCAACAATCTTGAGGTCCGGGTCAAGTTCCACTTTATCCCAACCCAACATCTGCTTGGAAGCTTCACAGACATAAATCGGAATGCCCATCTCAATGGTCTTCTTTATTATCTCATGAAGACTTGGAAAGCTACCTATCTTGATTTTTTCTGCTGCTCCGGGTTTAAGTACCCTCAAAGCTTGTCCTAGGAAGTACACCTTTGCATCAATATCCATCGCCTTTGCGCTCTGAGCAAGGACGAATGGAGAATACTGGCGTTCGGGGTCGTCACTTGTCTGCACATAAAGTATACTACTCATGTATCATTCCTCCTTCTTCCTAATGAGAAACCTCTGCACTCCATCCTCAAGACGTTCGAAGAGCAATAGTGTATTGCCCGTTCGTTTAGCAAATCGTTTGATGTCCTCCTCTGCAGCTGGATCATCAGACAGCATCTCGAGTATCTCGCCGGGTTTCAACCCATCTATTGCTTCTCTGGTCTGGAAAAGTGGTTGCGGACAGAATAACCCCACACAGTCCAGGCTCTCAACTGGTTCCATATCAGACACGGAATTCACAACTAACGATTGTTAACTGATTCTTATAAGTTTGATTATCCAACCACGCTTATTCGGACTCGTTTAAATCTGAGTTTGTGTAATTACCGATTATAATACGCTGGACTTGATGATATGGCAAAGACTAGTCGTGCTGCTGTTGTCGAAAAACCTAGTGCATCATTGAAAATTGAAGAATATGATATTCCAAAATTAGAGCCTGGAGCTGCTCTAATGAAAGTTGCCACTGCTGGTGTTTGTGGTACTGATGTACACCTCTGGCATGGAAAACTTGCAGGCGTTCCTTACCCCCTGATTCTTGGACACGAGGTAGTTGGAACAATTGATTCTATAGGTCCAAAGCCAATCTACGACCTAGACAGGAATGAACTGAAGGTTGGAGATCGTGTTGGTTTCCATGATGTTACCCAGACGTGCTTCTCATGTTATTATTGCCTCATAGCTGATGCTCCAACAAAGTGTGTGAATCGAAAAATCTATGGAATTACTATGGATTCGACGAAATTTCCGCGATTGATTGGAGGTTACAGTGAATATCTATACCTCTCTCCAGGCACCCATATTATCAAGCTACCTGATCATGTCAGCTTTGATGGAGCTAGTGCTGTGGGGTGCGCGATGCCCACTGCTGTGCACACCATTCTAAGGAGTCCCATGACTTGGGGTCTTGATGTTGCTATTCAGGGAGCTGGACCAGTAGGCCTTATGATTGCAGTTCTTGCTAGTATAAGTGGCGCCTCGACTGTCACCGTGTTAGACAAAGCAAAGAACCGTCTTGAGATGGCTAAGAAGTTTGGAGTGACAGATGTTCTCAACATCGGAGAAACAACCTTGGACGAACGAAAAGACAAATTGAAAGAGATATCGGGAGGTCATGGTCCGGACATTGTATATGAAGCAACTGGTAACCCCCACGCAATTCCAGAAGGAATAGAACTCGTTCGAGAAGGCGGAAGTTACACAATCTGTGGTCAATATACAGACCATGGAACAACCGAGATTAATACACACTTGATGAATAAGAAGCATCTGGACATAAAGACAGTCTGGGGTTCTAGAACTCTCCATGTCTATAAAGGAATAAAGACTATTGGTGACAATTATGACAGATTTCCATTCGAGGATCTAGTCACACATAGATTCTCTCTTGATGACTCTCAGAAAGCCCTCGAAACACAAGAGAAGCAGATTTCACTCAAGGCAGTCATTCAACCTCATGGTGATTGAAATGACGTATGAATTGGAGAAATCGAAGGTAAAACAAGCGTGTGAACTACTCAAAGAACTTGATATAGATGCATGGCTCATCTGGATAAGAGAAACCTCGCAAATGGCAGACCCAGTTCTTGAACTCATCTTTGGAGGAGAGCTCGTTTGGCAGTCTGCATTAATATTTACTGAAGACGAGAAGCTTGCTATTGTTGGTAACTTCGACAAAGATGGTGTGTCTGCCAAGGATATCTATGATACTATCATCCCATATACAACTAGCATTAGAGATGAGTTGGTCAAACAACTATCTCGAATAGATCCACAGAAGATTGCCATCAATTATAGTGTGAATGATGTTGCTGCAGACGGTCTTAGCGTGGGGATGCACATGCTGCTTCAAGACTATCTAAAAAACACTCCATATTCTGGTCGTTTGATATCTGCAGAGAACTTCATACAGAAGCTTCGAGGCCGGAAGACTACAGAAGAGGTTTCAAGAATACTTAGTGCAGTCGAGATAACCGAGAAAGTCTTTGAAAGAGCTAAGAAGTTCGTTAAGGTTGGGATGACGGAGATTGAGGTCTATGACTTTTTCCATCAATCAATGAAGGAATTTGGAGTCACAAGTGCTTGGGAGGAGGCTAATTGTCCAGCTGTTGATGCAGGTCCAACCAAACAGTTTGGACATGCAGGTCCCACTGAGAATAGGACGAAGAATGGTCATCTCCTCCACTTCGATTTTGGTGTAAAATACAATGAATACTGCTCGGATATTCAAAGGATGTTCTTCTTCGGACAGAAGAAAGATGTTCCCTCTGAGGTGCAGGAAGCATTCGAAACAGTCAGAGATGGTATTCAGGCTGCAGCTGAGTTTGTTAGACCGGGTGCAGTTGGATATGAGGTTGATGCAGTTGTTCGTGATTTTGTTAAGGCTGCGGGATATGAGGAATATCAGCATGCTTTAGGTCATCAGATTGGTCGATTCACCCATGATGGAGGCACTCTACTAGGACCAAAATGGGAACGATATGGTGATAGTCCACTAGGAGTAGTCGAGGTTGGAAATGTATTCACTCTTGAGTTCACTGTGACGACCAAACACTACGGTCAGGTCAGTCTTGAAGAGGATATCCTTATTACACGAAAAGGATGCGAATTCCTCTCAAAACCACAAACCGAATTGATTTGCATCAAGTAGGCAAATTATACATTTGAAAAGATAGCAAAAGAAATCATAACTAGTAACTGAAATTGCAGTCCTTCAATGAAACGACTTGACAAACTTCCGCTTATGTGTGAAATTAATCCGATAGACTTTCATCCATGGCTCCGGTTCGATACCCTTGAGTGTCAAGTGTGACATAAGTAAAACCAGAATCCTTGGCTATCTTGTTCAAACGTTCTAGGTTTTCAACATCGAACATTTTTTCCAACTCATTCTGTCCAACCTCGATCCGCACTAGATCACCATGAAACCTTGCTCTAACACATTCTACACCAAAGAGATCCTTTACAGAGCGTTCGACATTTTCCACCATTGTCAACAGTTCATTGGTGATTGCAGTCCCATATGGAAATCTTGTAGCTAGGCAAGCTCCAGATGGTTTGTCAGCAATGGAAAGACTGTTCTCCCTAGCATATTCACGAATCTCTGCCTTTGTGATTCCAACTTGGAGATATGGAGAATTCACACCAGACTCCTTCAAAGCTTTAAGTCCAGGTCGATACCCTTCTGTTTCTGTATCTGTTGTGCCCTCAATAACCATCTCTAACCCAAGTTCCTGTGCATTATTTACCCAACGACTGGCAAGGGCTCTCTTACATGTATAACACCTGTCAACAAGATTCTCTGAAAGATTACTTTCTTCAAGCCATCTGAATGATTCTTCTTTCAACTCCAGTCCTAACTCATCTGCCACATCTCTTGCAAGTAGCAGCTCGCCCTCTGGGACAGTTGGACTCACGATAGTAAGAAGAAACACTTCTGCAGCGCAGTTCTTTGCAATATGAGCTAAGACCGTGCTATCAACACCACCACTGAATGCAACAAGAACACGTTTTCCAGAGAGGAATTTACAAACTTCATTGAATTTGGTTCTGGTTGTATCTTTCATAAGAATTCAATCCCACATATACGGATCTTCGTCCACATTGATATCAGCATAGCCCACATCTTTGAGGAGCTCCTCAATTGACTCTGCACCTGTGACCCATGATAGAATCCACTCTCCATCATCTTGAAGATGCAGTTCTACATCTGGGAGGTCTCCAAGCAAATTATGATCCATTTCGATAGCATCTTGGTAAGCACCGGTCAGTGCAAGCACAAAGCAAGAGCCCGGGATATTCTCTAGATTGCCAACAGGAATACCTTCACCCATTTTCCCTTCAAGAGTAGTCAAGAGTCTGTTATCTTCTGCAAACCAAACTTTGTCCGTACTCGGTCTATAGAACTGGGCTATCTCACCATCTGAATCACATGTAATATCTACAAGACGTACAGTTGTTTGAGGTTTCACATGAAGGTCTTGAACTGGAATGACTGGAAAATGTTGCTTTACTAAAACATGATCTGCAATGCTATTGAAGATGCTAAAGTTCCCGATGACAATATGCTCTGGATGCCAAAAGCTTCTGACCAATCCATCTATCTCATAGGATTTCAAATTTAGTTCAACCAATCTTGATCGCACAGCATCCTCGAGATTGCCTGTCACCATTTCTTGTTCCATGATGAATTTCATTCCTGCAAGATTCAAACCACCGTATTTCTCTTGGAAGCTATTCCAGATCTCTTTAATCTCGTTCAGTGATGACGCATTCTTGATATTCTCAAGAATCTCTTTCTCATCATCTCTAGTGGTTTCAGAAACATATCCTCTGGTTGTAGGCGGAAAGATTGAACGTACCTCGAGCGCCTCGACAATGACCATGGTTGATAGAGCAGTTATTCCACGACCCGATTCAATCATTATGTTTGGGGGAGGATGCTTGACGGTCATTTCAGAGAGTTGCGCTTTTACTCCTGACAGGATTAGATGTGCATACTGATACATGAGATTTGAGGCGTGTGAACTTGTGTAATCAATTGCCAGTCCACCACCGAAATCAATGTTTACTAAATTGGTCAGTCCCGTACCTCTTAGTTCTGCATAGAGTTTTGCCAGAAGTCTACCAAATTTCTCAAAGGATTCAATCTTTGTTATCTGTGAACCTGCATGTGCAAGAATAGTTTGAACCGATTCTGCAAATCCTGTCTGTTCTAGCAGCTCAATAACATCGTAGAGATCATGAATACTAAGGCCGAATTTTGAGTCTCTTCCTGTTGAATGGGACCAGTGTCCCTCTACACATAGATATGGTTTAATCCGTAGCACAAGATTGGTTTGGTCAGGTTTGAATTTCCTCACAATAAGGCGAGCTTCATGGACAGATTCGACTGATATAGCAATGTTGTAACCCTCCTCTATGCATTCCCTAATCAATTTCAAGTATTTGGGATCCTTTGCTCCATTGCAAACGATAGGTCTATGTTTTTCGCTTTCAATGACCTTCTTGATGAGTAGGAGTTCTGCCTTTGTTCCAGCTTCCAAACCATAGTCAGAATCTGAGCGGAGGACTGCAGTGACGCAATCTTTTCGTTGGTTGACTTTCACTGGATAAATTCCAATGAACTTACCATTATAATCAAGCTCTTCCATTGCTCTTTGGAATACAGCTCTTAGTTTCTTGACTTGATATGTCACCAGCTGTGGTACTCTTAGAGTAAACGAGGAAGCATAGCCTGGAGAGTCACCGTTCATTTGCTTGATTCTCTCAATGATATGTTTGAATGTAATAGACTTGTCACGAAGACGAAGACTTAGGTCACCATCTTCAGATATGTCTAGAAAGTGGAGATCATTCCGATTTACTCCATAGACTATTCTTGATTTATCGACTGACCAGGCTTCTTCTACCAATATGTTCACCCATGCTTGTTTTGTTAGGTGCAGTGTGAACTACTCTTCTTCCTCACGGATTGATTCAAGCATTCCTTGAAACGCACGAGCGAGTTCACCTATCTCATCATCTTGAGCAATGTATGTCGCATCGACCTGGAGATCAGTTGTGTCAAGGGGTTGATCTCGTATTCTCGCTGCAACATTTCTCTCTGCAAGGTCCATCAAATACTGCAATGGTCTTGTAATAGTATTCGAAATGGCAACTGCAACTACTCCAGCAATCATTATCCCTGCTGCTGTGACCAAGATGATGTATGACGCTGCTGCTGTATTCTGTTCTGCGATACGTGCCTCCAGTAAAGGTATGCTCTCTAGCACCTCATTAAGAGGAACTGAAATCACGCAGATGTAGTTTCCTTTACCTACTTGTGTGAATACAAGAATGTGCTCAGTTCCACCACGAGTGTATCGTAGCGTTCCTGATGTATCAGCAGCTACATTTGTAATCTGGTCAACGTTAGCTTGGGTCAATGCTGGGGAGAAATCGGGATTGACTTCTACATCGAGCAAATCTGGAAGTCCAAGGAGGTAATCATCGTCTTCTACCTCTGGATGCGCAACCACGCCTCCTGCTGATTCCAACAGGAACGCGTATCCACTCTCCAACACTTGCACATTGATGATTTTCTCTTTGATATCCTCAATTGTGATATCACCAGAGATAACTGCAAATGGTATGGTGTTCCGATATACTACTTTTCCGATAGATATCAGAAGCACATTGTCGAACTCATCATAATATGGTTCAACAAATACCATGTCACCATTGCCAGCCCAGATTGTCTGGTACCAATACTCTCCTCTTGGATCATATGGTTCTGCTATTCTAGCAGCATCTGATATCGGACCCAATATGCTACCTGGATAATTGATGAACAATCCATCGTCAGCAAAGGCGATATAGAGCCATCTGAAATCCACTTGGTTGTGTATTGCTTTGAAAATATAATCGATATTTGATACACGACCAAGCTTGTCAGCATTTGTAGGTATATCCGCATAAGTGGAATTGTAATTTGTGGAATCGGTGTTTGCAATATACCAACTACTGTAATCCCAAGAGACATTAAGATCGTATTCGGCATCGTAGTGATTATCCGCTGGTGCAGGAGACACAGAATCATCTTCGAACAAGAGGTCATAGTAGACATCTCGATACTCATAGGTTGATCCTGTTTCAAATAGTGCCTCCAGCTCTTCAGCTGCAGCTGCAATCATACCCTCTGCACTTGCAAGCTTCTGATTGATTACAAGTGCTGTTTTCTGGGCAGTTTCATCCATATTAGTCTGAATCTGAGTTTGCAACGCATCAGAGCTCTGATCTCTAGTAGAGTTTCCTATTAGATTTACAAAGGTTAGTGATATCACACCCGTTGCAGTGAGAGAAACTAGTGAGATTACTAGGAAGGTCATGATTACATTTGTTCGGAATTTTCCTTTCTTCTTGGTTTGGGTTGTTGATTGTACCATTCTCTTTACACCTCCTTCAGTAATCTGTAGTAGTCCCTCCGACTTCTAGCTGTGCCATCAAGACTCCTACTTTCTCAAATGCTCGTTCGATGTCCAACCTAACATTCATACTATCTACAACTGAAATATACTGACCCTGAGGTATATTGTTACAGATTGATTCCAAAAGCTCCTCAGTTGTGATAGGTTTCCCTGTTCGGGCTGATTTGATCCGCCGTTTCGTGTCTGCCCAGTTACTCAACTCTTGTCCAACACCAATGATAAGTAGATTGACATCAAGGTGATGGTCTCGAATAAAACCTTCAATTGTGAGCGGACGTTTTCTCTTCATGCGGTCGCTTTCTGTAAGAATTCCTTCTAGAACATCTAGAGAGTATTTCTTGGAGCTGTTATCTTGCCCATCAGTGAGGGCAATGACCCACCTATGCTCACTGGACTCGATTTTTTCAAGTTCTTCCAGAGCTCTGCCAAGAGCATCATAGAATGCTGTAGCATAATTCGGGTACTTCAGCGACTGAAGTGTTCTAATAATTGGATTGTCTTCTCCCTCTCGCTCACCCTTTATTGTGAGTGGGAGAAGTTCCCTATAGGATGAGTTGAAGACAATAACTGAGACGGCATCTTGAGGATTAACCTGCTCATGAAGAATCTCAAGAGCACCTTTCACTGCAGCTCGTATTCGATTCTGAGCCTGCATACTTCCTGAGTAATCAATAACGAATGTAACACTCTTCTTGAACATAATAGATCTTCTAAGTTTCTCAGCCTTCCTTCGTGTTTCATGACTAGGTTTATTTCGCTCGTCAAGAACATCTGCCAGTCGTTGAAGTGCAAATACAACCAACCAGAGTTCATCAGTTTCCTGACCGAAAGAGATTGCTTGGTTGTAGGCATCCTCTGCTTTTTTCCACTTGCCTTGAACGTGATACAATTCACCTTCATGGTAGTTAATGTATGCAAGGCTTCTAGTGTAGTCAATTGATATGGCTGTCTCCTTTGCCTCATCAAACCTTGACTGGGCTTGACTGTAGCGACCATCACGCATCATGACTAGTCCCATCGCATCAAACCTTCTTGATAAACCATAGGCATTGTTCAATGTTCGATCAATTGCTTCCGCATCCTCTAGGAGACTCATTGATTTGTCAGCGTGTCCACTGTCCATCTCAACGAGTGCCATATTATGGTAGAGAGATGCGATTCTAACCATGGCATCCTTCTCATCTGCGCCATCTTCCTTGGATTTCTCCAGCAACCTCTTTGCAATGACCATTGATTGTTCATAGTAATCGTGAGCATTGCCAGTATCCCCACGTTGTCGGAATACGTTTCCAATATTGAGAAGCATGGTCTGCTCTCCTTCCTCAATTTGAAGTCTACGACTGATTTCCAAGAGATTCTGGTAGTTTGCCAATGCTCTGTTGAGGTCACCTCGTATGAAGGCTTGATTTCCAAATCGTGCAGCCTCCTGGAAAGAAAGCAATGCATCGACAGTTGTTCCAACCTCTTCATACATAGCTCCTGCAGTCGAAACTCCTCGTGTGAAATCTTGTTTTGCCATCTTTCTAACAAGACGAGTCATTTCAGAAATTGGTTCAACTACTGAGTGCGCCCTCCGATATGAAACAACAGTCACAACTCCTGCTACTACTGCTAAAACAGCACCAAGCGCAATTGTGAGTATAATGGTCTGAGTCGCCACAAGATTGAGCATTGCTATTGCTGGTGCGACAACATCGGAATCAGGAACTATTATCGCCAACACGTACTCTGTGTTCGTTACGTTAACAAAAGCCATATGCCATAGCTGACCATTCTTCTGAAATTCTTCCAAGCCTGATTCCTCTGCTAGGACTGTGGAAGTAAGTAAATCATTGAATGTTTCAGCTTCAGAACTGGTTAGAGAACCAAACTCAAGCATCTCAATAGGAAGTGGATCGTCAAAGACACCAAGGTCAGGATGAGCGACAACAACTCCAGATCTATCGAGAAGATACGAATACCCGTTGCTGAGTACTTCAAGATTCAGTACTTTCTCATTTATCGTAGCCATTGTAACGTCAGCTGATACAACACCAATCAGTGTTCCATCGTCAAACCTCACAGGTCTACCCATAGATATTACGAGACCAACTGAAGGATCAATATATGGCTCTGTGAATACAATACTATCATCACCTGGATCTTGCGTTGCTACATTTGTATACCAATCTTCAGCATTGGGATCATAGTCATCTTCCGGAGGGCCAATTTCCTCATTTTCATCCCACTGGAAGTAGACGAGATCATCAAAGGGATAATTCCTGAATAGGTGTTGATCTGAGATTCCTAAATCGAATCCCATGTATAACCATCTGTAGTCTTCGTTCATTGCATGAAGTGCCTTGAAGACATTGACCATGTTTGATGAAACATCAAGTGCGTACTGTGTCCCTGGGGATAGATCATGGGGATCATTGTTGTTCCACGCGAATCGAGGCATATAGTAGCAATCTGTTTGAAATGTGATGTAATCTGAGAAATATGCATCAACAATGTTTTGGTCAGTTTCAAATGTCAAATCATACCAATTCGGTTCTTCGGTTTCGTTCCAATAATAGCTATAACGTGGTGTTGCGTTGATTCTCTCATTGAACAGGTCTTCACAGTAGGCTTCCATCATATAGACGCCGTCAACATAATTCTGCCACCTCTCTTCTATGAAGAGCCCTGTATCATTAGAGAGTCTCACAAGATTGGCCAATTCTTCAGCCTTTAATTCGTCTGCAGCATCACCCGCATTTGCATTCGCCACATCAATGATTGCGATTATTGACAGTGAAGCAATCACTAGAATTGGAATTAGCGCAACTGTGACAAATGTGACTACTATTCGTTTTGAGATTTCCATCTATCTAACACCACTTTTCGTACGAGTCTTGTTATTCAACTCTATTCAACCACTCCAGGTTGCTAGTTCATGTACCAATTTCTTGGTAAAATCATCAACATCTTGTTTCTCTTCCAGAATGAACTCATCCCCTGATAGTGAACCCTTCACGGTTCCCTCTCCAAGTAAGATGATTAGAGTTCTACGCAGAATTCTGCGATCTACTCCTGTTTCTTCTTCAAGACGATGAACATTCAAAGTATCTGATCCAAGAAGAAGTTCTCTTAGAGTACCTCTTACCTTCTGCACGGCCTGCTTGGTTGGTACTGGAATCGGTTTCTTCTTGGTTTCTGTTCTCACAAACATGTTTCCATCAATGTGGCCTTCAATCTCTCCACTTTGAATCATGGCTTGGAGGCTACGGCGTAAATTATAGGCCGCAGGTCTTGGTAAGGTCCGTCGCAAAATCCGATCAAGCTCTTTCAACTTGATTCTGTTATGCTTAGATGTAATCGAGTCAATGCTCTCCTGAATATATTCCTCAATTACATATTCCTCAATCATCTCCAATTTTGCACCACACGAAGAGCATGTAGAAACCTCTGGAGATGTGGGTGCCCCACAATTACCACACTTGATTGCTCTACGGTAGAGGACAGTTTTTGTGGAACCAATCTGTTGGAGGATTACCTTCTCAGTTCGTGAAGCCCTTCCAGATTCCTGAACCTCCCAGAAACCCAATTTTCGATCCTTCGTACTCACAACAAGAAATGCAACTTCTGATACGTCATCGGGTATGCCCGTAGCCATTGCTCTTGGTGTGTCACCAACATCAAGTCTTGCAACCTCGTTTCCATCAATATCCCACATGCGAAGAGTTGATGACTGGTCTCCAGTGACAAATAGTGTCCTATCACCGAATGAGAGTACTGCAAAAACTGACAAACGAGAACCTAACTGAAGCTCCTTCAATTGATATCCAGCTGCAGTAAGTACGGTGATCAATCCCTCCTTATCTGCAACTACGATTTCAAGCTCTGTGTCCTTTGTAATATCTTCTAGCCACACATCTGCAACTGGGTCTTGCATAGTCTTTGTGAATATTGCATCCTTATCATCGTTATACAAAATCACACGATTATTCTGTAGAGCAACTACTACCTCTGCTGCATCATCTCCATCAACATCTCGAGCGTCACAGGCTACGACATCACTTTCAAGTCTAATATTCCAGACAGGGCTACCTCTGTGGTCTACCACCAAGACTTTTTTGCCAACTCCCCCTACAAGAGCATCTCTCCCTTCTCCTTCAATGTCTCCCACAGCAATGCATCGCACTTTGCTGCTCCACTTTCTTGCACTGCGAAGTGTACCCCTAGCATCAAAGACTCTCAGTCGGTCGCCATAATCCAGAGAGAAAATCTGTGTACTAGCATCTTGTTTCTGGCGAACATATACGGAATATACATTCGCAGAAGTAGGCACTTTCGCGACTGAGCGAATCTTCAATTTCTAATCTGCACCCTTGTGCACACTTGTTGCCAAGCCATATAAGTGTGCACAGATTTCGAGCAGAATAATGAATCTCTTAGATAGATGCAAGGTAGGTTTTCTCTGGAACCCTCTCCTCGAAACCTTTGACTTTGGAAGGAGGCACCCAATCAAAGTAGGACGATTCCAAATGGTTAGAGATTTTCTATCTGAGAATAATTTTCTGGATCAACCAAATGTTGAGATCATCAAACCTGAATATCTCCGTGATGACCTCCTGAAAACAATACATGCTCAGAACTATTTGGATGAGGTTAAACGAATATCTGAAACTGGTGCAGGTGAAATCGACATTGACACTCCCGGATTCAAGGGGATTTACGAAAATGCTAGCATCACCTCCGGAGCTACAGTTACTGGAGTCCAAGCTGTAATTTCAGGAAAGATAGACCATTTTCTGTCCCCCACAGGAGGATTTCACCATGCCAAGTTTGAGTGGGGTGGAGGTTTCTGCATTTTTAATGATGTAGCAGCATCTGTTTATGAGCTGAAGAACCTCGGGTTCAAGAGAATCTTAATAGCTGATTTTGATGTTCATCACGGTAACGGAACTCAGACATATTTCTATAGAGACCCTGAAGTCATGCAGATATCATTTCACGAGGATCCGGAATGGATGTATCCTCACGATGGTTTCATTCCTGATATTGGAGAAGGTCCCGGTAGAGGATACAACATCAACATGCATTTCCCAATGGACTCTTGTGACGGAGTGTATAGGTATGCTTTCGATAGCATAGTACCACCGCTTGTTGAGTTTTTCAATCCTGATTTCATCCTTTTTCTACCAGGTTTTGATGCTCATTATAGGGACCGTCTTGCGCACCTCAATCTGACAACTGAAGCAATTCGATATATTGCATCATATTTCCATAATGCAGCCCATAAATTCAGCAAAGGCCGAGTGGGTGTAATGGCTGGTGGAGGATATACTAATGATTCATTCAAATGGGGTATCGGTGTTGTAATGTCTGTTCTCTCAGGATACCGATATGAACCACCGAAGCAGGAACCACCATATGAGGATGATGAAGATACTTGGAATGAAGTACGTAATAATGTTGAACGCGTAAAGGAACTTGTTTTCCCAATTCATAATATCTCAGTCTGATGGTTTCCAGAAGTGCAAGAGGTACTCAAACGTTGTTGTGAGTGTTATGTAGTTAGATGGCCAACCAAAGATACCTACTCGGTTTACAATGTTTCGTCTATCCCAAATTATTGTGTTTCTCAACTCATAGCCAACATTTTGCATTGCTTCAATTACATAGACGTGTGCTGGAATTCTCTTCCCTTCCCACCAATAGTCTGTAATATTGATTACACAATTGCCTCTCGGTCTGAGAAGTGGCAACATTCTTCTGAATATCTCCCCAATACTATCTGCGTATGGCTTTACATCCATCGTGCCCAAATCTCTATGGTTGTCTGAATATTGTTGAACCTTCAAGTAATGCTCATCTTCTCTCAGATTGCCTCTTTTACTCTTATTCTTGCGTTTCCTGTTAAGGAGACTAGCGTATGGTGGTGATGTTATGACTAGACTGATCGTGCTCTCCTCTAGATAATCATGGATGTTCATAGCATCATCGCAAATCGCTAACTGCTGAGTTGAATCAGTTTTGCTCTTCGAGACTCTTGAGTTTGAAAAATCAATATATTCCTGCTTTAAGTCAAAGCCTACTGCATTTCGATCAAGGTCTTGCGCTGCAAGAAGTGTTGTTCCGCTACCTACAAATGGATCAACGACTAATTCCCCTTGATGGGTGAAGAGACCTATGCATTTCGTAGGGAGGGAGATTGGAAATACTGCAGGATGGATGTTTTTATCTCGGATATCTCTCTTCTCATAGAAAAACTCCCATACAGCAATCTGAGATTGCATCCATTCCTTAGCTGTAAAGCAGTTGATATGTTTTGGAGGACACTGGCACGTTCGTATATGTCCAATGTTGATGGGTTTTGAAATCTCCGACACTCGCAATATACTCCTTTCAACATATCATTTTGGAAATTTGAGCGATTCGATGTATGCTGGTTGAAAATTCTCATGATTTGCTAATTCTATGTAACGAATATCAGCCACTAATTGCTCCACAAGGCGCCTGGTTTCCGATGAAAGAAGCAGCGCTTTTGCTCCTTCGCCAGCTGCATTCCCAACCTGAACGACTTTGTCAACATGCACTTTGGGGAAAAGTCCTATTCCCAAAGCACTCTCAGGTCTAATATATGTGCCAAAAGCTCCCGCTAGCATCACGATGTCGATATCCTCGATACCAAGTTTTGACTCGTTTAGTAGGATTATTGATCCAGTGTAGATTGCTCCCTTTGCCAATTGGACCTGTCGGACATCTCTCTGTGTGAATGTTATCTCTCTCTTAGCACCTGATTCCTCCCTGCTGGTTATTAGATAGCTCGTACCATCCTCATCATCCTTGAAGACTCTACTTGATGAGTGTATCATTTTACCTCCCGAATCAAGTATTCCTGTACGAATCATCTCAGCAGTCAGGTCAACTATTCCGGACCCACAGAGACCTTGAGGAGCTACATTACCAATAACGGATATCTCAGGAGGATTATTTAGAGATTTTATAGATACGTACTCGATTGCACCAATCTTTCCTCTCATTCCATGACGAATTGTGGCACCTTCAAAAGCTGAGCCCGCTGCTGTCGAGCAACAAGACAGCTCTCCATGATTGGAGAGCACAATCTCACCATTTGTACCAATATCTATGCCAAGAACAACTTTTTCCGCTAGGTCTAATCTTTGCGATAGGATGAAACCTACAGTGTCTCCTCCCACAAATCCTGCGATATTCGGAGGAAAGTATACATTGGCTTTTGGCGTAGCTGATAATTTTACAGCCCTACTTGTTGTATTTACAGCTCCTTTAATGCTTGGTTCATATGGTGAACGGCCAAGAGGTTTCACATCTGCTCTTAGAAGGAGATGATGCATCGCTGTGTTTCCCACAATTGATACCCTAGTTAGATTGGTCCTCTTCACACTAATTGCTTCAATTAGTCGAGCAGCAAGATTACTGATTTCTTTTGTTACAATTTCAGAGAGTTCCTCTGCACCTTTCTCTTTTGTAGCTGCGTGAGTGATTCGTGACATCACATCCTCGCCATACATAACTTGTGGATTTAGTGCTGCTGATTGTCCCAGTTGAATTCCTGTATTCAAATCAAGAAGATATGCCACGATAGTAGTGGTTCCAAGATCGATTGCAATTCCAAACTTGTCTTTTTGTTCTGAATCTAACTTCCACCGTTTCTCAACAGATAATCCTTCAAATAGTATTTTCACCTCTCTTTGATGGTCTTGGAGAACAACTCGTGATTTTTGTTTGACTTTATGCTGACAAGCCAAGCGAAATCCTTTCTCAAGGTCAGTTGAAGATATATGCTTCAAATCCTGCGGTGTTGGTTCTGGTGCTGGATGAAGGGTAATTATACATTTTAAGCAAGTCCCTCTACCACCACACTCTGAATTTACATGAAGCCCTGTTTGTCTGATTGCATCAAGAAATGTATTGTGTTCGTCTATAGAAATACGTAGACCTGATGGTTCGAACACAATCACATATTTTTTCATTGCTCACACCGTTCTGGCTATTTTTGTCTAATCTCCTTTTAATGACAGAGGTTTAATTGTGCAATATTCTCCCACAGAAGAATGTATTAGAGGTTTCGAGCAAGAATCGCTAACAATTTGGAGAATCGTTTATGTTTGTGATAATCGAAGTGTGCGATACTTCAGTTTGCTCACTCGAGTGTCTAGATGCCTGTAAAGGAGTGCACAATCTAGAAACACCGTTGAGCTTTGAGGCGAAAAGCACAATCCCAACTATTAATCCCAAATTATGCACTAAATGTTTTGCATGTCTTCGAGCCTGTCCATTGGATGCGATCACAATTGAATCCACGATTCAGCCGAGTTATACAATGAAATCCGATCGAAGAAAAGACTCGTCTGAAGAATGGCCTTATGAAATCAAAGATTCCTTCTCGCCGATGTCAGAAGCAGATACAATATTCGCAAGAGTGCAATTTGATCCAGATTATGAATTCTACCAAAAGACAGAGTTCTTTGGGTCAGAAGCGATGATTGCCAAGGGCATTCCAGGATATGGAAGGTTTGAGAATGAATTGAGTATTGCTGCTTGGAAGCTATATGATTCAAGAAATTCTCTTCAAAGACCAGGTATTGGTCTTGACCCAGATGCAAGTGAAAAAGGCACAAGACACGAAACCAATCCTAACATACTCACATCGATGATAAAGAAAGCCGCACGTTTCTTTGGAGCTAATCTCGTAAGAATAACATCTCTTGACAGAAACTGGCTCTATACCGAGAATAGACGCGGAGAATCATACGATATCCCAGAGAGCTACCAATATGCAATAGTCATGGCTGTTGAGATGAACTATGATGCTATCGCTACATCACCTAGTTTCACAAGCTCAGCTGTAACAGGTTTAGGGTATTCAAAAATGGCGTTTATTGAGCTTGAACTAGCGGCATTTATCCGGAGACTAGGATATAGTGCCCTGACTTGTGGAAACAATGTTGCTCTGAGTGTTCCATTGGCAATCGATGCTGGCCTTGGTCAATACGGGCGACATGGTATTCTGATAACAAAAGAATTTGGTCCTCGAGTTCGAATCGCCAAACTTCTCACAGATATGCCCCTTGTAAGAGATTATCCAGATATTGGGTTCTGTAATGCTGTAGTAAGATTTTGTGAAACCTGTGAGAAATGTGCCACTAACTGCCCTTCACAATCGATTCCATTTGGGAGAGATCAGACCTGGAGAGGGACTACAAAATCCAACAATCCAGGAATCAGGAAGTGGTATGTCGATGTTGAAACCTGCTATGGTTTCTGGGTGGAAAATGGATCTGAATGTTCCAACTGCATCCGTTCATGTCCATATAACAAGAAAGATGGACTATTTCATCGAACAATCCTGTGGTTTGTACAACACATTCCTTCACTCAATAGATTGATAGTCAAGATAGATGATCTTGCTGGATATGGAAGACAAAAGAGTGGAACAAAATTTTGGAATAGATTTAGTTGATTCGTTCGCGCACGGAAGGCATAATTAGCGAAAGTTCATGACCCTGCCTAGCAATAATACTCTATGATTTATGCCAACAAAAACAAGGGAAAAAAATGGTGTCGGAGTATGAATGAATTGCCGAAGGATGAAGGCGAACAGAAAAAAAGAAACAATCGCCCTATGACTCCGAAGAAGGAAAATTTTGTACTCCCTGCAATAAGCGATGCAATTCTGAATGATCTTCTCAACAACTCACACGAAGGAATTGCAATAGTCGGTGACGATTATAAAATCGAGTACGCGAATGAGAAATGCTGTCAGATATTTGCTGGAGAGTTAAAGGATATTGTTGGCCATGACTTTCGAGAATTCATGAAAGAGGATATGGCTAAACTTGTTGCTGAACGTTATGAGCGTAGACGTAAGGGTGAGGATGTTCCAAGCGTTTATCCCATGGAAATATTTCGAAAGGATGGAGTTATGCGAACACTTGAAGGACGGACATCAATGGTCATTGGTCCTGATGAAAAGCCAAAGATCATCGCTCATATCTTCGATATCACAGAAATACTAGCTGATACAGAAGCCTTGGAAGAATCAGAAACTCGTTATCAGATGCTTGTTGAAACTATGAATGATGGTTTGGTCATTGACGACCCTGACGGAAACTTCGTCTATGCAAATGAAGCCTTCTGTAGAATGATAGGCTACACTCCTGACGAACTTCTTGGTAATCCATGGATTGAACTGACTGAGGATATGGACTCAGAAGGGTTAGCTCAGAAGATTGCTGATAGAAAATCTGGGAAGTCCGAGAGTTATGAGTTAAGCTGGACTAGTAAGACCGGGGAAACTGTTCCCACAATAATTTCTGCAACGCCATATATCGATCGGGATGGGAAATTCATTGGAACATTTGCCGTGGTGACTGAAATCTCTGCACAAAAAGAAGCAGAGGAAACGGTGCAGTTCTACCTTGATCTCTTGTCACATGATATTGCTAATCAATTACAGGTGATAATGACAAGCAGTGGTATGCTGGAAGAACAAGTTCCACCATCTTATGTTGATGACGCACGGCAAGACATCTTAGATGCTGTTGAGCGATGCAACCGCTTAATCACCAAGGTAAAACGAGCCGCACAGATTCGTAATATTCCACTCTCTCAGATTGATGCAATACCGGTAATCAAAGAAAAAATCAAAATCTTGGAACGAGTATTCGGCGCTAAGGTCCATGTTGAAGGCATGAATAAGAAACTCATTGTTGAGGCGGATGTGCTACTAGGCGAGATGATTTGGAATCTTCTCGAAAATGCTGCGCGTCATAACCCCAAAGAAGAGAAACAAGTGTGGATCTCCTTCGACTCAACAAACGATACATGCAGACTGATAATTGGTGACGATGGTCCTGGACTAAGTGACATGCGGAAAAAATTGCTCTTCACAGAAAGAACATATGGTGGCGGTGTGGGTTTGACCCTCGTCAATCAGATGATTCGAAAATATGGGGGTACGATTGAAGTAAGAGACCGAGTGGAAGGCAAGCCTGCTTTAGGGTCGAAATTCATCGTTACCTTGAAGAAAGCCACTCCACGAAAGAAACGGTAATCTGATCCCAGCTTATTTTGTCCGGTTTTCTATTCGTTGATAAAGCCCTTCAAAGAAATCTTTCTTTTTGATGTTGTTGATTTTGAAGAAGTTGGTCTTGATCCGGTAGAGTCTATTCTTAACATCTGAGTAATTTTTCAATCTCTTCTTGCCAACCGCTGTATCAATAATAGTTGCCACTTTTTCAGGGAAATTGTCAATATACTGACACTGCTTTATTTGTATATGAAAAAGAGTACTTTTCAAGATGTCACTTCTAGTTATACATCTGCTTTCCATTGCACGGTCCCCTCAGATTTGAGGATGTCTTTTTCTTAAGAAGATTATAGAAAAAAGCTTCAAGAAATCTAGTAATACTCTTCGAATATTGACTCATATGGGTTTAAGATTTAACCCGGGAAACCCGAGTAAGATATGGACTTGAAAGAACATGAGAGTTGCATCAATTATTGACATAAGCCTGGTTGATGTACCTGGACTACCAGTTACAGTTCTCTTTACTGCTGGATGCAATATGGATTGTTCTTTCTGTCAGAATGCTGAGATTATTCCACGAAACTCTGGAGAGGAGATGTCTATTTCAGAGATTGTTAACAAACTAACTGGGCACCTGACTGATGGTTACTGCATAACCGGAGGCGAACCAACCATTCACAAAGACCTTCCTGACCTTTTGAAAGCCCTACGTCTAGATGATGAATCCAAACATATCAATCTCAATACACAAGGAGCAATCCCCACAATTCTTGAACTATCTCTACCCTACTTAGATTCAGTCTGGTTTGATATCAAATCAACTCCAAATCGATATTGTGAGGTGGCTCGAGTGAAACACAATCCATGGCCCCAAATTACCAAGAGCATCGAATTGCTGATCAGCTCTGAGGTGGATTTCTGGCCACGAACTACGTATGTAGGGGGTCTGACAAAACCGTCTGAGATTCTCCAGATTGCAGAATTTCTCAATTCAATGGGCTTTAGGGGTGATTATCTTGTACAGAATTTCAAGAAATCTTCAGGTACACGTAAGAGAGATGTTTCTGAATATCATGAACCCGACATTGAAGAGTTGAAATCAGTGATTGGCAAATTTCCCTCTGGAATCAACTTGGTGTTAGAATGGCGTTAAACCTTCAAGATAGTGAACACACAGACAACCTTTTAAACGCCCTAGGATTGACGTTGATTTGACCACGCCAAATATTGCTGGAGTGTTATTCGAAACATGTTTCCACAACAGTCAATGGGTTATGATAGAGCTATTACAGTTTTCAGTCCAGAAGGCAGATTATACCAAGTAGAATATGCTACTGAAGCTGTTCGACATGGACCGTTAGCTGTAGGAGTCAAGGCTAAAGATGGAGTAGTACTTGTTGGAGAGAAACGTTCTCCACATCCAATGGCTGATCTCGACTCCCTGAAGAAGATACTACTCATTGATGATCATGTAGGTACTGCAATTGCAGGTCTTCACGCCGACGCTCGAAAGCTCATTGATCAAGCCCGAGTTCAGGCACAGATTAACAGACTGAGCTATGATGAACCTATCTCAATAGCTTCACTTGTCGTGAACATCTGTGATACAAAACAGATGCACACTCAGTACGGCGGAGTTCGACCATACGGAGTTTCTCTTTTGTTAGCTGGCATAGATGACCACGGTCCACAATTGTATTCCACCGATCCGTCTGGTTCATTCTGGGGTTGGAAAGCTGCTGCAATTGGTAAGGAAGCTGATGTTGTTCGTGATTTCTTTGCTGACAAATACAAAGACACACTAAACATTGATGGTGCACTAGATTTAGCAATTACAGGACTTTTGCAAGTCACAGACAAAACAGATGTTTCTCCAGATGAAAGGGCGAAGACCCTTGAAATTGGAAAGATCGATACAAAGAGTATGATATTCGAAACTCTCACACAAGAAGAAGTTGAAGCTATCCTGAACGCTCGATTAGCTGATTGATTGCTCCACAAGTCTATCAATAATAAGTGACGCAATATCAATCCCGGTTACTCTAGAGAGAGCACTCCATGAAGGAGCAGCGTTTGCCTCAATGACGCAAGGGCCATCATTCGACTCTAAAATGTCCACTCCTGTATAATCTAGTTTCAGTACCTCAGCTGTTCGGATAGCACACTCTTCAAACTCTGGAGTCAATTGAGCCAACTCTGCATTTCCGCCGCTATGGACATTGGTTCGCCATTCATCTTCTGATCCTTCGGGAATGTATCTGTACATAGAACCTATCAGCTTTCCTCCTATTACAAAAGCACGAATATCCCGACCTGGTTTTTCTATCATCTCTTGAACATAGAGCACTTGTCCCAGTTGATGGATGAATTTCATTGCACGATAAGCTAGTTCAGGATGGTCTGACCGTATTGCACCCATACCTCTTGCTCCAATCAGAGGCTTGATGACTACGTCTCCAACATCCTCAACAAACTTGATTGCAGCCTCTAGATTCTCACCAATGTAGGTGCGTGGAACTCTAATTCCTGCCTTGTTCAGGGCAGTTAGTGTCGCATACTTGTCTTTGGCTCTTCTGAATGAATATGCTGGGTTCATAACGTAGATTCCAGCATCTTCGAAATGCTCCAAGAGACTAATTCGAAATGTGATTTGATCCCCTGTACCAAAACCAATTGTTCTTACCATCACTCCATCCATATTGGAAACATCCTCATCTTCAAGGTAGGTGAACTTGTTTGGAATCTCCGCAGCAATCTCAGGAAGTCGAAACGGTTTTGGAGTATGACCTTTCGCCTTGATGGCTTCTATCAATCCTGCAGTTGCCCAGTTATTCACATTCTCATGATAGATAACGCCAAACAAACGACCAGACATCAATATCAGCTCAATGTTGATAGTAACAGGAAACAGGTGTTCCGTTAAAAGCACTATCTACTCGAAACAAAGTTTTTGGACAAAGACTAGGAGTGATTAATCTGATAGGAGTCGTATGGGATTTTCTGGGTAGATTGCATCTTAGATGATTCGTCCTGAGTCCATCTAACTGGAATAACTCACAATGATGTCTTCGAAATAATCTAAATCCAGAATGAATGAGTTCAGTTTGAAAACTGGCACTACGGGAACCCCCTCGTGAAATTCAACCTCCTCTACAAGCCAAGTCACAATTGATGGAAAGATTCTGTACTGTCCTTGTGAAATTGTATTTAGTTTCTCAAAAAGTCTGTCCAAGTCTGAAGTTAACTCAACTGTTCTTTTCTTTTGCTTCTCCGCCGCTGTCTTCAACGCTGCAGCTTTTCCACTTCGAACTCCCCACATCTTTGCATCTACAGCGATGATTGTACTTCCTTTAACACCTACTACATCTATCTCCATTCCACGCATCAATGCGTTGCCGCGTCTTCGAAAGCTCTCGACGCATCTATAATTGTTCTCTGAAAGAATTCCCGCAACAAAACTCTCAAAGTCCTTCCAAGTTAGGTGATTGACAATTTCCGAAATACTTGCACCATGATTTACAGCGATCATTCCAATGTCAATTCGCTGTATTCTGCTAATAATGAATGGTGTTGAATTTGGAAGTCCTAGATTTCCTAACACTTCTTTCTTCAGCATACTGATATCTGAAACCTTGCCATCTTCCTTCGACTGTTCGAGTAATTCAATTATGGACTGAACAATTTCTGTAGTCATAGTCATACTATCAACATCGCGCTAGTTTATAACATCAATTGATGACAGGGAATTAGGTGGGCCAATGTCAGAACAGGAAGGTTGGCGACGAGTGCTTAAAGCATTCGAGGACTGGATATATTACGAGAGTACTGAATTTGGACCATATACGGGTTACTTTTCACTTGATAATTTGAGAGACCTCACTAATCAGGAGCGTATTGGGTGGATGCACTCTATGTATGAGGAGATTATTCCAGGGCGTGTGGAGCGGTGTAAAGCTGCTGGTATTGCCTTTGAAGACTTTCTCCCGTACATGCCTGATCCTGAGGCCAGACAAGTGGTTCAGTCGATGATAGACCTTACACAGATTTTGTCTGAAGATATGCTTGGGATGAGCGACACAATCCATACTATGAATGAAGAGTATAAATCAAGTGGATTAGATGAAATTATACCCTATCTATCAGATCTTGCAGAATCAGAAGAAAACATTCGGCATCACATGAGTCTTTTCAGTCAGGGATTTGGCAAGCTCAGATCTATGGGTCTTGAAATGCCAGATATAGAGTAGCGTTTCTGGTAAAACTTAAGTGAAAATGGTCTGATTTTTTTTTTGACCCAAAAGAAACGAGGTGAAAATGCAATGGGTACTGAAACGACCACTGCCCATCGATATCGGGTCTCAAACGCGAAAGGTGACTATCAAATTAAGTCACGCAGAGGTGAATGCGTTCTTACGCTCCTTCAGTGAGCGTGAGGTTTCTACTACTTTTCAGAGTCTTCTTGCATCGTTCTTCCAATTAGCAGAGGCTAGGTTGAGCGATTCACAGAAACTTGTACTGAGAATGAGTCGTGAGTTACTCAGGTTTTATGAAATGACCCTGACTGCTCTTGCAGATATGGTGTCACGACAAAGTGGAGTTCCATATAGTACTGTGAAATGGAACCTGCGCTCTCTAAAGAACATGGGACTGTTAACTGGTGGAGATCTCAATAACAAGGGACAATTCGCCTGCTTAACGTATGAGGCTCAGATGCTGGTGGACTATCTAGAGAGATCTCTCTAGTACAAGGGGACTCATTGTCCCCTCCCCTTTCTTTTTGTTAGGTCATCGACAAAAAGAACCGGGGACTTCCCTGCTCTCAACGGAAACTGCAATGCTTTACGTTCCCGCATCATCGTATCTTCTTGTCGAACAAACTCCATCCTTCTGGAATTAGAGTTTTGACCCCTTCGAGGCTGGTCGCGGATGTTAGAACGATGTCTACCGATTTACTCTCAGATGGTTCTAGATTTCCCAAGTTCCACTGAAGTCCAGTCGCCACGTCTTTAGGTCCAAGCTCAAGGTTGTTCTTTAGGTCGCGTGATTCTTCATCGATGCGCAGTTTAGTTGGTGGTGATATCTCCCATCTGTCTGCCTTTGGTCTAGATGCAAGTGCCACATGAAGTGGATTTCCATCATAGACCAGCATGAGTCCAGTTTCTGGATCATAGACCGCTTTGTCGTCCTTGTAACTCGCCGGACCTCCAACATCAAAGTCCATGAAGTTGTAAGTTTTCAAGTCCTCAATGGATTTGTCTGTGATGTTAGTTGTCCTGTGTCGAATTAGCATGATCGGTCTGTTGAAGCTCCAGACATTGATGGTTGTTCTTGTTGTTTTCACACCATCAAGTAGTGGAGAATGACTCAGGGATACATTGAGTATTCCTTTACCAGACTCCTCACTTTCTAGAGCAAAGGATTTGCTCTCTGTGGATTCCGCCTTGCAGAACATACCCTCTGAATAGTATGTCTGCCAGAAACCACTCTTATATTCAGCAGGGTTGCGAATTAGCAAGCGATCCTTTCCAGCGGGATCTATCAAGCTGAGGCGCATTATGAAGAAACCCAAACGACCTCTACCTCAGGATGAACACTCAACATTATATGTAGCGTCCAGCCTTGGCTTCCGATTGCCGGTTTCCAAGGTTTCAGACATGATCGATCACAGTTCCTATGCTGCGACACCGATGAGCAGTTTTGATATAAACATCTTGCTTGTTTGAGTTTTCAGTACGCCAGTTCACAGGTCATAAAGTTGATAAACGAGTCTCAAAAACCGTGACAGGTCTAGGTGTTTTCCAATGACCAATCTCACTGTAGAACAGCTCCAAAAGTGGTATCGTAAACAGCTTCGTAACAAATCAAAAGATTTCATCAAACAAGCTGAACGAAGTTACAAAATAGTAGAAACTACCTTGAAAGATATCGAAGAGCTGTCAAAGGAGTTCAAAGAAGAGGAAGACGTGGACGACATTGAATCTGGTGGTATTGCCTCAAGATTTGCTCTGAAAATTGGTGAAATTGTTGATGACTTCTATGTTGACAAGGAGATCACTTATGAAAATACAGAGGAAATGCAAAAAGAAATTCAACACTTCATCCAGGAATTATGGGGTGCGGGTGCACGTTGGATTCGAAGGATGGATAAACGTTACAAGAACACAATCAAGACACTTGATTCCTATATGAAAGAGCTTGCAAAAGAAATGAATAAGATTGGTAAGCTTCTATACGAGTTTAGCTGGGTAAAGGATTTAGAACGAATTGGTGGGCGAATTGATACACTTCATGATTTGACATTCAGTAAGGAGATTTTTGAAGAACAAATTCGTCAGATTCGAGATAAGATTCAAACAGCCCAATCAGAGTATGATTCTGCAACGAAATCATATGACAATTTTACAGAAACTTCCAATGTTGCAGAGCTACTAAGTTTAGATGAACAAGCTGATCGTGTAGCTGGATTGCTGCGGATGAAATTAAACCCGTTGAAAAAGCAAGTCAAGAAATTCCTTCAACATGATACCGGAGTAAGGATCGGACCTGCGGGACAGATTGCATTAACGGAGTATTTTGAAGACCCCTACACAGCAATCACAAAAGAAAAAGATGGCTATCCAAACCTCCTTGAGGGTTTGAATGGTCTGCAAGAAGCAATAGAAAATGGAAAACTCCCTCTCAAAGACAGACTAGCAAGACGGGCTATAGAAGAGATTGTAGCTCTTGAAAAAGGTGGTCTTAGTAAACTCCAAGAACAGGCAAAAGACATTGAAAATAAACGCCATACATATGCAGGATCGGATGTCTATTCAGAGAATGATAACCTTCGTGCTGCACTCAATGAGGCTGAGAAAAACTTGGAATACCATTCCAATGACTTGTTGCGATTAAGGGATGACATAAGTAGACAGATTGACAAAGTGAAGGAATTCAAAGGTCGTATCGAAACTGAGATTTTGGAGGCTTTTGGTGATAAGGTGATAATTCAAGTCGAAGTCAGCTTAGAACCATTACTTGAAATGACTCAACTCTAGAATTTGAGGATGCCCAGCTTGAGGGTTCTAGTTACGTCTGAACAGGATACAGCAAGCCTTACTATTAAAAATATACTTCTAAACGAGTATGGATTTTCTGATTCTGGTGAATCTTTTGAAGGGAATAGAATCTACTCTTTAGATAAAGATCTCCTCATCACAACCACACGAGATATGATTCACTGTGATCACCTTGCAGAGCACTTCAACCCTGAAGTGTTCATATTTTGTTCTCGACATCGCGCGGAGTCTGGGAAACCCGCATTACTAGTTCATAGCACAGGAAATCTTGGTAGTGA
>JAEOUL010000312.1 GCA_016839345.1 Candidatus Thorarchaeota archaeon | reverse complement strand
TCAACGCAGAAAGAACGGGAAAACCTGTCTTAACGCTCTAGCTTACGAAAAAGAACCTCCAACCAATGGAGTGATCAAGATTGAGTCCGTCAAAAAAGAAGTCAATTAAATCTACCAAACCAAAAGCCCAACCTGTACCTACCTCATCAGATTCTGGTGATATCAAACAGGGTACTATAGCCAAGTTCATGCGTAAACGAACTCAGCTTGTTGGTTTTGAGACTGGGTTGAATAAACATACTCAATATGCAATTGAGTTTCTGGATAATGCAATTGACGCATTAGAGAGTTGGTGGTGGAAGACCAATCGACGTCCACGTCTTCAGCCGCAACTAGATTCAAAGATTATCGAAGATGTGCGAGTCAAACTTCAGGAAGGGCAGATTGACACAATAGCTTTGAGTAAGCAGTTGGAGCGTGACGTGAAGGCAGGAAAAGAGGTTGAGATTCCACCTCGAAGAAAGGATACAATTGACGAAAGAATGACAGAATTCAGGAAATTCGTAGCTCCGTTACGCACTCTTTTGAACAAACGTGAACCTCTCGTGGTCATTGAGCTTAAAGAAGTACAAATGCCAGATCTTGTACCAATCGATGATGAAGAAGGATTCAAAGTCTATGAATTCACGTGCTTCGATACGGGAGTTGGTATGGTTCCTGATGATTTAGAAAAATTTGGAATTTATCTGGCTTCAAGCAAATCCGAGAAACTGCGCCAAACTCGTGGCAGTCAAGGATTTGGTGCACCATCAGCATTTAGTGATGCACAGAACACAACTGGAAAACCCATTTTCACAATCTCAAAGAGATTCAATTCTGATGCCGCAACAGTGACTAACTTCTACACAACTACTGCTAATACCAAGGACCATGTAGGAGGTCCCATTGATATGGACCTTCCTTTTCATCATGGTACATACATCAGGTTATGTTATCTGAACATTCAGTACCGGCGAGGATATGCTGATATCTACAATGAGATGGCCTCTCTTCTCAACTCACATGTTACTATCATCTTCATTGATCCCTATGGAGAGGTCCACATCTATCCAAGAAGAGTAAATGTCTTTCCAGACGAACCAAAATATGCCCAACCCCACCCAGCAAGTATCAGAATAGGTGAGTTCCAAGATTTACTACGAGAAACTCGAGAAACTGACCTTCGAAGCTTTTTAACAAAAGCTTTCTGTCGAATGAGCACAAATAAAGCTCGGACAATTGTTTCTAATGCAAGTAAAGACCTTAGACGACGTCATCTAGATGACCTTAAGATGAGTACTCCTACAGACACATTATCAAAGACCGAAGTTGAGTTATTGTATCGGGCTTTCTCAAGTGAAGACTATATTGCTCCACCTACTGACACAGTTGTTCCCGTTGGTGAAGAAGTGTTTGAGCAGACAATACAAATGGCTTACAATCCAGACTTCGCGACTGCGGTAACGCGAAAACCCACCTCTGGCAAAGGTCTCTCCTTTGCAGTTGAAGTTTGTATTGCATATGGAGGAGAAATCAAACCAGCCACCTCTGCTCCAATGGTTCTTTGGCGCTTTGTAAATAGAGTACCTAAACTTCGAGATAATAGTGACTGTGCTACGTGGAAAGCCACCGCATCTGTAAACTGGAAGAATTACAAAGTAACAACATTTGATAATGGAATTCCTCGGGGTCCTCTTATGGTCTTCATCCATGTTGCTGGAGCATACGTTCACGTTATGTTCAAGGGTCAGAGTAAACAAGCCCTCGCCGAAGATGAAGTGATGATACGTGAAATCAAACTAGCACTTGAAGATGCAGGAAGGCGTTTTAGGAGATTCATTACAAGACGTGAAACTGCACAAAGGAAGGCTAAACGTGCAGGAATATTGGCAATGTATGCAGACCAATTTGCACAGAGTCTAGTAAGTATTGTAAATGATGGAAAGACAAAAACTAAGTTTGATGCTGAAATGATAGCAAGTAGGTTAAGGGATTCGATTACAGGTTTTGAAACTCAAGCTGACCAAGAAGAAACAGAAACTGACACCGTTGGATCTGATCTTATCGCAGATATTTCGCTCGATGATGAAATCACAGCTGAGGGAGGCGAATTTGATTGAGCCGCAAGAAATCAAAGAAGAAGCCAGAAACCGTTCAAGCAACCCTTGGAGAAGTAATTGGTCCAACCAAGTCAAAGAAGATTACAAAGAAGAAGACTTCTGTGAAGAAGCCAACGAAGAAATCTACAAGCGTAAAGAAGACTCCAAGTAAACCAAAGAAACCAACTGCAAAAGAGAGGACTCCCAAAAAGAAGAAAGAAACTGAAAAGAAAAAACCTATCACGAAAGAACCTGCAGCTAGTAAGAAACCAGCAAGGAAGAAGAAAGAAGCAACTCCTCCTCCATTGCCTGAGAGTGCATTCAGTTTAAAGCAACTCCCTGGTGTTGGACATAAGTTAGAAACCAAACTCATTAAAGCAAAATATGAAACTGTAGAGAAAATTTCACGTGCAAGGTCAAGTTCAATTTCTAAAAAGGTAGATGGATTAAGTGAAGCTGGTGCAAAGAAACTCATTGACGCTGCTAAAGATTTAGTTAAGAAAAGCGAAGCTCCAACCGAACCATCTACACCATCTGTAGAGGAACAAGATTTTGAAGATGCTCCTCCACGATTGGCTATGACCGATATACCTGGTCTTGGATCAAAGCTCGCCCTTTCCATGGAGCGAGCAGGTTATGATTCCGTGGCTCGAATTGCTCGAGCTTCACCTGAAAATGTAGCTAGAAAGGTTGATGGTCTTAGTTCAGCAAAAGCCACAAAGATAGTCGCTGCTGCAAAAGAGCTGGTACGGACTCAAGAAATGGCACTTCTGACAGGAGAACCAATAATAATCGAGCCAAAAACAGAAGTCAAAAAGCCGCCCGAGGAGGAAGAGCCAGAGAAGAAAGAAGTACCCACGAAACCTGTTGCAAAGAAAGCCCCAAAGAAGGCACCTCCAAAGGAAACACCGATTCGAAAGAAACCTGCCAAGAAACCAAAGACCCCAACTAAGAGAAAGAAACCGAAACCAATCAAGAAAGAATCTGGTTTACCAGTTCCAACAGCTGTCGCAGAATTTGCTGCTGAAATGAAGGAGAAATGGGCTGCTGCAGAAAAGAAAACAAAAATTCCAAAGACGGATGAACAAGCTATACCCTTTATTGAAACAGTTGAGGTTGTGAACCTAACAGTAGATGACACAACTGAGAGAATCGTCGATACTGCACTTGATATTCTAAATGAAACAATGATGACTGGAAGACCTGCCTTTGATATTCCTAGCAGGAGTGGAGATAATATCGTTTGGGATGAGATACGTGATCTTTTGTTATTAGGTATGAAGACCATTTCAAGACCATATCACTCTCTTGCATCCGTGGTTGATGCAACTCGAACAGCAAGAGTCATGGAAATTGTATTCAAACTCCTCAAGTCCAACCTGCATGCCACAAAACGAGAGGTCTTCTATAGTGATGTCAACCTCTTCAGAGAGCAAAAGTATAGTGACAAAATTATCGAAGATGTTGCTGCGATGATTCAAACAACAAGAGATAGTATTCATGTTGTAGCATCGGCGAGGGGTTCAGCTATGGGTCGAGTCACGATTAGAGATGGTGGAGACCTCATAGATTTAACAAAAATGGGAACTGGAGGATGGGCTGTCACTCCTTTCCTTGACCAACTTGAGATTATCGAGAGTGATGCAGAATTTATCATACTTTCTGAAAAAGATGCTGCAGTGATGCGTTTGGCTGAAGCCAAATACTGGAATCGACAACCATGCATTGTACTCACAGGAAAGGGATCAGGTGATATTGCCACACGAGCGTTTCTGAAGATGCTAGTCAAAGAGCTTGAGATTCCTGCCTTTGCACTTGTGGACTCTGATCCTTATGGACATTATATCTACTCGGTATTCCTTAGAGGTAGCAAACGGCTCAGCTATGAGTCTCCATTCATTGCAACACCAGAACTCAAACTCCTTGGAGTCCTTAGCAGAGACCTTGATGAGTATAAGATTCCAAAAGCAGTTCGAATTCCTATGCAACCTACTGACATAAAACGAGTCAAGGACATGCTCAAAGAACCCTTTGTTAAGAGAAACAAGCCTTGGGTTGAAGATCTTGAACTCATGCTTAGATTAAAAGAGAAAGCTGAGATACAGGCTTTCGCTAGTCATAGCTTTGAGTACTTGACTGATGATTATATACCACGAAAGCTTGAAACTGGTGACTGGATTTAGGCGTGCAATTTCTGTACCACAAGTGAGGTCTTTTAACCAAAAGAGAATGTACAAAAAATAACTATAGAGAATTTCTTGTGTGATATGGATGATAGTTTCGAAAGTAGGAATCGAAGTCATTGATAGCCATGCTCATTTCTTCACATATGATACAATCAAGCGATGGTTAGACAGTGGGGCTTCCCTTGAAAGAATGCAGAACAGAGTTTCATTTCAGACGGATATGCCTGAACTCAAAATTCCTGACGAGAGTTGGGATGCTGGTCAGATGTGGGCTGATGAGCTTGATAAATATGGAATAACTGCAATTGGTATGATGATTGGAGAGGAAGTGTGGGACGAATTCAACAAAGCAAGGAAACGTTTCCCTGGGAGATTCCTAGGCTATGCAAACATCAATCCCGCAGAAGAGAAAGCTGTTGACATTGTCAAGCAGGCTGGAAAGGATGGATTTCAGGGGATCAAACTCTACCCAAGTTCCTGGAACTTTCATGCTTACGATGAGCTTGTTTATCCAGTATACGAAGAGGCAAAAAAACAGAACCTGCTTATTATCCTCCACTTCGGTATCACCATTGGGACTCAAGCTAATCTGAGATATGGAAATCCTCTTGACATTCAAAAACCAGCCCTTGACTATCCCGATCTCAACTTTATGATTGCACACTTCGGAGCAGGTTTCTTTCGTGAAGTGTTGATGCTTATGTACCAAACACACAATGTAGTGATGGATACAAGCGGGAGCAACATGTGGATGAACTACCAAGATGTAGATCTCACGATAACCAAGATTTTTGAGAGAGCATTGAAAGCAGGAGCATCCTGTAGAGTTGTATTTGGGACTGATTCATCTTTCTTCCCGCGTGGTTTCAGATACAACATTCTTGAGGAGCAATACAAAGCAGTAAAGTCTCTTTTGCCTCAATTCAACTATTCTCAGGAGGATGTTGATTTGATTTTCAGAGATAATATTCTACGACTTACGGGGTTCAAACCAAGGACAACATTGTGAAGCTAGGCTTTTCTGATCTTCTTGTCGAGACCCTTGAGTCTCTTCTTGTCTTCTCCCTCTCGATATTTAGCCGCAGCTTCTTGATACTTGGCAAGCGCGTCCCTTGATCGACCCTCTTTTGAGAGACGGTCTCCTTCAGCCTCGAGGAACTTACCCCATTCAACGTAAGACTCACGGACTTTTTCAGTACAGCGAGCTCTCTTCTTCGCATCAGTGCTAAACATATAGAGTTCTCTTGCCTTTCTGAACTGGACTATCGCCCACTCGTACTCATGAACTTTCAAGTGGTTTTCACCTTGTTCAAAATGGAACATTGCCATTGAGTCATATCCAATATCCACACGTTTAATGCTCTCTTGAACTCCTTTCTCATTTTTGGCCTTTTCAAAAAGCATCTTTGCCATCTCGAATGATTCGATTGCTTTCTCATGCTCATTCTCCTTGAGATGTAAAGTTCCATGTTCGAGTCTAGCTCTGCCCATTGCATCAAATACATAATCTGGGTACTCGAAATCATCCGATGTCAAATCTATACCACAATTAGGACATGCTGGGGTTTGAAGTTCCCTGAATGATGAAGGTCCTATCTTTGCTGGTTTTCCAACAACCACATCAATGAATGTTGTAGTTGTACTTCCTCGTCCCTCAGGGAATAGATGCTCAACAGCCTCCTTCGTTTCCTCACGCACCTCTTTGGGAACACCATCAGGAAACAGATGCTCAAGAGCCTCTTCAGTTGTAATAGGAACCTCTTCAACATAAACTCTTGGAGGTTCAACTTCTCTGAATGGCATCCCTTCCTTAATTCCATCCTCCTCCCAAACAAGATCCGTACTTCGCCCTCCTAAATCTTCAATTTGAACAGGCGGGTCTTCAAGTAAAGTAAGATCCTCATCATCTTCTTCTTCATCATCTTCAAGAGTTTCTTCAGACACTGGTAGTGATCTGTCATCCCAGCTAAGATCTTCTTCTGGAAGCGTCG
Source organism: Candidatus Thorarchaeota archaeon (assembly GCA_016839345.1). The sequence goes on along the minus strand of JAEOUL010000312.1, from coordinate 2,033 downwards.
GTGCCGCTGCAGGTGGTTCGTCCCAGCTCAAATCTTCTTCTTTTAGAGGGCTTGCAGATTCTTCAGTAATAGGCTCCTCTTCAAGTCCTGACTCTTCAAGGCTTGGTAGTACATCACTATTATCCGCAGGTTCATTCATTGTTGATTCTCCGAGTACTGGTTCTGGAGGTGCGATTGGGGCGTCATCAGGTATATTGCTTCCACAGTCGATGCAGAAAGTAGATCCTCTTCTGAGTCTTTTTCCACATTCTGGACAAAGTATTTGATCCTGCATTTTGAAACCGCATTCCAGTTATTTTCAGTTCGAACTGTATATTAAACTCAGATGTTTCACATATGAACAATCTTCGTACAAAATCCTCAGTAGCGCATTTTACCTGTCTAAGGTGGAAAAACGAAGAGGTAAGTAATCCAAGTAATGAAAAAAGCCAGTAGTACTCCACCAGCTGATTGCTCTAGTGTGTGCTGTTTCAGGATAATTCTCGCCCAAATTACAAGTATCCAGACTATTATTACCAAAAGAGCAATTGGACCATACACGTAGATTAACGCAGTACCGGGGCCTCCAACCCCTGCTCCATGTACAGATATCTTCCATTTTAAACTCACAAGCATAACACCTGCTGTCACGGTAAAGTAGGAGGCTGCAAGTGAGGACATGACATAACATTCAAGTAAACCATAGACAACAATTGCTAGAAAGTAGCAAAATATTGAGAATAAGAAAAATCTAGTTCTACTCTCTCTTGCAGATACATCAAGGTCCACATTTCCCCTCCACGCTTCATATACTATGGGTGCGATTGGAAGAATGACCATTATTATGATGCAAATCAGGATTGATGAATATGAATTGAGAATAGGTCCTAGACCAATAGGTGATGTTATTGAGATGATGATTCCAACATAGAGGTTTATGAGTGGCGCAGGAGTAAGTCGTGAAATCACACGTGAAATTGCAACACGTGTTCCTCGCAAGTCAAGTGTTTGATCATGGTACTTCACTAATACCACCGATGGAAATCCAACAATCACCTTCATATCTTCAATCTTTTTCTTGTGTCAGTGTGAAACAATGAACCATTAGTTCCTCTCTCAAAAATTTCCCCTCCACTCACATGTAATAGCTGGAACTATCATCATGAAAGCTACCTGTTTATGACAACAAGCTTTTTCTTTGTCCACTTAACACTTTTCAGATAACAGAACACCACGAAACTGCTAGGAAGTGTACTAAATACATGACAGCGATGCCAAAGCGTGAGATTTTCGAGAGAATTATCCAAAATATAACGAGCAAGTTTCCTGATGTTTATGCCGCGCTCTTCATTAGCCCAGAGGGATTCCCAATTAATACATGGGGGGTAACACTCGAAAGGGCTGAGGAGATCTCTGCTCTTCTTAGTGCTTTAATTGGTAAGACTTGGGAAATAGTCAGAGGTGTTAAAGAAGGAGGAGAGTTAGCTTTCATTCAGATTCAGACAAATATGGGTGGAATTCGAATTGCTCCCCAAGAAGAGTTCATCTTGGTTACTCTAACGAGAAGCTAATTATGAACCCATTTTGAATGATATAGTTTCCTCACTCGGTTTATTCACTAGTGCTATTTTTATACTCTGAGAAGCGACTCTATCACGTCAACAATCTCAACCGGAACAGGAATTAGGTTGAGCGATATTGGGAGGTCTTCTATATGGCACCGAGGAAGAAGACAGACGAAGCAGATGAAGAAGATGAGGAATTAGATTACGAGGAATTTGAAGGCGCAGAAGGAGAAATAACACTTGAAGATGTTGGAGGCGACGAAGGAATATCTGGAATTGAAGTTACGGATCTTCCAGGTGTAGGACCCGCAATCGGAAAACGTCTAGCTGAATCCGGATACAAGAGCGTTGAGGCTATCGCGGTTGCATCACCCGGCGAGCTTGCAGCAGCTGGCTCAATTGGTGAAACTACAGCAACTAAGATAATCAAAGCCGCTCGCGAGATGCTAGATATTGGTTTTGAAACTGCAGACCTTCTCCTTGAACGAC
>JAEOUL010000311.1 GCA_016839345.1 Candidatus Thorarchaeota archaeon | reverse complement strand
TTGTTTAGCGTAGGCTTACTTGATCCTCAGTTTCACAGATATGACAACACTGTCAACCAGACTGTGCGTGGAGCTTCGACATAAGGTCTCCGGAGTTTCTACTTATCGCTAATAGACTCGAGAAACCAAACGAATGATGATGTCAGAAAGAAGGCGATTGCACAAGACTGGATAGTAGCAAGAATGAGGAAATAATGGTGGACCGGGCGTGATTTTCGAAACGATGGAATCCATCATTTTTTCGAACACGCGACCTCTTCCATTTTGGAAGTCAGGTTAATCCTTGACTGTTGCCAAGGAAGCGATCTAATTCCCAATGCCTTCGAAGTGAAGACAAAACCGGGCTGATCTACCGGCCCACGTGCTGGTTCGGGTTTCATGATAGAACGGTTAAAAGAATTGTGGAGTGTTCTCCATAAATTATCTAGAAAAGGATAGTACAATGTTACTGTTCCAATTTCCTTCACTCTGGAGAACATCTTCCCATGGTGGTATAAAGCAAAGTTGATGATTACTTGTTAGGGTAGACCAAACATTTGCACAAGATGAGATGACCAACACTAATATCCAAGATGCACTTGTTATAATGGTATGAGGGGACGTAAGGCTGAAGATGTGTATGATGAAATTGCAGAGGACTACTCATTGGGATCAGCTGAAACATTGTCTAATAGGACTGCACGATCTGCACTAAGTTTTGCTGACGACATAACATGGTATTTTGTCATGAAATATATTCCAAAAGATACATCTATCAAAATTCTTGATGCAGGAGGCGGGGATGGATATTGGGCTCTGAAACTACACGAGGTAGGTTATAGGAACATAGTATTGATGGACATTTCTCAAGGAATGCTAGAGCAAGCCAAGAAAAGGTTCTCATCAATAGAGGGACATAACGTTTCTTTCATCAAGTCAGATATTGCAGACATGAATGAAATAGCCTCGATGGAATTTGATTTCGTTTTTTCTCAATATGACGCTGTGTCGTATTCGTTGAAGCCTAGAGAATCCATAGGAGAATTGGCCCGAGTAGCTAAACATGGCAGCTACATAATTCTTACTTTGGACACAAAATTTCGACGTGTGCCAGAGTTGATTGAAGCAGGAAAAATTGACGAAGCGGAAAAGTTGCTTACTACTAACATATCCCATGATTTTGAGTACCCTCAATATAATCTCACATGGCAGATGTTGCAACAGCACTTCGAAGAAAGCGGCCTTACGATTATTAATTTCGTAGGTGCTCCAGTTTTCATGCATCAGGTAGATGAGAAAGTCTTGGAATCGCTTGAGAAAAATCAGGAAACGAGAAAACGACTTCTCAGAATGGAGCTTGAACATTGTACAGACAAGTCTTTAGTGAATTTTGCTGGTCATATGCAAGTAATAGGGAAGAAAGAATGAAATCATAGCCGGGCTGAACTACCGGCCCATGTTGTTGTTTGGCAAATCCAGATAGAATGGTTAAAAGAATTGTGGAGTGTCATCCAAAATTTACTAGTATGAGCCTCATTCATCCCACCCGGTCCACCACTCTTTCTATCTTCTAGCAACACTTAACTCAATAATCTACATACTTAGTCACCGTGGGTAGGTTTGTCGAAGCTTGAAGGTATCAATCCAGATGAAAGAGTCTTCTACATTACTCATTGTACATATCAGAAATTCAGAGGAGAACTTGTCCTAACAGATAAAGGAATAGTATTTCTCAGAGAATCTGGGTTTTTTAGAACCGGGCGTGAAAGGCTTCATTTCTTTGTATTCAATGAAATACATGGTATTAGAACTGAAAAGAAGGGATTCCGATGCTATATTGCATTAGACCATCATACTCTCTCATGGGGGAATCGGACCTACAGGTATGCGTGCTCACAATTGGATGCAGATAGATTTCTCGAAGCTATAGAGCGACAGAAATCTCAGCTCAAAGTACCCGAACAAACAGAGTCGCTGATTTTAAGTTTGATCAAACCTAAAGGTGAAGCCGATTTGCTGCAAATTGCCAAGAATCCTGAAGTTAGATCCTATATAGCTCGGCTCCATGGCACATTTTCTGATAAAATTCCAGATGTTCGTGTGTTTAACTCCGTCAAGGATATTGTTGTTCGCTTAATTTCTAGAGGTGATCTAGACGGAATAATCACTGATGAGAATCAATACATTTCGAATGTATTGTTAGCAAGAAAATCGGTTCAGTACCAAGTTGTTATTGACTTTGCTTCTCTCTATTCTCAGCTAGAAAATAAAGGAATAATCCTACAGACACTAGAGTGTCCATCCTGCAATGGGAATCTAGAATATCCAAAGGATGGCGATGTGATTAATTGCCAATTTTGCGGTGCGACAGTTCATGCAGTAGATGTATTCAAGAAATTCAAGGATATGCTATAACAGGAGCTTACTTAATTCCATCAAATTTATTATTTGGCAGGTAAGAAATTGATTCGGCGATATTTTAAACAAATACGTGCCTAACTACTGATTCTAGAGGACTCGGCAATGGAGACGTGGGAGAATGCCTAGTTTAAGCACAAAGAAGAAATTTGTCATTATCTTCATCATATTTACTTCCTTACCAATACTTGCACTACTATTAGGCGCTGAAACATTTGCCTTAATTATTGCAGTATCACTTGGAGCTGGTGCAGATATTATTTCACTCGTCCTTTTCCTAAGAGGAAATAACAATGAATCTAAACCAAGTGAAGACGTACATGAATTCACTGAGGTTGCAGTCACTGACAAGAGGAAGTACCTAAAAAATAAAAGAAAAGCAATAGCTGATTTTCTTCTATATTACTATGATTTGAAAGGTGAAGTTGGTTCTCCAATATTTCGAACAACTGATGGAAACCTAATTCAACATCCCTTTTTCACAATGGGAAACTGGGGGGCAACTGCAGCACCTATCAAGTTCAAACTTAATTTAGACCCTCAATTTGGCAACGAGTCATACCTTCCTGAGAACTATGATGAGATTGTCAGGGAGCGTCAGCAAGAAGCTGAGAAAAAAGAGAAGGTCTTCATTGATAGGAAAACATACAGACTACTTGACATCTCTACAAGCATTATTCTTGAGAATGAGGAGCAAGTGAATCAAATTGAGCTCCAGATGAATATGAGTTCATATGCAAGGTTTGTACTCACATGTCGTGAAGCTTCTCGCGAACTCAATGAGGAGATGGACCGACGCAAAGCCTTTGTTGAGCGATATCATGAAAAAACCGAACCAGAATGTTTACAGGAATTTGAGGATATTCGAAGCAAATTGGTTCAAAGGATGAGATGGGCACCAGATAGTAAGACCTTTGCAGGTGGCTTGTTGAACCGTTCTGGTAAACTTGGCATTGACATGGTCCTTATCTTCAATGATGGTGAAGGATACAAGTGCCTAATTCAAGAGCGTTCAGATATGGTGTTGGAGCAACCAGGTGCATATGGTGTTGTTCCTGCTGGTACTTTCCAGCCACCATATAAGAAGGATTCAGACAGTGCTTATTGGTTGGAGCACTGTAGTCTAGAAACGAATGTTTTTAGAGAACTATATGAAGAAGTCCTAGGAGGCACTCCTGGTGAGAGTATGGGTGAAGACGACGACATTCCTCATTCAATGATGATGCAGTATCCTCCTCTAGTAGCATTTGAAACGCTTCGACAAGAGAAGAAAGCTGGCATTTTCTTCACTGGACTTGGATTTAGTCTCCTACATACCGGACCTGGTATTATAGGGTTCATTGTAATCAAAGATCCCTCCTTCTACAAAAAATTCTATGACAAGTACTTCAAGAGGAACTGGGAATCAGACAAAATCAAACCTGTTGAGTTTTCGAGAGAATGTTTGGAACCCTATATGAGCAGAGGTGATATTATGGGCTGTGCGGCTACAGCTCTAATCCAAGCTCTCATTCATTTCAAATCTTATCTTGACAAATATCTACCGGGCTGATCTACCGACCCACAGGTTGCACAGGTTGTGCGAGTCGCTATGCTGGAAGTTATGGTTAAAAGAATTGTAGAGTAGTTCAAGTTCTCTCAACAAATTCTTATGCTTGTCAAACCAAATCGCAGTTAGAGCATTAACTTTCTGAAATGCCCTACAATGTGTTGTTTGGATAGAAGCTTGGACGAATCTATGTCGTTGAATTCTCGAATAGCTGGATGGGGATTAGGTGCTCAACATCAAAGAGATCAAAAAGGAATTCACAGGTGTAGGTCATTCTACCTTACTGGAAATGATAACCAGACGAATTCATGGACCCTATGACTATTTGGTCCATCCCTTAAGAGCAGAGAGGTCGTTACTTGCAAAATACATTCCAGATACAATGAACGTAGATGAATTGTTGACACGTTTAACTCAGAAACAGAAAGAACTTGCCAGACGGTTCAACATCTCTAAGTTGCCCTCTGATCGCGAGCCTGGCTTCTTGGGTCAGGCTGCCCTGTTTGAAACCCTCAGAGAAAGCGGAGAGAACCTCTTGTACTACTTTAACGGAGCCTATGAGAGAGGCGACGCGAGCTGGTTGGATGGATTTGGACTCTTGGACACTTTAATCGGTTTTACATATCTCAGACAATACTTTGGCTACGAAGAGGTGGATATCGTACAACGAATTTTCGAGTCAATTGCACCCAGTGAAGTAATCGTTACCCTTGAGAAGAATTGGATGTATCGAGTCATCACTAATGTTTCAGCC
>JAEOUL010000310.1 GCA_016839345.1 Candidatus Thorarchaeota archaeon | reverse complement strand
GATTTCTAAGTACAAAATACAGGGCATAGACTAGAGATGCGATTGCTGTAAGGGCAACTACTAGTATCAAGATAGTGATATCAACCAAATAAACTACGACAAAGACAGCCATCAAGACATAGATCAATATGTTGCAATAGATCAGCCTTCTGAAGTATGCCCTGCCTGTTTGATCATGAGTTAGAAAGAAATCTCCCATTTCAACACTACCTATATACAACAGGATGTCGAAAACATTTCAACAATTCGATACAAAGAATGATTTCAAATGGACAAGTCCGAGTGATTAATAGATATCTACCTAAACAGCTGACTTTGACACAGTCAGTTGTTTCCAAATGAGGAATCTAAACAGATGGTGGGGTAGCATGAAGCTACCCTCCCGTTTTCGTTTGCAATATGACCTAGAAGTCGTATGCCTTCATGGTCTTCCTTTTGTTTTCTTTACAGCGGTTGGCTGCCTCTTTCATCATCTCGTCAATTCGAACATTGATGGCATCGTAGGCATCAGAGCCAACCATCATTTTGTTAGCCTTGGCGAAATCTTGTACGGCTTTCTTCACGAAATAGGTTATTTTTGGTTTTGCCATTTTTTTTACCTCTAAGAAACTATCCTGTGCTGTGAGGCAAGAAAGGCTGGCTATAACCACACCTACATCATACCCAAGCATCAGGTAATGAATGAGGCATTTGACTAGTTAATAAGGATATGTTGTAGAAACGCATTCTATGCTTGCTAGAAGCCATCTGACTGATTTGATGATTGTTTCAGGTTTTCTCCCCTAAAGCACAAAATGTATATTACTACATCCATAATACTTATATTATAAATGTACATTATTACAGTTGGCGATAATACAATGAGTGACGATATAGACAAAATTCGCAAAGAACTTGAAGAGGTTCAAAGGCTCAAAGAAGAGCTAAGACGAGAAGTAGATGCTATGCGTCAAGAAAAAGAGGAAAATCAAAGACACAGAACTGAAGCTCGTCGACTCAGCGATGACATACACCGCGCGAGACCTATCAAATCACCTAAGCCGCCCAAAGCCCCAAGAGTCCCACGAGCACCGAGGGTTGCTAGATTCGATCTTGATCTTGAAGATCTCACAGACTCCCTTGAGAATATGATGGATGGGCTGGGGCATCAGATTGAAACGTGCCTTCGCAATGTCGAAGGTTTGAAGATACCCGGCATACGAATTCAAAAAGGTAGACGAAGAACCAAGAGCAGAAAGGAACAGGTAGCTATAATTGAATCAATAGCTCCTGAGAGAGTGGCTAAGATTGTTGCACCTCTTGGAAATGAGGAACGTTTGAGGATATTAGACTATCTCAAGACTGGGGGAAAGAGCTTCAATGACATCGAGGCCTTTACTGGCAAGACAGGGAGTTCGTTGACCCACCATCTCAATCCATTGATTGAAGCTGGTTACGTAGTCAAAGGCGAAGTCCGCGGAACCTATTACATCACAGTAGAAGGGCGACTAGCCTATCGGCTTGCACAGTGGTTGACCCACAGAGTTGAGAAACAACGAGAGCGGAAAGGAAACAACAGCGATGGTGCTGTCGATATTGAATTTGATGACACTGACTTAGAGCCCGCTGATGTAAAGAAAGCTGAGAAACACCTCGAAACTCTGGCTGAAGAACTGAAAGATGCTGCTGATGAAATTGAGGTGCATCAGGAAGAGATTGAGGAAGCTCGAGAGGCACTTGAAGAAACCCGAGAACAGGAGTTAGAGGCTCTTGAAGAAGCTCGGGAAGCTCTTGAGGATGATCTCGAAGTTGAAGAGGACTTAGACGCATTGGACTGGGATGATTAGGAGGAAAAAGAGAATGACAAGATTAGTACCTGATAGCAATGTAATGGTAACAACTCGAGAGATTGAAATAATCTCACATGAGAAGGCCTATGTTAGACTTGAGGCAGGCTGTGTGTGGGCATACCTGCTTGAGGATGGAGTGAGGGTCGGAGTTGCTTTCTCCGGACCGTCGAGATTCGCAGTAGATGCGATTGCTGAAACGAAGATGGGTGCAATGGGAGAGTCCGTGACAGGAAGTCTTGCTGGAGTTCAATTATTCATTGGTGTGACCTCACTGGAGAATATATCCAAAAGTGCAGATATTTCCGATTTACAGAATCAGGAATATAGCAATGCTGATGCTTTCACAAATGCTGTTGAATCAACCATTGAAGATTTTCTGGATGGCAAAGACACACAGACAAAGATTGACAAGAAGAAAGATGCATGGATCTTCTTTGGTAAAGACAGTCAGAAGAAAAAAATCCTACTTGTACTGAGCGACGAGAAAGGATTAGTGTTCATCTATGGAAAGATGGTCTACGTAGTCGGTGATGATAAACTTGTATCTGTGAGCAAATCTGGAGTTGTTGTTTCAAACTCAGATGGTAAACAAATCATTGTAGGTAAAGGTGGAATCGTCGGAGTTGACAATTTCCTGGATATAGGTCCAATAGTCACAAGGTCTGTGACTGGAGCATTGAAAGGTCTGAAAGGACTCAAGTCAATGAAATCACTGAAACACTCAATGAGAGGGCTTCCATATACTTTGGATAATGTTGACGATTTTGACTGGGATGATTGATCGATATGAACCACCACAAACTGATTCCACGAACCGAGTCGAAAACTGTTCATTACATATTCCAGCTCTCATCTCCAAGCACGCACATAACTTATGGTGATATTAGTCTTGATGACTAGTTCACAAATCTAGCAGAAAGCATGTTTCGGGTCCCCCCTCTCTTCTTCTGGGGACCCCCCTTTTTTAAATAGATGAAGTTTGGATAGCTCTCGGTCTAATCTGAAGTTCATAGAGTGAGTAGTATTTGCCCTTTCGTTGCATGAGATTGGCATGCTTCCCAACTTCCACAATCTTTCCATTCTCAATGACGATGATTCTGTCAGCGTTTACTATGGTTGAAAGTCTGTGAGCAATCACTATGGATGTCCTTCCTGCTAAGAGGGTCTTCATTCCCTTCTGAATCGCGTGTTCTGTATAAACGTCGACGGAGCTTGTTGCTTCATCAAGTACGAGAATCTTTGGATTTGCGAGTAAAGCTCTGGCAAAACTTACCAATTGGCGTTCTCCCTCAGACAATCTGCTACCTCGCTCGCCGACCTCAGTATCAAACCCATTTTCTAAGCTCTCTAAGATGCGCAATGCACCAATCGCCTCTGTGGCTGCCAGAATCTCCTCATCGGAAGCCTCAGGTCTTCCGTATTTGATGTTCTCTTTGATTGTGCCCATGAATAGAAATGGATCTTGGAGAACCAGTCCAATTCTGGCATGAAGTGACTTCTG
>JAEOUL010000309.1 GCA_016839345.1 Candidatus Thorarchaeota archaeon | reverse complement strand
TACCACAACCTCAGACGATCAGCTCGGGACGCACGGAAGTTATGTCCTCCAGCCACAAGACTGTAGTCCACAAACATACAACTGTCCCATACTCTGTTTCTACGTCCAACTGTTTCATTGGTGACATCAAACACATCTGTTACATTGTAACAATTACATGTCGGGCAGACCATTGAACACTGACCGCAGGAGAGGCACTTGTCACCGAAATAGTCCCAGATCTCACTGTCATGGCTCAGCTCCATGATATCGGGCATACTGTCAAACTCGAAGCTCTTCTTGAACATTCTATTCCGTTTCTGACGCCAATCCACATACATCTGAATATCATCATGTGAAACAACATCATCGAAGAACTCCTCTCTTTCAAGTATCATATCATATCCTATACTTGACCCAATCCAAACGAGATAGAATCCATCCAGATTCACAAAGAACAGATCAAACCCTTCGGAAACAATGTCCGTATCGGTGGAAAGGCAGAGTGAATTCTCTGTCGGCAAACATGAAAATCCAATAATGGCTGTATTCTCTCGTAGACCTGCATAATATGGATCAACAGGAGCTCGAAGAAAAACCTCATCCAGTCTGAGAAGACTGTGAATCTCACATGGGTGTACTCCAAGCACGACCCTCTTTTCGATTACTGAATAGTCTGGAGAGAATCCCTTCTCATTGAAATGCATCATAGTAAACTGCATCGGGTGGAAAAGTTTCTTGATGGGAATCATAGGGTGTTCATCTGTGATGACCAATTCTGAAATATTCTCGAGTCGATCATATGACAACACATCGTTCCTCTTTTTTGGACCATATAATTGACCAAACTTACTCAGACTCTCTAGAAACACTTCCAGAAACTTAGACTGCATTTTCAATATGCGCATTTACAACACCCCGTTTTGTTTGCACCTTTTTGAAACGCTCGGGCCCAGAGGAAGTTGGATATGATTGTTTCCATTTGTATTTCGCTCAAAATCAAAGTGAAGAATGCTCTAAATTCGACTTTCTTGTTCTTGAACAAGACTATCATCGACACAACCACAGAATTTCATAGTTGGAAGATTTTTTATTAAATTCATATACCGTGAAGTTTATAACACGAATGATGTAACACTATTACGTGAAAAAGAAATATAAGCATCAATGTTGTATAATTACACAAGCAGGTAGATGTGATAGAGATGTCTGAAAAACGGAAATCAACAACGGGTGAGGGTGTACAACTAAGCCTCAGAGAACAGCTTCTTGGCCGCTTATCTGATGAGGATCTTGTTTCAAAGAAGCGTGAAGTGTCTGTGATGACCAGGATGAGCGGTGACATTGTTGAAATCTTGGATGCCCTCGTAGAACTTGAGATATTCAAGAGTAGATCAGAGGCTGTTTCTGCATTTGTTGAACAGGCGATATCCGCACGGAAGAATCTCTTTGATGAGATTAAGTCACAAGCCGCCGATATCCGTCAACTACGCGATTCCGCGAAGAAGCACGCATATGAAGCATTCCAAGAAGACACTAAGTGAGCATAATTGCTTACTAGCAGAATTATACTTTCTCTTCAATCATTAAAAATTTGAAATTTGAAAAAAAGGGGGGTAGGGGTTTTAAACCCCTTTATGGATTAATATCGAAGTATGGACACACCGATAGGATTCTGGGGAGTGACAATATATGCTGCTGGACTAGTGTATACAATTTTACCTTCTCCAATAAAACCGAAACCCTGTAATCCAGCGTCGTCCTGCTCGGTTGCTGGGGTGTGGTAGCATCTATCGTCCAAATAGAATATAGGTGCCACTTCATCTGAAGCATCTTCCACAGTATCGACCACAACAGCATCCGTAGAAACATCTGGCGCTGAATGGAAACTCATCCAAGCAATCCCAATCAACGATCCAAAAACAACAACTGTCAGGAGAAGCCAGACAGCTATCGTAATCATGAGTCTTGATAACCTAAGATTAATCATTCTATCTCCTCACCTAATTCAAGGTCTCTGAAATCAAGTTGGAAAGACAGGAGCTGTCTTGAGCCGTTTTCGAGTTTTTGACGCTCCTGTTCTCCAGAATTCACGCGAACACCTCATAATAGTGTTACATGTAATATGTAATAAAGTTTTTGATTACTTAATCTGTATAGAAAGATATATTACGTGATAATGTATCATATAATACGAGACCCTCCAGTTCGAGAATCTCCTTCTATTTCTGTTCTCAACGGGTCGAAATGGAGGGTTTCATTGATTATCTTGAAATGTTGGAATCTACTAAGATATGCAAGACTCCAGTCTGGAGACTGTGTTGTTCTTTTTGGAATTGCTACCAAACTAGTTAACAGTAAAGTCCTCTGGGAGATATTGCTTAATCCGTCTTATCTTCTCAAACATACTGTGGAAGTGATTCATGGTCGGTTCTTCCATGATTTCCTCAATAGACGCCCACTTGAACTGGTCATGTTCCCAACTCAGTTTGACATCGCCATCAAGGTGTCTACACCAGTATGAGATAAACACCATTGGGAATTCCTTCCCCCCTCTGTAGAAGAACCCTGTTTCTATTGGCATCACAATCTCTGCTATGAGACCTGTTTCCTCCACGACCTCTCGCAGAATTCCATCAGTTGGACTCTCCTCTTCCTCTATTCTGCCTGTAATGACTTCCCATGCACTAGGAGCGAAATCCTTTGATTCAGTCCTCTTGAGAATCAAGAACTTGTCATCCTTTTCAATAGCAGCACCCATTCCAACGTACAATTTCTTCATTTTCATCACATTGGTACGACTCTTCATTGTTCAAGTCACTTATATGATTCAACCTGTTGCATTTACCTAGGGTTGATATATGCCATTCACACCCTATCATTTTGGTCCTGGACTTCTAATTGGAGTTCTTCTATTTCCTTTCATTGATCTCACTACAGTACTGATAGCCAGTGTCATACTGGACCTTGAGCCTCTTGCTGTGATACTCTTCGATCTTTCGATGCCTCTACATGCGTTCTTTTACACCTATCTGGGGGCAACCATTGCTGCTGTTTGTCTTTCAATTGTGATATACCCGTTCAGGAAGTATCTCAATGAGATTGTGTCACTCTTTGGTCTTGAACAAGAATCATCTTTTCGGCATATCATCTCCGCCAGTCTTATTGGTACATACTCTCATGTCCTACTAGACTCATTCCTCTATGCAGAGATGAATCCCCTTTTTCCAGCCCTTGGAAACCCGTTTGTAGGAGCTCTTACAGGAGGATTTGTGTATAATCTCTGTCTTGTACTTGGAATCATTGGAATCTTCGTCTACGTGTTGCGAGTCCTATTAAACCTCAGAGTCCGTAGAATACAGGGTGACGTATTCGAGTAGTCTAAGAGAACGGACTCCTTGGCGAGCTCTCTCCCCTTCCATGCTCTGGTGGCGGCTCCCATCCTTCAGTAATCTTTAGATATTCTGCTCTCTCAGCTGCATCATGAAGCTCCATTACCGTTGCCAAATAGTTTCCATTCTCATCACGAATTGGATAGATGTACTCATAGAACAGTCTACCCATGAAGTGAACCCAGCCTTCGTACTTCTCTAACTCTTCTCTCTTCAACTCACCTATCATCTTGAGAACACCCGGTTCAGCTCTTTCAGGATGACATCGAAGGATGGAAGAACCAATTCTGTTCTCATCCTGCTGGAGTTGATCAGCAACTTTCCTGTTGAAGACCACAATCTTATCATCTTTGTCTAGCACACAAATTCCAACATTGAGATTTTCCACCAAGAGTCTTAGAGTATCAAGATTGAGGGACATATCAAAATAAAACCATAAACCCAGTGAAAACCTTACGCATACAGTGTACGTTCCATTTATCTCGAAAAGGAATCTTCTCAAAAGTATGGGAGATTTCTATTCTAGATTGGCAAGATATTATGACCAAATGTATGCCCACATAGATTATGAAAGTGCAGCTCAAAGACTTCATGATATCATTCAGAAGTATAAACAAACAGAGGGGAATAGATTACTTGACGTTGGTTGTGGAACAGGCACGCACATAATGTACCTCAAAGACAAGTATCAAGCAATGGGTTTTGATATTAGTGAGGAAATGTTATCGGTTGCCCGGGAGAAGTGTCCCAATACTAGTTTTGTGCAGGGTAGTATGGTTAGTATGGAACTCGACCAAGTTTTCGATGTGATAATCTGTCTTTTTGGATCAATTACATATCTCACAACAGAGGAAGAGCTGAATCTTGCTATCCGATCCTTTTCAAAACATACTACTGCAGGAGGGGTCATCATTATCGAGCCACTATTCACCGAAGAAACAGTTCGCGAGAGGGGAATGGGGTTAATCTGTCTCAATCTTCCTGACATTAAAATTGCTAGGAGTAATGTTAGTCGAAGAGAAGGCAATGTTGTGTATCTCGATTTCCATTTTCTAATATCAACACGAGAACATGGTACTGAGCACTTTATTGATCCAAGCCCCATGGGAGTGATTTCCAAAAATACATTCAAAGGTATCATGGAGAAGAATGGATTTTCGGTTGAGTTCATCGAACCCGGTTTCGACAAAGAAATTCTGATAGTGGGTGTCAAAGAGTAGTGAAACATGTTCATTTCCTCTTTCCACTAGTTGATTAGCGTTAAAGTGAAGCACAGTCTATGGAAACTACAACATTTGGTTCTGGCTGTTTCTGGTGTACAGAAGCTGTATTTCAGCAGTTGAAAGGAGTTTCATCAGTTGTTTCTGGTTACTCTGGTGGCCAAGTAAAGAACCCATCCTATGAACAAGTGACAACGGGTCGAACAGGGCATGCAGAAGTCTGCCAGATTCAGTTTGATACAGAACAAATCTCCTTTGAGGATTTACTTGAGGTCTTCTTTAACACACACGATCCAACCACCTTGAACCGTCAAGGAAATGATATTGGAACACAATATCGTTCTGTCATCTTCTATCACACAGAGGAGCAAAGGAACACAGCTGAAAGAGTAAAATCTGAAATCGAAAAGAGCGGGACTTGGAAAAACCCTATTGTGACTGAGATTGTTCCATTTGATGCGTTCTATCCAGCTGAGGACTATCATCAGAACTTCTATAGGAATAATCCAACTCATGGGTATTGCCGTGCTGTGATATCGCCTAAAGTAAACAAGTTTGAGAAAGTCTTCAAACTGAAACTCAAATGATAGTAAGAATCTGTCATTGAAGATAAAATTCTCAATATAATAATACAAGAATCGTTGATAACATTCAGATTCTAATCAGTATTAGGAAAAATCCAGGTTGAAATAATATGGCTGAAGGTGAGCCTTCTGAAGCATATGCTTTCTGCAATATTTGCAAAGAAAATATTCCTCTAGAGATTACAGAGGATGATACGGAGCGGGCAAAGACCGGACTCATATCAGTCATATCAGTACACGGAACTCCACAACATGCAATACTTGTATATCTGGATATGAACCTCAAGGCACGAGGAGTCGAATATCCTTCATTACTGCAGGTCAACGAAGGCGCACCACTTGAAGTTGAGCAAAGAACAGCTGTAAAAGAAGATATAATCGATTTGAACACAATAATCGGTTCTTTTGGGGAAAAACAAGAGGAAGCAATCAAAGCATTTGCACACATTTCAGCTCAACTCATCGCAGGGAACACATTATACCTTGTTCACAAGAACAAAAGCATAGGAAGGGTTGTGAAGGACCAGATTGACTCTCTATTCACGGACGAAAAACCTGCATCATTTGTGATCACTTTTGATGATCTCGAATATGTGGCCGGAATGAGGCCTACAATCTATGATCTGCAGTATGGAGCTTTCATATCCGAAGGTGTTGCTATTGATACATCTTATTTTGAACAAATAATCACAGATGCACTTGCCAGTACAAATGGGTTCAGTATGCTAAAGAATGATTATCACAAACTGAAGTATTCGTACAGACGCCTCTGGGAACTGCTGTCCAGTGGTGCAAGAACATACACACGCAAGACTCTGGCTTATCTTGTATCAATTGACTTCAAACTCATCCCTCTCCTTCTTAAAATAGCAGAGAATGATGGGGTCGATATTGCCTCAAGAGTGAAAGAATCTAAGAAGGATTGAAAATCAGACTCTTATAGAAGGTTAAGATTAAGATTTAGGGTCTGTTTTGTGAATGGGGTTTAAGCGGATGAATAACACTACTAAAGATATTTGCTTCAGTTTCGATTAGATAGGTGTAAACTATACGAACCAGAATGGGTCCATCTGATATTACTTGAACAATGATGGTTGAATGTTCTGAATCGACGTTGTAACTCGCAGTAGTCGATGTAAAAGAGGCTAGGAGAACACTCTGGGTAGAAATCCATACTCCCTCTTGATGAAGAAACCGTATCTCAGCAGTCCTGTTGCACATCACCGTGACCCATGTGACAATGGGGCCACCAAAGCCCACTTCGATGTGATTATTCTCCATCGAAGTGTAATCTGCAACCTTTGTCACTTCGATTACTTGTTTGAAAGGTACAGAGCAGAATATTATGGCTATAAGCAACCCAATGACCAGTAAGTAGTCACTTGTTCTTTGTTTCATGATAGTCCGACTCCGCGGAGGTCAGACTCGTTTGTGAGTGTTTCATTACATAGAAACCAAAGTATGAGTATAAACTCTTCGAACATATCAAAGTGACAAGTATCGATCCTAATCACAAAGTCAGGATGTGAGGTCATAGCTATAACACCTCTTGAAGTCACAGAGCTCTAAAAAGAGAATGAATCTGAAGAACTAGTCGTCGGAAAGATAGATAGGGTGCTATGAGCCAACTAGTTCTAAGGCTAATTAGGAGGAAATGAATATTGACTGAGATACAATATAGTGGAGAAAAAACAGCCAAGGTTGGTGATGTCGAGCTTACCTATGACACATTTGGAAATCCCTCATCCCCACCGATGTTGCTCATCATGGGACTTGGCGCACAGATGATTCGATGGGACGACGCATTTTGCAAGGCGATTGCAGCACAAGGTCGTTGGGTGATTCGCTTTGACAACCGTGATGTAGGACTGTCAACCAAGTTTGATGAGGCTGGTGTTCCTAATATTCTAGCCCTTGTGCAGGGAACTCCGGTTGAAACTCCATACAAACTGAAGGATATGGCAGGTGATGCGGTAGGTCTGCTTGATGCACTTGGAATCAAAGAGGCTGACGTTGTTGGGGTGTCAATGGGTGGTATGATTGCCCAGACCATGGCCATTCACTATCCTGAAAGAGTACGGACTCTAACATCAATCATGTCCTCAACTGGCAATCCTACTCTGCCACAGCCAAAGCCTGAAGCGATGGCCGTCTTACTTGCACCTCCAGTATCTAATCGAGATGAGTACATCACCAATACTCTGGAATCGGCAAGGGTACTCCACGGACCAACATATCCATTGGATGAGGAGTATGTCCGGAAATGGGCAGGACATCAATATGACAGATGTTACAATCCTCAGGGATTCTCAAGGCAGTTAGGAGCCGTCCTCACATCCAAAAGTCGAAATGAGGAATTAGGGAAAGTTAAGATTCCGACCCTTGTGATCCACGGCGATGTAAATCCATTGGTTCCAGTTGAAGCTGGAAAGGACACTGCAAAGAGCATTCCTGATGCAAGACTGGTCATCATCGAAGGAATGGGACACAGCTTTCCAACTGAAGTCGTACCACAGATACTTCAAGAACTGCTACGACACACTGCCCCATAGCAAGGAACTTGGAGAACCAAGATTTGAATGCAGACTTACCTGATGAACTAAGAGAGTCTAGTGCACTCGAAGTCAGGAAGAAACTCGGGACCATCTCTGGAGGGGATGTACTCGATGTAGGTACAGATGAAGGTGACTTCATCAAGGTCCTAATGAAGACACTAAAGCAGTACACCTCATTCACAGGGATAGATATCT
>JAEOUL010000016.1 GCA_016839345.1 Candidatus Thorarchaeota archaeon | reverse complement strand
GCAACAATCCTTAGAAGACATTTTTCTGGATTTGACTGGTGGTCCAGACATGCAGAAGATTGCTGTGTTCTTGGGTGAAGAATCTTGATAGACGACCTACTTACTCTTTTGAAACATGACCATAGAGGGACAATGAGAGTCAGTAATGTAAAGGGTAAGAGGTCAGAACGTCGAAGTGTTTTTCGAAGATATCTACGACTGTTTGGAGCAACATTCTTCGTCATCATTATCCTCTGGGCTATTCTTACTATGGCAAACCTCTTTGGTTGGGAATTCTTCAGAACAGTGATAGCTGATAACATCGGGTTTGGCTCTACGATTTTCAACTTCATTGTCATTATATCGTTCATGGGATCTATTGCAATCAGTGTAGCTACAGTGGCTAAGACCTCTCGAATGGAGTATCTTATGATAATGCCAATCTCTCTCAAGACATTGTTTCTTGAGAAGATGATAGTTGTAATCTTCTATAACGCACTCATCTATCTCTTGATTGGAACGCCACTTGTTGTGGGATTCGCGATTGCATCAGGGTCTCTTGCAGCTTACTTCTCGATTCCAATATTCATCGTTATGTTACTTGCAAATGTAACACTTGGTGTATCTCTTGGAGGCTTGATTGGACTTGCTATCTCCCGATTCTTAGCTGGGCGTCGCTGGCTCAAGCAAATTGGGTGGTTCCTAGGAACTGCTGCTGCAATTGTTTTCAGTACATTCTATTACTTCTCAATTTATACCTCTGATTCAGGATTTTCTCAGTTGTTCGCTGTGATAATTGAATTTGCTAATTCTATTGGGCTCTCATCCGATTTCAGTCCTGGCGGTGCGATGAATGCAGTCACTCTTCGGTTGCTTGTAGGTCTCCCAATTGGTATGGTTGACATTCTTCTTGCGATTCTCTTTCTTCTGATTCCAATATTCTTCGCCTACGCTAACGCACACTTTAGTGAGGTTGCTCATTATAGTGGCTGGCTTGCTAGTGGTTCCAAGAGATCATCAAAGGATGAAGTGAAGATTGCACATGGTGCATGGAATCCAACTGAACTACCATTCATCAAAATGAGCCCGACAGCTAGCGCATCAATGTGGTACAACATTGCATCAGTAAGACGTGAGGGACGAGTTCTTGCTAACTACTTGGTAGGTCCACTCAGAATGGTACTCTGGTTCTTTCTATTCCTTCTAGCCCCTGGTGGTAACATTTTTGGTGGTGCTGCAATCATTATCGTCTATGCAATGGTCCCATTTGCAGTTTCATACGGAGTATATTTTGCAGGCTATGAACTCGTTTATGAAGGTAAGAACCTGATGAATCTTCAACTTGCCCCTGCCAGTCTTACAGACTATGTGAAAGGGAAAGTCTTCAGTGCTGTTCCATTTACGATTATAGCAACAAGTATTGCCTCTATTCTTGTAGTCATCATACAACCATCAATCTGGATATACGTCCCTGCAATTGTGATTGCTTGTATCTTCCTGACTCTGGCAGCAGGGGGAATCGCTTCTTATTCTGCTGCGACTGGTGGTGACTTCAAAGCTCAAAGAAATATCACCCGTCAACGAGGTTCTGCTGTTCAGATGCCTATCCGTGGTATGTGGGCAATGGCTCGAGCTCATCTACTTCCTAATATGATTGGATTTACAGGTCTGGGTCTTATGCTGTCTCTCGGTATCTTCCTTAGTCCACTTTACACCTATCTTTGTATTCCATTCTTCGCGCTTGTCTGCATTCAACTGATGCGGTCCTATACTAGAAATGCAGGGAGAAAACTCCAAGCTGTTGAAGCAACGGAATACCTGTAGTTAGAATTTTACTTCTCCTACATTCTTTCCTAGTGGAACTGTAATATCGCAATCAAAGTAGAGTCCAATGAAACTACTCTCAACCACAACCTTACTGAAGTCATCTTGAGGACCATTATTGAATTCTATCTCAACCTCTCCAGAGCGACCATTCTTGATATCATAGGTGAGGTGTGCAGCAGTTAGGACTGCTAATTCATAACCTTCTCCAGACACACGTGGAATCATTTTGACATTGATATTTGGACCACTGTCGATCCATTCTCCATCATCATTAAAGGTACATGTTGCCTTGAGGAGTGTAGTCCCATCCCGAACTGCTGTTCCAGTGAGTGTGTCTTTCTTCCACTTTAGTGATATGTCCGCCCTCTTTCTAGGATATCCCCAGATCTCTCGTCCTGCAGCTTGGGCAATATCAGTATCTACATAGTTGTATGCAAAATAAACTCCGACTTCTTCTTCCTTTGTTTCAGGATTATCGAAGAGACATTGCACTAACATTCCCGCCTCCATGAAGGTTCCTGTTTCTTTGCAGGGTTGTTCTGCAATAAGTAATCCAGCTAGAGGCATCTGTGACGGTCTCAACGGTTCTGGTAGAATTGCACGAATTGATTCTTCCGTTGGTGTGAATAGTGCTAGGAACACTTTTGCATCGATGTAGTGATATGGTGGCTTTGGATACAGTGGTGATAATATTGGAGTAGCAATTCCCTCTTTCACGCGTTTCACCTTTCATTGTTGTTCACATTCTAACTCTTGAATCTACCGAGAGTTGAAATTTCAACTCTATCGAATGGTTGTAGGACAACATATCCTACAATCTTTGATTTTAGAGATTTATCTTCTTGAAGATCCAAGGCCAGACAAAGACACCTGCAAAGGCAACTAGGAAATATCTAATGGTTCGTAGAAATATCTCTTCTGTTGGAAGTATGCCTTCTAGTCCCAACATTAATCCTAGAACAAACACTAGACCAAGCACAACCCGTAGTAAGAGTCGCCATTTCTGTCCATTATGAGCATCTACAGTGAAGTTCACGTATTTTGCTTCCAGTATGAATCCTCTGGCAAGTCCCATAGTCAGTCCTCCTAATGCACCAAAGTTGTCATCAGGCGGTGCAGGAAAAGCTGCTGCAATCATAGTCATTACTAGTCCAATGAAAAAGACAACCAGTAGAGGATATTCAAATCTAAATCTGGAGAGATACTCTCTAACAGGTTTTTCTAGATAGAAGATCAAGATTACAGTTAGTATTCCT
The DNA here is from genome assembly GCA_016839345.1 of Candidatus Thorarchaeota archaeon. The sequence goes on along the minus strand of JAEOUL010000016.1, from coordinate 5,262 downwards.
ATACCCCAACCAAGAAGGACATCATCAAGATAATGGACACCTAGGTAGACCCTTGAAAGTCCGATAAGAGTTGTCAATACAACTCCTATAGTTAACATCCACCATTTCTTTACCCTGAGCGAAAACCATCCAAATAGTGTGGCTGAGTTTTGCGCATGCCCGCTTGGAGTACTATAATTTGGTGTATCTGCACCTTCAATCCAATAGCTTGAAGGTGGTCTTTCATGTGCAATGAAATATTTCAACCAATAGTTGGATATGATTGCAACCAATAGGACATATGTTGCAAATATGGATTCGCGTTTATTGTACGCCCAATATCCAATCAGAAGTAATCCAACGTAGAATATCTCGCCGCCAAGTTCTGAAATAATTAGAAAGAATCCTTCCAAACCTGGTAGCATATTTCGAAAAGCTTCAATTATCCCTGGATCGAAGACCATTCATTTCCACTCCTTATTCATAAAATCTGGTACAAAGCAAAACAAAAAGATGCCTGTTCATGGACAAAAGCTTATAGTCACATGCCTTTTCTCCAGCAATCAATTAGAGGTCTTTTGAATGGTTCTAGAGAATCTCGAGCCCAAAGCTGTCTGGGAAATCTTTGAACATGTCTTTTCAGTCACTCCGCGTGAGTCAAAGAAAGAAAGTAAGATTCGAGCAAAATTGAAATCATGGATACCTGACCGTGCAAAGCTCCTGGGTATCGAAATCAATCTTGTTGAAGATGATGTAGGAAACATCCTAATTACACGACCTGCATCTCCAGGAAACGAATCTGTTCAATCACTACTTTTCCAGGGCCACATGGATATGGTCTGTGAGACCGATCGACCTGATGGATTTGATTTTGACAACAATCCGATTCCAGTAAGAATCCAAGATAATGGAGAATGGGTCGATGCAGATGGTACTACACTCGGTTCTGATAATGGAATTGGGGTCTCTATTGCTCTTGCAGTGTTATTAGACCCGTCTATTAAGGCTGGTAAGCTCGAACTCCTCATTACTGTTGATGAAGAGACTGGTCTGACAGGTGCATTTGCACTAAATCCTGATACTATTGCCATCGAGAGCAGATTACTAGTAAATGTTGACTCAGGAGAAATCGGTATCATTACAATCGGTTCCGCTGGTGGAGGTGATACTACTCTCAGGAGAGATATCCGATACCAAGATATCGTAGGCTCTGCCACCTTCATCGAATTATCAGTAACTGGTCTTTTTGGTGGGCATTCCGGTGTTGATATTCACAAACACCGTGGTAATGCGAACAAATTGGTAGCAAGACTGCTTGCACCAATTGTTGATGAGATGAATGTTCATCTTTCTAGATGGAATGGTGGTAGCAAACATAATGCAATAACACGTGAAGCGTTTGCTCTATTTGCTGTTGAACCTAGAAAAGCTGCACGTGTTGAAGAGATTCTAGATCAAGGAAAAACCGAAATCCTCTCATATTTCAAGGAACTCGAACCAGATCTTCAAATTCAATGGAAGATTGGTGTTCCTGTAGAACAGGTCTTTTCCTTGGAAGTGTCCAAACAGATAGTTCAATCGATTAACCTCCTACACCAAGGTCCTGTGAACTTTTCTCCCACAATCAGTAATCTTGTGGAGACATCAAACAATGTTGCAGTTGTCGAAACTACCGAAACTGAGATGCGAGTACTTACAAGCACTAGAAGTAGTGTCGATGCAGAATTAGCAGATTTCCGCAAGAAAATTGCAACTATTGGTCATTTGACAGGATGGGATATCATAATGAAACCCGCTTATCCTGGATGGAAACCAGATCCTGCAAGCCCATTCACATCCTTTGTACGTTCGCAATATGAGAAGCTTGTTGAGAAGGAACTCATAGTAAACGCGATTCACGCCGGTCTTGAATGTGGGATCATTGGTGCGAAGTTTTCAGGAATGCAGATGGTCGCTATTGGTCCTGATACGAAGAATGCACACACTCCTGATGAAAAGGTCGATATATCCTCTGTTGCAATTATTCATGAGCTTCTTACTTCAATCGTGAAAGAGCTTCCCAATCAACAGTTCTGAAATCATGCTAGACCATCGAGTCCGAGGACTTCTAATTTCTCGACTGGTGGTCTTCCACTCTTTCTATCCCATCTACGAAATTCATACCAAGTATTCAATTGTTCCTCAATGTCTGGAACATGTTCATCTGTTGGTCCCTCAAGAGGTTTAGTTATCAGAGATGGCAGCTTTTCATTTGAGGTCTCGTATCCAAGTTTGAGATTGAGAAGTCGCATCATAGTGAAGATTCGTTCACCAGTCAAGACAATATCCTCAACCGATACATTCCATCCTGTTACTTGGTTCATGAACTTAGTCAGTTCTTCTCCGTTGAGAGGGTAGAAATTACATATCACGGCGGAGTTTGTCAAGGCTCTAAAATTCTGTACCTTGGCTACAATATCTGCTTCGTTAGCAAATCTGTCTTCGCTCTCAATATCAAACGCTTCATTGGGTTGTCCCATCTGGACGTTATACATATCTGCACTCATATGACATGCTCCACGTGGTGACGTTGCGTATCCAACTGCTAAACCAGAAAAGCCTCTTGGGTCATGTTGTGGAAACTCAAGACTATTGACCTGAACAGCTAGGTCTCCATAACCAAATTTCTCCCCGAATTCGTACGCGCCTTCAGCCATGAGATCTCCTACCCCTTCTCTCTTGGCAATTTTTTCAGATAGAGCTATTGCTGAATCAACCTCTCCCCATTCTGGGGAAATTCCATCAAGGTCTTCAGTAGATATCTTCCCCTCTTTGAAGAGATAGTATGCAAATGCAATCACATTTCCTCCAGATATGGTATCGAATCCCAGGAGGTCGATTATCCTGTTTGCATAAGCTACAGACTCAACGTCGTTATTCAGGATCAGAGCACCAATTGTTCCTGTTACTTCAAGCTCGGGTCCAGCGAATTTGCCCATCTTGTATTTGCCTTCTGGGATTTCGACAACCCTTCCGCACCCGATTGGACATCGATAGCATGCACTCTTTCCAACCAGGATTTTTTCCTTTACTGTAGTGCCACTGAGATTGTAGGTATCGAATTCACCCTCTGTGTAATATCCTGCAGGAAAAGAGCCATACATCATACTCGCCATGTCAGTGTATCCTGCTGTACCAAGATCGGAGTACATTCGAAATGTTGGATCCTCTTTGAACGCTTCATTAAGCTCGGATGCTGTTGCTTTGAGTTCATCCTCATTTGCAACTGGAACTTTCCTATCTGATCCTTGAATCACAATTGCTTTGAGTTTCTTTGATCCCATGACTGCTCCTTGCCCTGTCCTTCCTGCTGCTCGATAATGATCAACAAGGATACTTGCATATTTTACTAGGTTCTCACCAGCAATCCCAATTCGTGCGACTCCAGGATTCCTATGTCCTGTTTCTTCCTTGAGTATCTCCCATGTTTCCTCTGTATCCTTTCCCCATATTTGTGAAGCATCACGAATCTCAACATCGGAATCCTCAACAAGTAGATAGCACGGCGTCTTGGAGGCTCCAGTAATTATTATCCCATCATATCCTGCGAATTTCAAATCTGCTCCAAGATGGCCTCCGACTGTACTATAACCAAATAATCCTGTCTTTGGTGATTTAGAGCAGAATGTTGACTTTCCGCTTGTAGGTACCATAGTCCCAGTAAATGGACCTGTTAGAAACATCAATGGATTATCTGGACCAAGTGGATTTGTATTTGCATTGACTCTATCATAGAGAAGTCTAGCTCCGAGACCTGCCCCTCCGATGAATTGCTTCAGTAGAGGTTCATCAAGTGATTCAACCGTTGATGCACCTGTTGTTAGATTGACATTGAGGATTTTGCCTCTATACCCGTTCATTATTACGTCCTCTTAGAAATCTACGACTTTCCCTCTGAACATGTATTGATACAGTTTCCGAATCTCATTGCTATCTGTGTTCCGTGGATTCATTGTTAAACTTGAATCCATCATAGCAAACTCCACAAGTTTTTCCAAACCTGCATCGAAATCTTCCTTAGTGACTCCTGCTTCCTTGAAGCTTCTGGGGCAACCAATCCTCTTCATTAGGTTTCTAATTGCTGCCGCAAATTTCATCGAGGTTTCTATATTGTCAAATTCTTTGATTCCAATAATTCCTGCCAGTTCTGAATACTGTGCAGCAGCTGCTTCATTAATAGGACAATTGAACTCAATAGTATATGGCAAAGCCATTCCAACGGATAGTCCATGGTGGAGTCGAAGCACAGAACCCATACTATGTCCAAGTGAGTGTGCCAATGCCGCTTGTGAATTTCCAAATGACATTCCTGCTAGACATGCTGCAACAAGCATCTTTTCTCTTGCTTCCAAGTCTTTGAGATTATCAACGGATTTTGGAAGCCATTCAAACAACATCCTTACTGCCTGCAGAGAACTTCCATCAGAGAAATCATTCTTCCAGACTGACACATATCCCTCGATTGCATGAGTAAGTGCGTCCATTCCTGTATATGCTGTGAGTTCCTTGGGCAACCCAACCACAAACTCTGGATCGAGGATTGCCATATCAGGAGTTAGCTCAGGATTGATTGTGGCGAATTTCCTTCCGGTTTCATCATCGCGAATCACAATTGCTCTAGTCACTTCTGAACCTGTTCCAGTGGTGGTAGGAATACAAATGAGCTTGGCTTTAGTTCTTAGACCTAGCTCATCGAAGGGGCTCAATGCATCCAATTGCACATCGGGTTTCTCATAAAGAACCCATGCGGCTTTCGCAGTGTCAATCACACTACCTCCACCGACTGCAATGATCCAATCTGCACCGACCCGTTTCAATGCCTCAGCTGCTTCTTTCACAGTGGATACTTTTGGGTCTGGGACTGCGCCATCCCAAATTGCAGTTTCCCATTGATTCTCACAGAGGATTTTTGATACTCTCTCTGCTAATCCAATCTCATTAACGACCCTGTCAGTAATGATTAACGCTTTAGTTCCTTTCAAAGTTTCAAGTTCAAGTAACGCATCTTCACCAAACACAATCTTTGGTATTGCAAACCACCAAACCATTTCCATCTCTCCTAATCACTGGTCTGTACAGTTTAGTAGTAGTACTCCTCCCTCTTATTTGCTCTGCCCTTCAAATCTCGCTTGTGTGAGTATCATGAAGCTTATTCCTAAATCATGAAATCTATTGTATTTATCCAGAGAAAGCAATGATTGCAAGGCCAATGAGTATTATTACTATAATTGCAAAACATGCAAT
>JAEOUL010000308.1 GCA_016839345.1 Candidatus Thorarchaeota archaeon | reverse complement strand
TATTACTCGAAATGCCGCAGGCGAATTCAATGTTTACCTCAATGCCACTTCAACTATTGCTGAACCTATTATCAGTGCCACAGATACAGAGTACAACTACTCCACTCGCATGTTGATTGACTTAATGGGGGCGGTATCAGAGAGATTTGACAACATCGTTGTGGATGACGAGATTCTTATCACACCACCAGAACCAACATCACCTACCGATACTACACCTACCGATACTACACCTACCGATACTACACCTACCAACGGTGGAACAACATTACCCATCGATATGATTCTTCTCATAGCCGGAGCTGGGGTCGCTGTAGTTGTCATCGTGGCTGCAGTTGTCTTTATGAGAAGACGTTAGATTAGTGCAAGAGAGTGAGAGGGAATCCTCTCACTTCTTTTCTTCTCAATCAGGAAATTTCTTGGGGTGGAATGTGCACAACACTGTCTATGACAGAGTAAAGCATTGCACTCGCCACAATCAGAAATAGACAATTGGTTGAGTAAAGAATCAAAACATCCTTCCAATAATGGAAAACTCGTCTACTTCTTCAAGTGTATAAATCTCATGACATAATGATTTACGACATAACAAAGGAGAACAGTAAGTGGAAATACAATACCTATCTTCACTATGGGGGTCAGATCTAATGAAGTAATTCCTCTCTGTTGTTCATACTACCACTGAAATAGTAACAATGACTTTCTGAGTTTTTTGAAGAGCTGGATATTAAATTAACTTGGTCTATTAGTTACATACTCATGTTTGATAATCACAGATTCAATTCGAAGTAAAGTGTATAAGTCAGAACACCCATCAGAAAGCACCGCGTTTGGGATGTGGAGACGAGTGAGTGTTGAGCTCCCAGAAACACAGATTCTTGCTGAGCAGATGATTAGTACACTTCTGGAGAAGAAGATTAAATCGTGTGACATACAAGACTCTGAGAAACTTCAGAAAATTGGTTTTATGAACAAGAAGCTAAAGGATTATGAACGACTAGTAGGATGCAAAGTCAAATCGATTTCTCATAGAGGTAATGTAATTCGCATTCAGATGAACAAGAAAATGAATCTGGTATTGTGCCCTGATTATGGAGCAGAGATTCTCTTTCATGAGTCTGTAGACACACTTCCCAAAAAACATCACTTCAAGGCTGAATTCACTGATGGAACATATCTGACAATTAGACAAACAGGAATGGGTCTTGTCTATTCTGCTACTGACCAAGAAGTGAAGGATCTCTATGTGATTAAACGCGACTTCTCAGACATCCCCTCTCCAGTAGGAGAGCACGACTTTACCTTCAAAAGATTCTCAGAATTGCTTGATAAAAAGGGACAGAATATCAAGGGAGCTCTTGTAGGTAAGACTGCTGTTGTTGTTGGGCTGAGTAATGCCGCCTTTCAGGAGATTATTTACAAAGCGGGCATCCATCCAAAAAGAAACACATCAACCTTGACAGATGATGAAAAGCACGATGTGTATGACTCGATGAAACAGATTCTCAATGCCCGCATTTGTTCTGGGGGTAAGGACAACTGGGTCAATCTCTATGGAGAACCAGGTCGTCACACTCCAGTCATGGGGCCTAATATGAAAGACAAAGACTGTCCAGAATGTGGAGCATCAATAGAGAAGATTGCACATGGCGGAGGTCATGTCTTCTTTTGTCCGCGCTGCCAGAGATAACGTAGAATGAATAGGAGGTTATTAGATATGCAAGTGAATATTGAAAGACGAACCAAAGCAGCTTCTTTGATTGCAATCTTTGTCTTCATGATATCTTCTCCAGTATTTTCTGCTGATGCACTTGATGTTCCGAGTAACATCAACATCGGACCTTTTGTGGACAAGGTTGTCTTCAAAGTGATTCAAGATCATGATCAGCTGATACTTGCACTTCAATCTGGGGAGATTGACTTACATACCAGACACTTTCTTCCATCTTATCTCCAATCTCTGGAAGAAGACCCCGATATCAGTATCTACAGTTCACTACGAAATGGTTATGGTCACTTCACAATTAACTGTGAGAAATATCCACTAAACATCACAGGGTTCAGGAGAGCTTTTGCGTATGCATTCGACAAGACTCGTGTGAAGCTGGAAGTCTTGGATGGATTATCACAAGAACACGACTCTTTGGTGCCCTACGTAAGTGAATTTTGCATAGAGGACCAGTTACCATATCACTACTATACAGCTCAACCTGAAATTGGCAATCAGATTCTTGACGAACTCGGTTTCAAAATCAATCCGGTTACTGGTTTCAGAACTGCTCCCGATGGTTCACTCTTCCGTGTTGTTATTGAATACGTTTCACTTTCACAAGAGGTTGCTGGGTCTACTTCACGAATAGCTGTTGATGCTCTGCACTCTTTGCATATCGATGCTTCTGCTCTTGGAACAGGCTTCAACTTTCTAATATCGAAGCTCGACAACCATCAAGACTATGACATAGCCTTTTACGCCTACAACTTTCTGACCAAAAATCCTGATTGGTTAGTGGAAGAATTTTGGTCGAAGAATGCGGATGTTCCTTACATGAATCCGTGTAATTTCGTAAATAAGACATATGACTCATGGTGTGATGTTCTCCGTTCTAGTATGACTTTTCCAGAGGCTTATGATGCAGCTGCTGCCATGCAACTGATTCTACATGAGAATGTTCCTCGACTTGTTGCTTATGAGAACTATTACAATCAGGCTTACAGAACTGATGTCTTCACAGGTCATGTACCGGATCTGTTTGATTATATTTCAGGTCCGTGGACTTTACGCAAAATCCATAGGATTGATGGCAATCCTGGGGGTACAGTAAGGGTAGGTACAAGATCGGTTTACTCCTTCAATATCTTCCAATCTGGCATGGGTATATTTGCAGAGTTACTCTGGCCAAGCCTCTATTCAATGGCACCAGATCTTGGTTTCTGTCCTTACATCGCAGAAAGTCTGCTCATGGAAACTCACGCTGAGAATACACGCGTTCCTGATGGGCATACCCGATTCACAGTTGATATCATTCGAAACGCTACATGGAGTGATGGAACTCCCCTTACTGCATATGATCTTGCGTTCACATACACGTATCTGTATGAAACTATCCAATATGGAAATCCCAGTTCTGCAATCTTGGGCGACTTGGTAGCTGCATATGCGCCTACAACCCATAGGGCAATCATTGAGTTCAACACTGAATCAATGTGGCACCAATCGACTTTCGCTCTAGCACCTATTATCCCCAAGCACATTTTCCTTGATGAGATCGGCTACGAGAACTGGAATTCATGGAACCCTGTGTACAATCCCGAAGACCCTTTTATTACATCTGGACCTTTCACGCTAACACAATGGCAAGATGATGCGTTCTATGAATTTACTGCAAACCCGGATTTCTGTTACTACCCAGAAGAAAGAATTCCTTCCTCATCAAATCCCACACCAAGCACTGATCCCGGAACACCCTTCAATATCTCATTAGCTCTTACTGCTGGAGCGGTCGGTGCCGCTGTTACGGTTCTTGTTGGTGGATTCATCCTGTTCAAACCAAAAGTGGCCTAGCTCCTAGATCTATTAATGGATGTTCTTCTTACTTCGCCTCCATCGGTTCCAAAAGACTGACTAGGAGTGGTTGAAGAAATCTTGTGCCTTTTCGCTTAGAGATTTCAACAAGCTCATCGAGTATCTCTCTAGCCTCAGTAAGTCGATTTTGTTTGAGTTTGAGATGGGCTTTATTGAGTAAAGCAAGACCTATGTGTCCAGGATAGTCTCGTTCTCGTGAAGTCTCCTCATATTTGGTCAACCAAGGAGTTTCCATTTCACCATTTTCTACCGAGTACAGTGCGACCTCGGTTTCAGCGAGTCTTCTAAGACACCTGTTGACTCTCGTCTGTCGGGGATGTTTCTCATAGATTTCGACAGCTTGTGAAAAGCTCCAGAGTGCCTCTTTGTAATGTCCTTTGGCAGTCTCAATCATTCCTGTTGTGAAGTGGACCTCTGCAATCTGGATCTCTGCGCCTGTTCTGAGCATTTGTCCCTTAGCGAAATCCAAATGCTCCTGCGCCATTTCAATCTTTCCGAGCACTGCGAGCGCATTTGCTAGTGTCAGATGGTTGGAGTGTACTGCAGGGTCAGGACCCGGGAAGAAACCTTTTTCCAGACTCATTTCCGCCCACTCCAATGCATCCTCAGGGCGACCTATCTGCAGATAAAGCGCAGAGAGTATAATTGCAACAGACCCGTAGTGAGGATTCGAATGTTTACTATCCATATATTCAATTGCTTTCAAATTATGTTCAATTGAGTAATCATACTCTCCTCGGATGTTGTGAAGGAAGACCATATGTCCAGTTTCTCTCGGGTCCAACTCCGCGGCCTTTTCAAAATGATATATGGCAGCTTTAGTTTCGAAATTCCTCAATCCCCATGCAATACTGGTATGGAGTCTAGCCGCTAGAATCTGATCGTCAAACTTCTCTGCAATCGCTAAAGCTTTCTTGAATTCCTCAACGGCTTTCTTTTCAGAGCCTTCCGCTCTGAGTCTATATGCACGCAGCTGATACAATGAGGCTTTGAATGGTTCGAAGTCCGGTTCCTCATCTATCAGTTCCCACATCCGTCTTTCTGAATCTTCTTCTTCCAGACTTCCAACACTGCGACTCAGGTACGCATTCCAGAGGACTCCGTGTATTTGAAACTCGACCCATGGTTCCAAACCTGAATCTATTACATCATATGTCAACGAAAACAATGATTCCCAATCATCTCGTTTCCCGAAAACCAAGTCCTGCTGCAGTTTGTATATCTTTCCGGGGAGGATATCAGGATGAACAGCCACAATCTCCTGCATACTAGCGGGGCTACTACCTGAATTCGCTAGGATACATGCAAAAACAACCAAGTCCTCGAAAGCATCCTTCTTTATTGCTTCATGACATAAGCGCTCAATGAAACTTTCGTAATCCGATGCTGAACTAAGTATGCTTTCGACCTTACTAAGTGTGTTAACACTCAGAAAGGGAAAGTACTTGGAAATCGATCCAATAAGTTTCACACAGTATTTTATTCCAGCTTGATTGAAAACTCCTTCTATGACTAGAAATCAACTACTCCTTCCTGACTTTCTGCGCAAGCTCTTGCGTAGTTGACTCCATCTCATCAAGCTTCTGAGCCTGAATTCTAATCTGTTCGTAGACTTCAGGTTCTGCAAGGATCTCTTTTCTGATGATGCCAGCTACTGCGTCTGACCTACTGCTGTATATCTTCAATCTAACAAGAGCATCGAGGAATTCCACCAGATCGACCTGAAGTCGAGTCATAACAGCCACTCGTTGACGCTGTGGATCTATATCTGGAGTATCAAGTCTAGTGAGAATATCCTCTCTAAGTTTCTTCCGCTCTTCAGATTCAGTAGCTTCTTTATTATCTGTCATTTCCCATTCCTTGTGATACTAAATGATACTTGCTTACATTTGAGTTTTTGTATACAATAATAATATTGTTGCTGGATTTATATATATTACATAACTCAAAATAGTAACATTTATTATTTTTGTTGCATATTATTAGGTTTGTTCCCAAAAGACGATATTCTATCGGGAATAAGAGAGGAGAAAAAAAATGAGGACTAAGTCGTTGAAAGTTCTTGGATTTCTAATTGGACTTGTATTTGTACTGTCACTAATGCCACAATCATCGGCTACAGTCGTGTGGAGTGATGATTTCAGCAATCCGGTCCTAGTTGATTGGTATGTAACGGACGGAAATTGGTTGATTGATGATGGATACTTGCAGAATCAGCAAGACGCGGAGTGGCACTGTCGGATATGGCATACCAGCTCTCAGGTCATTGGTACATGGAGTATTGATGTGTGCCTTCTTTCTGATGATGTGGACATATTGTTCATGGCAAATGGAACTGATCCTCCCCAAGATTTCGTTGGCTATGGTATAAGACTGACCGGGGAGTATGTCGTACTCATTAAGCAGAATGGAACCTATGATTCCGCTGAGTTCTTAAGTTCCAAGTCAATAGGGGACCATGAAGGAACATGGACTTCGTTTGACATCACTCGTAACTCTACAGGTGGATTCAACGTTTTCGTCAATGCCACCTCAAATGTTGCTGAATCAGTAATCAGTTTTGAAGATACTGAATTCAGTTATTCAGAAAGATTGGTTCTGTACTGTCGCTGGGGCCATGCCCGGTTCGACAACATCGTAGCAAGCGATACGATAGATATCACTGAAGCAACGACATCAACTCCAACAACTACTTCATCTGACACCTCGCCAACTTCCAGTCCGACTACACCACCTCCGATGGACACGATACTACTCATTGCAGGAGCAGGAGTAGCTGGGATAATCATCATCGCTGCTGCTGTCTTCATGCGACGACGTTAGTTGGCACCTTTAGAGTGAGAGAGTCTCCTCTCACTCACCACATTCTTGTAATTTTGGTAGTTCCGAATTGATTCTTTTATTATTCTCTAGACCACCTAGCAAGAACTTCATAATAGACATCTAAGCTCCTGAAAGATTAGCATCATCCACAGTAAATTATGCATAATCAAAGCGGCATTCATAAGAGGATAACATAGTAGGTAAATCAGGAGTATTGCAAATGTTCGCATATACAGTGGAGCAAAAGACTCTGGAGATTGGTGGTGTTAGAATTGGAGGTCCACTAGGTAGAATACCAACTGTCCTCGTTCCCTCAATTTTCTATACAAAAGATCGTCTTGTTAAGAATGCGCAAATCGGCCAGATTGACAAGACTGCAACAGAGAACCTCCTCAATACGTTAGCAGAATTGACAGAGAAAACTGGTCTTGGAACTATGTTAGATGTTGTTGCTACAACAAATGAAGCCATGGAGGGATATTTGCAATATCTTGTTGATAACTCTGAGTTTCCTTTGTTGATTGATGGATCAGACTCCTTGGAAGTCAATACAGCAGGGATTAGATATGCAAAGGATGGCGGGTTCCTCGATAGGGTAATAATCAACTCTCTAACTCCTGAAACCAAAGATGATCTCTTCACTGTGATTCAAGAAACAGGTCTGACAAATGCATTACTCTTGACATTCAATTCAGCTTCAATGGTTTCGAGTTCAAAACGTGTTGAACTTGGTGACAATCTGATCCAGAGAGCTAGAGCAGTGGGTGTATCCAACATCCTAATTGACACAGGAGTCATGGACCTTCCAACGCTGGGCATTGCATGCAAGACCCAACAAATCTTGAAAGACAAGTATGGATATCCTGTGGGAAATGGGGCTCACAATGCAATCAGTACGTGGGCAGGACTTGTACCCAAGTTTGGGAAGGATGCCAAGAAACCTGCAGTGGTGGGGTCAAGCTTAATGCCAGTATCCCTAGGTGCGGACTTTGTATTAATGGGTCCAGCGAGGGATGCACCACTTGTTTATCCTTCAGTAGCAATGATAGATGTAGCTCTATCAGGGATTCTCATCGAAGAGAGAATACGCCCAGACAAGCCACATCCAAGATACTTGATAAGTTAGCAATGTTGGAGAAAAAATGGGTAATTACTGCTGAGATAGGATTTCTATTAAATATGCATAAAGAACCCTAATAGAACGAGTATGGTGATATCAGAACCTGATCCAAATCTTGAATCTAAAAGACGCTCTGCAAGGTTTCTGTATTTATCGATTTACATCATAACAACGTGTCTAGCAACTGTCACTTTGTCTATCATGGGACACTTGCCATTTGATCCCCCTACAGCATTCGTTGCAGGAATTATTGCTGGATTTGCACTTGGTATATTCCAAATGACCTATATCAGATTCATAGCGCGAACAAGTTGGAGGATAAAGGGCAGGCCACTTGATTAAAGGACCAATCACTCAAACCACAAAATCATACATAAAATGACAATAATGAAATACTACGAACGTCCACAAAATACTGTCTAAGATGGTAGACCTATATTTCGGGGAATTGGCCTTTGTCGATGCTGTCATGGCATTAGCAACCGGCTTGATTGCATCGGTCATTCTCACAACGGCATACTATTGGGCTGCTTCAGGTACGCCAAATTGGAAACCAAGAAAGCTAGTTCATATCTCAATGGGATCGACCATCGGAATGACCCTTGTAGCGTACACTAATCTTAGTGGTCCCGCGTTTGCAGCAGGAATTTTTCTAACAATTCTCATGTATTCTTGGGCTCACAAGAGCGAGCTTATCGGGGAGCTACTCTTGGCGGGTAGTCGAGATGGTGAAACTCGCCTCAATACATTTGCCTCTGGGTTCATGGGACTCGTTTCTTTTGGTACTGTCTTCCTTCTTTTCTTTTCTCGACCTGAAATCTTTGTCGCAGCTATTCTTGCTGTTTCTTGGGGTGATGCTGCCGGAGAAGTAATTGGCCGACCGTACGGTGGAAGGTTTGTGAAATTCAAGTATCGCGACAAATCTTTCGAAGGGGGAGTCGGAGTACTTGTGTTTACAACTCTATCTGTCATTGTTTCACTAGCAATCTATTCACCGGATACAATTATCCTTGCTGTTCTTCCTCAGATACTCATCATTGCAATCTGTTCAACACTTGCAGAGATTTTGAGTATTGGTTGGACTGACAACTTTTTCATTCCAATGATCACTGCTGTCACAATGTGGTGGTTCCTTTTTCCTGGACTTGTCCTGTTTCCAATGTGAGAGAAATCAACCCCAGTCGGAAATTCTCTCTATTCCTGACTCGCCCAATTCGCAAACAAGTTTAAGCTCTGCAAGAATACCAGACCATCCAATGTCATATCCTACAACTGACTCGGGAGTCTTAAATCCGTGATGATGGAGAGTCACAAGGGTGTGATCATTGACCTCTTCAAACCGGACATTTACCAATGTTTCTGGCTCATCGCCATGAACCCAGGAGAACTCAAGCTCTTGGTCCTGTAACATCTTCTTGAAGACTACAGGTCCTTTACCCTCAGCCCACCACGTGAAAATTCCTGCGTATTGTTTGTCAACCACAGGGTCTTCAGCTCTAATGAAATGTTTCAGCTTTTCAGGATTTGTCCATACATCAAACGGCAATGATGGAGGAGTCTTGCAAACGACACTCAGCCGCACATCAACTGGATCATAGCGAGTAATTCGTAAGGGGTGATAATTAGAATAACTGAATCTTATCGCGGGAGCACCCAACTCTACTGCAGCTTTGAAGTTTGCAAGCAGGAGGTTCCAATGTTCTGGTAAATGATAGTTACGTGCAGATACCGGAACTGCTCCATGGTTCACCTGTATCATTGTACCCGGACCAATAGGATTGAATCTGATAACAAGTAGAGTATCAACACCCATTATCCGCCAACTGAGAAGTAGCACACTCTTCTTCTTGACTTCCTTGATGTCCCAATAGTTGGCAATTTCAGGGGTTGTAGGAGCGTTAGGACCAAGGAATCTAATTGTACCTCCAACTCGCACATCTGCACTGATTTCATCGCCCAGCCATTGAAGCATGATGATTGGATCCAAGAATTTCTCCCAGACTTCATCAATATCTCTGGAAATACGAATCCGCAGATGAATAACGGGGAGGACCCCTTCCTTCGGCTCCGCCACTTTCCTCTACCTCATGCTTCTATCTACTTGTCATCAAGCCTTATGTTTCTGATGGTGATAGCTATTTTTTAATTGTGCATAGGAAGAAGATAAGCAAGAGGGTAAGTGAGACCCTCTTTATGTATTCATATCTATCATTTCAACTTCATCAGTGTAACAAGTGCTTCTCCATCCAAGACCACTTTGCCGTCCTGATTTGTGCAAATCGTCTTCAAGGTCACTCGTTCTTTTTCGTCATTCAAATTGACTACTTCTACTCGAGCTGTGATTGTATCACCAATCCTCACAGGACCAAGAAAACGCATACTCTGACTCATATAGATTGTACCAGGGCCAGGTAGATACATACCAATTGCAGTACTAATGAAAGAAGCCGTTAGAATTCCATGAGCAATTCGACCCTCAAACATCGTCGTCTTCGCCCAGTCTTCATCAAAATGTAGAGGATTGTAATCCCCACTGAGGTTTCCAAATGTCTGAATATCCTCCTCAGTAACAGTATGTGTAACTTCTGCTGACTGTCCCATAGCGATATCTGAATACTTTGTAACTTTCATTTACTTCACTTCTCCTGTTTCCCTCATTTGATTGTCGTCGTAGCTGCACTATTCTTCAGAAGAAAGTAATGGTTCAAAACGAACCATTTCTTCTTCTTTTTTTTTCTAATTTCACTTAAAGAACAGCTTGATGACAAGTGTAATATCTATCAATTTCCTTTTACTACCACAATTAATGGATTTGTTTCGTGGGGCAGGGAGAGAGCTCTACGATATGAGGTGGAGTAGAAATGAAGATACGGGTCCTTGTGATAGATGATGACGAGGATCTTCTATTTCTTGCAGGCAAATTCCTTAGTAGAGAAGATGAACGATTCGAGCTAGTTTCAGCTACTACTGACCAAGAAGCTCTACGGAGAATTGAAGAAGAGGAGTTTGATGCAATAGTTTGCGACCATTTTCTTGGACAAGGAAGCATGACTGGCCTCGAGTTACTTGAATGGGTCCGAGAGTTCAATCCAAGCATTCCATTTATCATCTTCACAGGTAGAAGCCAGGAAGCAGTGGCAATTCGAGCACTAAACCTCGGAGCAGACTACTATCTCAAGAAAGGCACTGATGAATTTAGAGAGCTCTTCACACAGCTGGCAAATAGAATAAAAACTGAAGTTGAAGCTCGACGAGCCGAAGAGGCTCTAAGTTCAGCAATGGCTGAGCTAGAATCGAGAGTTGAGAAAAGAACTCAAGAACTCAGGGAGATTAATGAACAACTGGAGCAGGAGATTGAACAGAGAAGCAAAGTGGAAGACTCTCTCTTACTACAGCGAGATCTTGGCAACACACTTTGTAAGACTGAAAACCTCATTGATGCTCTCGATATTATATTGAAAGCCGCTGTACACCTAGAGGGAATTGATACAGGAGGAATTTTCCTTGTTGATGAAAAAACTGGACAAATGGATTTATCCACGAGTCAAGGAATCTCATCACAATTTCTCAAAGGCATACTGGGTCAAGATGGATCAATTGAGTTGAATGAACCAGTGTATATCTCGAGAAAGGACATACCAGTTTCCACTGATACTCCTGGACAATATGAAGGATTGACCGCAGCAGCTCTAATCCCTGTTCTTTTTGAAAACAAAACAGTTGCTATTCTTTCACTCGGTTCACATTCTCATGATGACATTCCAACAACTGACAAACATACCCTTGAAGGAATCGCAATTCAAATTGGAGCGTACATGGCAAGAGTGAAGGCCCAACAAATAATTCTTGAATCACAGACAGAGATTATGAACATGTTTGATACACTTGGAGATCTACTGTTTATTGTTGATAATGAGGGGGCTGTCCTACAAGTGAATTCAGCAGCAGCCAGTCGTCTAGCTCAGAAAGAGATAGATCTTATTGGTAGGAACATCATCGAATTTTATCAAGCAGATAGGCAATCTGAGGCATCAGACATTATTCATGGAACAATATTTGGTGAGGTTGTTAGCTTGGATATTCCGCTAATCTCTGAGTCTGGTGAACTGATCCAAGCAAAAACAAAGATTGCTAGAGGGCAACATACTGGAAAGGCAGTTCTGTTTGTCGTTAGTAGAGAGTTACCCTATTGAAATTAAATAAATCCAATAATCATATATGGATTAGTGAAATTACAAAAATCGGAGCAAGACTTACGTTAGCATGTCAGCTTGGATAATCAAAGGTGTTACACTAGATGGGAGATACTGAAGGATACCTAAGGGGACCAATTACTAGGTTATTTGAGAAAGTGGCAAAATGGATTGGTATTTCGACTAATGCAGGTCCAGTTCTGGCGGCACTCTTCACGGAAAAATACTCCACTGGAAACAAGATGAGTTCGGATGAAATCTGCAAAGTCACTGGATATTCTCGTGCCAATGCTGGACTAATCATCTCACAATTAGAGGCACTAGGGGTAATTGAAGGACAAAGAGATTACGACCAAACAGGCAGGGGAAGAAAGCGTGTTCTCTATTCTATTAATGGTAGTTTCTCAGAAATTTTCAACCTGGGTGTAATGAGTCTGGTGGATAGGATTGGTGCAATGATGAAAGATATTGCGACCGTTGAGAATATCATGAATGGTCGTCAAGATGCGATCTCACCAATGTTAGAGGATATTAAGAAAGTACTAACAGCACATATGGATGAATTGGAAGTTGCACCCGCCTCGCGATTTTGATTGCAATTCAACAATTTCAAACATCAACCATATTCAGCACAAGGAATTGATATGATAAAGACAGTTCCTTGAGTATAATCATTAGCAACACGATTCTCTACTTCAACGAATCCATAGAATGATTCAACTAGAGTCTTAACAACTGAAAGACCCAATCCTATTCCTTTTGCTCCAATCATGAATCTATTGAACAGGTCAACCTTTCTTTTTGGTTCGATTCCAATTCCGTTATCGGTTAATCGAGTTTGCCAATAGTTACGATGATTCAATTCAACCTCATTAATCTCTACATCAATGTAGAGCGGACGAGATGAGTACTGGACAGAATTACGTATCAGATTGATGAAAATCTCTTCAAGAAGTGAGTTAGCTCGCACGTAACATTCACCAGTTTCTCTGTCTATTGAAAAATGAATATCATCACTTCTTCTAGCTGGTACAGCAATACTGAATGAAACTAGAATGGTTTCAACTAAATCAATTGGAGATAACCTTTCTGACCCGAGTTCCTCTAACTTACCCAACTGTCTTACATTTCGTATCAATTGGTCTGCTCTAGTTAATTCAGCTTTAGCTTCTTTCAAAGAATCTTCTTGAAGTCCAGAACGTACTCCATCAACTTCGATGAGTCCCAGTGAAATAAGAATGGCTTGATGGTAATTCGATACATCATGAATAAGCAAATCCGCATTAACTCGGGCTTGTTGATGAGATATCTCTGCCTTTCGCTTCTCTTTCAGATAGAGAATTGCAATTACACTGGGACCAAACAACAATGCAACTAGTAATAGAATTTCAGCAGAGTACCAACCAGCAGTCCAATCTAGATAATTTGCTTTCAGAATGTTTGGGAGAATCCAGAGAGCCATGAATCCGATTAATAGGACATCAACACTCAAAGTTCCTTTGCTCTCTTTGGAAAGGTAAACAATGAGGAGTGCGAATTCTAGCATTGCGAATAAGTTGATGACTAATAGAACAGATCTTCCGAGTGGACTATTAATCAGTGCAGGTACGATCGAAACAAGGTTCAGTTGAATGAGTTCACCGATTACAACTAGGAGAATTTGAATACTAACGCCTAAAAATGGCCAATACTTGCCATCAATTGTCTTCGTAGGTGGTTTACCAATTGTCCACCGAATCGCCCAATACAATGTAATTAGTGAAACTATACTTCCTGTAATATATGGGACTAGTGATTCTCCTATGTGCGGTGAGGGTATTTGTAGGAGTATCACTTGGGATACATCAACCACTGTCCAAGAGGAAAAAAGAAGAATTAGAGGATAGAGGTTTTTCAACTGTTGAGTTTTTGAATGGCCATATGTCAGAAATGCCATTACCGCTGAGAGCGATGCTGCACCAGAGTGAATGATTACATAAGCTTCCCAACTTGGATTATGGAATCCTGGAGCAAGACCTTCCACAATAAGTGTGATAATGAAGGGTGTAATGAAAAGTATTGAAAGCCCAGATGCATACACTGTTGCAGTAAGTGGTTCTATACGCCCTCTGAGTAAATAGGGAACGGCTATAGAGAGGTATAGAATAAAGAATGCAACTGAATGTAGTGTTACAGATAGAGTCCAAATTAGTGATGGGAACCATAGCGGAACCAGTATTGTGATAGTTGACAATGCAAATAATGAGCAGACTGCAATTAGCGCAATAGGATTGTATGGGGGATTTCTTCGCGAAGATCGAAATGCAAGAAATATTGTTATCGCGATTGATAACGCTGAAAACACAGCAAGTGGTATACCAAGAAATGGTAAGACAGACTCCGATATCGTAAAGAAAACATGCTCCGAGATAGTGCCATATGTCAAAAGAAGAATTATGGATGTTGTGATTGAAATTCCGTAAAGCTTTCTTGTTGAGAAATTTGACCAACGATTCTCGACCCAAATTGAAAAGAGGAGAAAGACACCAATAATAGAAAGCTCAAGCAGGTCACTGAATAGATTTTCTGATGATCTCAAAAGGATTGCAGTTTCAGGACGAAATATTGTATCCAAGGCAAATCCTGTGTGTAATGTGGCTGCAAAAAATAGGAAGCCTTGCATCATAATAAGAAATGGAGAAAAACGATCTCTGGATGCAAGATAAGCAATTGAAATACATGTAATTGCTATAAAAGCTAGGAGAGAATTGAAGGCGATGTCTGTATGGTATGCATTCCAAGCAGGGAGTCCAATAATAAACCAGATAATTGCAGCAAGAACTGCAATAGCGACATGAACTGTAGTTCTGGTTATTAATTGTCCAACTCCGGTATTTGACATATACCCAATCAAATTTCAGCTACTGATTTTGAGTAAAACATTTGTTATGATATATCAAATCATTAGAGAAGCAATGGGACATCACCAAGGAACAAATCAAAGAAAACTGTGTACCCAGAGAAAAACTCTGGATTTCATAAGACATGTTTCAAACTGTTGTGAACACAAGTCCAGAGTATTTTTTTTTGGGGGGGGGATGACCTAGATTTGGTTTATCTCGGATGTAATGAGAATCTTACAATGATTTCATGTGTTGAAAGACCAGAAGGTATCATTGGAACAATCAAACTCGATCTTGCATCGAGATAAGGGAAATTCTGTTCAATATGTCTAATTCAGTATCTTATTGCTTAAACTCAGCAACTCAAACTCATACTAATGATACTCATTCAATGATTTCTATGTCAAGGTCGCTTTGCGCACCAATTCCAATCTCAACTGCGTATTTTATCTGAGGGATGTCCCAAACATCCTTGTCCAGTTTGTTATTGGCATTGCAACGCTGAATTATCCTGATACCCTCAACATCTATTGAAACCATGTCGCCGCTTGCAAGAATGACTCCCGGATTTGAACATGTTCCAGCAGAAGGCCCTCCAGTTACAAAACATGTTCGAGCATCCATGACAATTAGATCTGGATTGAAATATGATGCTAGGTCAGCAATCTTTGCTTGCAGTTTGCGAGAATGCATTCTAATACGATGACTGTGTTTTATCCAACCTACAAAGAGTTTCATACTTCCAGTGTATGCAGCAAGGAAGTGTGTCTTGAGATTTGGTGCAAGAACCAATTTCTGGATATCAAGAAGGGGTTTTCCAATAGAGCCTCCTTTGAGATATCTACCTCTAGGAAATTTCACCTTCACCCATTCATGTTCGTCAAGGAAAATCAGATCAGCATCCAATTCATCAGCAACAACATCGAGTCCAATTTCCTGAGCAACTCCTCGTGTCGCTACTCGTATAGTCGAACTGTCTATTATCTCAAGTTTGGACGCACCTGCATCCAGAATTACCTCCCCAAGAGCCTTGATGAAAGCCGGATCACTCGATGCAGGATATGGGTCTGCTGTATTGAGGTTGGGCTTGATCGTAACCTTATCGCCTTGTTCAATGACCCTATCAATCCCTCCAATGAAATCAACCGCCTGTTGAATTGAGGATTTCAGATCTGCAGAGGCAACAACCCTGCTTACTAGGAATTTACCATTGTTCATGAAAGGAGGTGACATTGTATGGGTTGGACAGTTTCTGATTTGAAATAGGTTACTATGTGTCGATATTCATTTCTTCGACCGCTTCGGAATCAGGAAGCCAACCCTATCTCTGTATGCAAGATAGGGATCTCCATACCGAATTACAAGATCTCTCTCCTCCGCTATGCACATTATGTAGAAGATGGGAATCCACACGAATGAGTAGAAGGCTAGAAAGGGTGAGTTGAGGAATAGAGCCATCGGGAACCACAACACAGCCTCACCAATCGCTTGTGGATGGCGAATAGTTTCATAAATACCCCCATAGAGTGTGTGCTCTTTCTTTGGTTCAAGGGTTTCTCGACCAGCATCTTTTATTCCAATCACCATGAGGTACAGACTAGGAATCAAGATGAAAACACCAATTAGAATTGACAACATCCAAGACCATGGAAAGACTGATGGAAGACCTAGTGGAAGTGGATAGAAGAAATAGATACCATAATTTAGGACAGTGATGCCTTCAAATGTTCCAGCAAAGAGTCTATATCTCATGCATTTAGGATATGCTGATTCTCCTATCTTCCTCTCAAGCTGCGCAGGACTTACACTCTTGACGTAGAAGTAGAGGAACAGAAACGTCGCAATCACAAGCACTATGATGTTTATCCACTCTATCACTTCAACCATCCTGCAAGAACCAATAGTTACTCTAAATCAAAAGCTCCCGAAAAACTCTTTGGCATAAACAAGCATATTCAGACAACTTAATATTCGCTGAACAATTGTTAATAGTATGCCTTTAGAACTTGAGAAGAAAATCATTGAGGTAGTAGAAGAGGTTGTTCCTAGTGTTGTGAGTGTATCCACCACTCGACTAGCTCGAACACAATTATCGAGAGTAGTTCCAGTAAAAGGACAAGGCTCTGGCGTCATCCTTTCTGATAAGGGCTTCATTGTGACAAACGCACATGTCATTGAAGGCGCTCGAGATGTGGATGTTACTCTTAATGATGGACGTACATTCAAGGCAGTTGTCGTTGGTGAGTCGAAGATTCGAGACCTAGCAATTCTGAAGATTGATGCAGAGGGCTTAAATCCTATTGAGATGGGCAGTTCTGGAGATCTCAATGTAGGACAATTTGCTATTGCTGTTGGCAATCCATTAGGACTAGGCTCAACTGTCACATTTGGGATGGTGAGTGCAGTTGATAGGACAATTCAGAGCCAGAGGTCATTCCTTGAGGGTCTCATTCAGACATCTGCTCAAATCAATCCTGGAAACAGTGGAGGTGCCCTTGTTGATCTATCGGGTCGATTGATTGGTGTACCTACTGCGATGATTCCATGGAGTCAAGGTATTGGGTTTGCAATTGCAGTGGACACTCTCAAGGGAGTCTTTGATGAGTTGGTTGAAACTGGTACTGTTCAGACGCCGTGGATGGGGATTGTTGGAGTCACCTTAAACAAAGGCATCGCAACACATTACAACCTTCATGTGGAAAAAGGAGCACTCCTAGTTGAGGTTCCTAGAGGAGCCTCTCGTAGTATGGGTCTGCAGCCTGGAGATGTTATAATCGCAATCAATGATGATGAAATCTCAGGGATGGAGGAACTTCGAAAGAAGATATTGCAAAGCAAAGTTGGAGACAAGTTACGGGTGAGATTCCAGCGTAGTACTGATATCTTTGAAGGATATGTTGAACTGATTGCTGCGCCCCAATAAATCAGAAACCTACAACTACAAGAATCACACCAACAATTGTAGCGAGGATTCCAACTCCTACTATGGGTGTCACCTTTTCTTTCAGCACTAAGACCGAAACAGGTACTGCGAAGAGAGGGGCAGTTGATGCAATGACAGACATAATTGCTGCTCCAACCAAAGCCACTGCTGATACATAGAAGAGAGAGCCTACAGCCATTCCAAAGAAACCTGCAATGACAACTAGTTTGGTAGCTTTAGCAGTTGGTAGAGTCATTCCACTATACCTTGCCAGTGCTACCATTGGAATAAAAGCTATAGAACCAACTACCATTCGAATCAGATTTCCTGCGATGGGATCAACTCCCTCTATTCCAACTTGAAGGATAGTTGTTCCAGTTGCATAGAGTAAAGCTGTAGCAAATGCTCCAAATAGTCCCAGAACATCTAGTTTCTTTTGAGTTCCATCCTCATTTTGCTTTCGATTCTCCTCATTTGATATCAGTATGACACCAATCAATGCAATTACTGCACCAGTAAGACGAGAAAGAATGAGGGGTTCACCAAGGAATCCGACAGTCATAAAGAATGTAATGATTGGGAATGACATAGCAATTGGGAACGCGTAAGAAACACCAATTCGTTCCTGACTCCACAAGTATATCGTATCACCAATCACTGCTCCAAACAATACGGAGGCGGCAAGTAAGAGAATTGTTGTAATAGGTAAGAAAGCTGCTTCCAATCCTGGGAGGAAGAGAGTCATAATGGTCATAAAAGGCAAGGCAACCCACATCTTGATTGCACTGATAGCAACTGGTCGGATTTCTTTTGCTTGTGAACGGTATAATACAACGGAGAATCCGTATAACGCAGCTCCAGTCAATCCGATGATTGAACCGAGAATCAATTCAGGGGTTACTTGCATAATGACAGGGCGCATCAATACCTGCCTAAGATACTATCGGAATGGCAAGATAAAGATCGATTGGCAATGCTTAACACCAACTTCCACCACTAGTATTGCATCATTTCCTCGAGGCAGAAAGAAATGGCTGAAGAGAGTGTTTACAAATATATTGAGCTAACAGGCGTTAGCGGTAAGAGCTGGGAACAAGCAATTGACAATGCAATCACGAAGGCAGCACAAAGCCTCAGAGACCTCCGAGTTGCCGAAGTCATAACACAGGATGTCAGGATTGAAAATAACAAAATTGCAGAGTATCGCGTTCGGCTTAAACTCAGCTTCAAGTATGAGAAAGAGTAATAGAAAATGAGAACGGAGAGGTAGCGAGAGCCACCTCTCTTCAGTTTATTTTATTTTCATCCATAACTCAATTTCTTCATCACTGGAAAAATTCATATACTAAGTTCTTTCTCCTCGGCGGTAGGTGTTTCGCATGCTCAAAACAAAACAACGGGAATGACCCGATTGACTCTTTCTCACTCGGGTGCTGGAAAACCTGAGTGACACAATGAGCTAAATGAACACCGACAATAACTCACCATTTTTGGGGAGGTACTAAACGTTGACAAGTAACGCTATAGAAATAGAGAACCTATCAAAGACCTTCATCAGTGTAAAGAGGAAGGCTATCATCATTCCTACTGAGAGGAAGAAGGTTGAGGCTCTCAAGTCGGTTTCACTGGATATTCCGAAGGGTCAGATCTATGGCTTACTTGGACCCAACGGAGCTGGTAAAACGACTCTGATTAAATGCCTCGCAACCCTCGTCCTCCCAACTTCTGGTTCGGCCAGAGTTAATGGGTATGATATACTAAAAGAATCCACATACGCCAGAGCATCAATGGGCGTTTGTCAGGGAAATGAGAGAAGCATCTACTGGAAACTGAGCGCAAGAGAGAACATGATATTCTTCGCTAAGCTCTACCGGATGCCAACCCACGAGGCAAAGGAACGTGCTGATGAGCTTTTGGGAAGAATGGGGCTCTCTGAGAAGGCTGATGAGAAGGCAGAGAACCTGAGTCACGGTATGAGAATGAAAATCGTCTTTGCACGAGCACTCATTCACGACCCTCCGGTGCTCCTGCTAGACGAGCCAACCCAGGGACTCGATCCAACCTTTGCTTCAGACCTTCGAAGGTATGTTAGTGAGAAACTGAGGGACAAAACTATCCTACTGACCACTCACTATATGCATGAAGCGGACATGCTCTGTGACAAAATAGCTCTCATCAACGAGGGAGAGATCAAGAGTTTTGGTTCCCCATATGACTTGAAGAAAGGTGTTAGGGACTACGATAGTCTCCACATGAAAGTTGTTGGAACTCCAGATATTGAAGCCATCAAAATGATGGAGATGGTCATGACTGCATCAATGAAAACACGCAATGGCCATTCAGATATTGTAGTTACTGCACAGAATGGATATGACATGGCGCACACTCTGCTCAATTACATGCGCTCGGTTGAAGGCACAAAGGTCGAGCATTTCGAAGTGAAAGAGCCCACCCTAGACGATGTTTTCTTGCAACTGACTGGAAGGAGGATTGAGGATTGACTGAGCTAGTTCAAGAAACCCAAGAAGAGGTCATCCATGAAACCAGTGAGTATCTTGAGAGCTTCAAGCCGCGAGCAATGGATTGGACTGCCGCAAGGACTTTTGCAGAGAAGAACTTGAGGATTGCAGTTCGCTACCCTGCCAACTTCTTGGTGTGGGGCGTTCTACCTATCTTATGGTTCGCACCATTCATCTTGATGGCTACTGCAATCGCAGGTCCTCAAACAAGTGTCTACTTCACTGAGATCTCTGGATTTAATGATTACATCCAATTCGTCATCATTGGTTGGTTTGTCTTCATGTATCTGGACAAATCGATATGGTCGATTGGAAATAACTTTCGTTGGGAGCAGATGTCAGGAACACTTGAGCCACTCTTCAGCACACCAGTACCGAGAATAAGCATCCTCCTTGGCGCAGCTATATCAGACACGATGCAAGGAACACTTCAAGCAGGCATTCTTCTGAGTATCTGTATGATGCTTTTCGGAGTGGAGTACTCGATTGTAGCGGTATTGCCAACTATCATCATTCTAACACTGATGGTGATAGCACTGTATGGATTTGGCTTCATGCTTGCTGGACTCATTCTTGTGTTCAAGGATCCGAGTGTTCTTTCTGAGATGATATCAGAGATGACCTTCATGATTTCACCGATCAACTATCCAGTACAAGCTCTCCCTCGCTCTGTGCAGTTCACTGCATACCTAATACCAACGACAATCGGAATCGTGACGATTCGAGAGATTGCAATAACTGGAAATGTTGACCTACTGTCTTTCACTCAAGCGCTTCTGGGTCTTGGTATTCTGGCAGTCTTCTTCTGGATATTCGGGATAGCGATATTCAGGTACGCAGAGAAATGGACCAAGCAGAGAGGACACATGGGAGGGTTCTAGGATGAAAGAGGAATCTATTTTCGAGAGGATGTGGAAACGAAGAGGACTCCGAGCAGAGATTAGGGCTGCTAATGCTCTTGCTTTGAAACAGTGGAAGGTAGAGTTCAGTTACCCACTCTCAATTCTATGGTTTATTATGATGCCTTTCCTCTGGTTCATTCCATCTCTCATTGCTGGAACTGCTATAGCAGGAAGTTCAGAGTCAGTATACCTAGCAGAAATTGCAGGAACAAGTGACTGGTTGACCTACATTGCGGTTGGAAGTGCGTTTACAGGACTTGCAGTAAGTCTGATGTGGGGGACAGGATTTGCCCTCAGGAGAGAGCAGAATGTCGGAACGCTAGAAACTCTAATGACTACACCAATGAGACGGGACACCCTCGTATGGGGTTCGACTCTTCACAACATCCAACATGGAGGTCTTGGAGTTATTCTCCAGCTAGGGGCATCTGTGATACTGTTTGGGGTCAACCTAAATCTCTGGGGAGTAATGCCAGCTTTGGGAATTATTGCACTCTCAATAATCGGACTTCAAGGACTGGTGTTCACGATAGTCTGTGTGGTGCTGCTAGCAAAACAAGCTTGGATGGTAGTTGAGTTTCTCTCTAGCATCCTCTTCTTGGTTGCGCCACTGACATACCCCATCGCTGTACTTCCACCAATTCTTCAATACATCTCATTTGGATCCCCCCTGACCTGGAGTGTTGAAGGGTTCAGAGGATTCTTGATGGGTTCGCTTACAGGTACAGCATTAATAACTGCAGTTACGGCACTTATTGTGCTTGATGTGATTTTCATTGTGTTTGGAACTCTATTGTTCAAACGTGCTGAAAGGTATGTTAGATCAAGAGGAGCCCTTTCACAATTTTAGATGCTCTAGGAGAAGTTCACAGCGCGCGAATGTGTCGAGCTTCTTCTAGACATTCTCGAAGTACATAATAACCGTGAATGACTATCTGACGAAAATCCTTCAAACTTCTGAACTTTGAGAGATAGAGTTTCCAACCTGATTCATAGAATCCAAAGTAGTGCTTTGCTATCTTGTCATATCCCTCATCCAACAATACTCTATGAACTGTAGTCCTGTTCCAAGACCAGACTTCCATTGGGTCTGGATGCGTCTGTGTGAGTATCCTGACAGGACATGGAGAAACACGCCAGCACATCCTTCGAATGAGTGCCCAAAAATCGAGTCCTGTTCTGTCGAAAGCCAGCCTCGGTAAATCATCAAGGTATTCCTCTTCCTCGAACACCTTCTCAAGATCACCAGACCGAATCGTTTCAGGTGAAGGGGGTTTTGGAAGTTGAGGTTCTCCAAAAAGAACTAGGATGTCCTGTGGCCGTGGTGGTGTATAACTATCTATCTGCATTAGGAAACGAGTTTCAATAATCTGCATGCGTGGCACATGTAGGTGATCTGGATTTCGCTGAAGAAATTCCTCTTCACATTCTTTTGATAACCTTACAGCAGTATCGAAATCGTCTTGCGTTTTACCAAAGATGAGATCGTCATCGTTGAAACCAACATGAATGTCAACATCACTTATGATGGGAACATAGTCTATGTGAGAATCCCAATTCTTCTGCGAAGACCCTTTTGTATAGATATATTCCAAGCGATTTTCGAAGTATTTTGAAAGGATATTAGCCCAAACCTGTGTTGCGCATTGAGTATCTGCTCTAGCTCTTGTCATTAACTCGGAGTAATCAGGCATGCAATCGACTCTAGTTGTCTTTCTGAAATTTCTATCGGAGGTCCTACCGGAAAGACAATAAAGAAGATAGTAATGGTCGATGGAACTACAACGCAGATTCTAGCGACCCATGGATGATGAAACTTAGATGAACCTTTATTCTGGTGCAGGTGTAACATCCTCACAAGTAAAGATGCCAGGACCATACAAGATAGTTGCGGCAACCAGTTTCGGTGTTTTTCTGAGTGCTTTAGATGCTTCCATTGTGAATGTGTCACTTGTCACAATGAAGGATAATCTTGGTGTAACAATGGATGCAATTCAGTGGATTGTCGTCGCATATCTACTCATTGTGACTTCAGCCATGCCTCTCATGGGTAAGCTTGGAGACCGATTTGGGAAGACAAATATCTTTCAACTAGGAATGTTAGTATTCATTTCTGGTTCACTATTGTGTGCAATATCCGTTGGACTTGAGATGCTTGTTGCAGCACGAGTGTTCCAAGCACTTGGCGCTAGTATGCTCTCAGCAAATGGTTTGGCTCTCGTTACATACTTCACAACTCCCCAGAACAGGGGTAGAGCAATTGGCATGAACTCGATAGTGCTTGCGGCAGCACTTGGAAGTGGTCCTGTGCTTGGAGGTTTCTTGAGTCAGTTTTATGGTTGGCCAAGTATCTTCCTTGTTAACTTACCAATTGGTGTCATCGGTTTCCTTGTTGTACAATTTATTGTCCCAGAAACTGATCCGGTTAAAGAAACCAAGTTTGATACTATAGGAGCGGCCCTGTTCTTCTCCTTCCTGTTCCTATTGATTTACTATGTAACTGTGGCTACTGGTGCAACATTAGCGATTAGTGTCCTCTTTTTGGAAGCAATTGCAATTACATTCCTCGCGTTCATTATACGAGAAGGATCATTTCATTCACCAATAATCACAACAGGAGTTCTAAAAGATCGGAGAATTTCAACCAGTATCTTCTCAGCTCTCTTGGCATATATGGCAATGGTTCCAATCTCGTTCCTTCTACCATTTTACCTTCAAGAAGCACTTGGTTTCAATCAATCAATGACCGGTATTTTCCTGATGGTACAACCAATCATGATTTCAATTACAGGTCCAGTCGCAGGATTTGCTTCAGAGAGGTTACGTGCTCAAATACAAACGGTCATTGGACTACTTGTACAACTAGTAGGACTTGTGGTCGTTGCACTTTCAATTCCGAATGTCTTGTTGATGGCTGTTGGTGTAGCAATCATGGGAACCGGACTATCATTCTTCAGTGTTGCTAATGGCAACTTCATAATGACAGCTGCTCCAAAGAAATACATGGGAGTTGTTAGTGCCTTAACGAACATCGCTAGAACGACTGGATTCTCGATTGCTACAGCGTTGGTCACTACTGTATTTGGAATGTTCTTTCTAATGACATCAGGTTCTCCATTTGCGATAGGATATGGAGATGCTGTTGAAATGACAATCTGGGTGTTTTCACTTCTATGCCTTTCCGGGGCAGTAATCTCATCACTGAGAGGATTGAATCCAGTTGAGGAAGAACGTATCAATAATGAGAACTCAATTTAATCTATAGACCAAACTTATCCGCAATAAACAGGACCCGTCTTCGAAAGTCAGGATGGTCCATTGTATGCAGATTAACTCCGACCTCACGATCAAACATCATTTTCTGAGGATTCTCACGAAGTAATCTTAGGAGGTCCTTTAGCTCTTCCTTAGAGAGTCTTTGGTCTTTATTATAATCCACTTTTCTCCAATCTATTGTTTGGGATTTCATCTCTGGTTCTGATTCGCTCTTACTCTCTGCTCTTTTCTTACGTAGCAACGAAATTGCTGGTGCGACTGCTTCTTGAATCTGGTCATCGGTAAGCTGCAAACCATAGACTTTTCGCATGT
The DNA here is from genome assembly GCA_016839345.1 of Candidatus Thorarchaeota archaeon. The sequence goes on along the minus strand of JAEOUL010000308.1, from coordinate 4,057 downwards.
GTTTCAATCGAGTTGAGAGGAAGACATCTGGAGCAACCTCACGAGCATTCACGTCATCAATACCATCTAGGGGATATTGAGTAATCATCCTCAGTAGTTCTGCTCTAGAAATTGCACCAGATCTTTCAGGGTTTAAAGACTCCAACCAACTTATCTCATCAAAAAGAACTGTGATTGCCTCCACACGTTGTCCAAGACGAATGAGTGCGTTAATAATTGCCTCATGTCCGAGAACAGATGCGGCATGATAGTCACCAAGAAGCTCCGCAGCGCGTGATGCCTTTTGCATAAAGAATTTTGATACAGCAGCCAGGATTCTCGATAGCATGAAGAAAGCTCCGAGTGCTACCAAACGAATGACTGTAAGATTAAAGTCCGCAGAGATTAGAAATGCGTTGACAACTCCAAGCCCTATTCGAATATACACGTACAGGTAAATGAGATCTACGAAGAAAGAGGGCATTCTTGTAAAAATCTGTATAATCGAATCTCTATTCTTGATATGACCAAGCTCATGAGTGATTATCGCTTTAACTTCATTCTCATTCAAGACTTCCATAGTATTGCTATGAACCACGACAATTGAGCCCAGAAATGGTAGGCTAAACGTGAACGCATTTGGTAGAGGTGAGTTCATGAGATAGACCTTACTGACCTTAGCACCACTCTTTTTTGATAGATATACTGTCCAGTTGACAATACTCTCGCGAGAATATCTACACTTCCAATCTGTTCCCTCATCATACCTTGGATATAACTCGACAAGATCATGCTGTCGAAGTGTTTGAGCTGCTGTATAGTAAATCAAGATGATTTGCATCAAAACGATTACAAAGAACAATGATACAGAAGTCAGCGGGTTCGATCTTGAGAAATCGATGCCTACAACAAAAGGAGTTGTGTCATCCAGATAGAGTATTGATACAAATAGAATCTGGATTATATCCACTACCAGAAAAGCATAGATCGCGAGTAATTTCTCACGTTTAATCTCTGCAACCATTACCGAACCTCAGAATTTTGAAATCATGATTTGTTTTGAACTATGTGGTTTGGTGTGAGAAATCAGGAGCTGTGCCGTAGCCGTCGCGACTCTGCGGCTGCGTAGTGGAAGAGCTCACTAACATTCTCTCCAGTTTTTGCAGAGGTTTCAAAGAACTTGAGCGTAAGAAGGTCCGCAAGAAGTTGGCCCTCTTGAAACGTGACCTGAGCTTCCTCAACTATGTCAGATTTGTTGGCTACCAGTGAACCGCCAAGAAAATCTTCCCGTTGGATGCAGATTTTCTCTGTTAAAGCCTCATGCAGATTTGTTATTTTCTCAAAGGTTGAGTGGTCTGTTACATCGTATACCATTATCAAATGATGGGCTCCCTGATAAAACTGGTTCCTAAGCCCCGCAAAAGTTTCTTGTCCACCGATATCAGCAATTGTGAGTACTACGCGTCCCTCTGGAAAATCAAAAGTAGCTGCACTTAGTTCTGCACCAATCGTGGCGGTGTGAGTTTCCCTGAACTCATCGCTCTGATACCTCCTAACAAGGCTTGACTTACCTACATTAGGGGGGCCAACGATTATTGCCTTATAGAGTTCAACAGACAAGTAGCTCACCGGTCCCATGATGAACACTACTTGGTTGTCTTGTCTTCTTATCAGACTTATGTATCTAAGTTTTGTAGACCTATCGAAGCTTTTAGAAGGATAAGCCGATGAGAAAAATACATGGTTGACCTCCAAGAAATCAGAGCACGTACAATCAATGTTCGAGGATACATTGATGAGCTACGTGATAAGGACAAAGATATCGTTCTTGAAACATATAACGAATACAAGCTTGATTCTACTGTGGTCGACAAATTAAAGGAAATACTCAAGGACATGTCTGTCGTTGTATTTAGTGCTGCTTGGTGTGGAGACTGCAAGAGGGCAATGCCTGTTATGTTGCATCTCGAGGAAGAGCTAGGTCTAGAAATCATGGTCTTCAGTAAAATCAAATCAGCACCACTGAGTCCAGAGAAGAAATGGGCAGTTCCACCATCTCCACCTGAGGTAAACGAATGGGGGGTCACAGCAATTCCATGGTTTGTGTTCTTTGACTCTGATGGCAATAAAGTGGCAACTCTGATTGAAAAACCAACGGTCAAAGACACACTAGAAGCAGAGATTCTACATGTCCTAACAAACAAGTAGACAAAATAAGATGTTGGGAGGAAAGGGAAATGGAGATTCCAATACTAACTAATTTCATAGATGGTCTGAAGTTATTCTTTTCATCAAAGAGGTTGAAATGGCTATCGTTGATCTTCCTCATAGGAGCTGTATCAATCTATATCTTCGAACGTATTTTGTTTTGGACTGACCTCATAGATGGTCTTGCAATCATATTGGGTGCAACGTTTCCAACGTTTTTCATGCTTACAGCGTTTATGTCTATTCTCGGTCTAGCAAGGTTTGTTGCAGATGATGAATCATATGTTAGGTCATTCATATTTACTATCATCTGGCTAGTAATCAGTGTAATTGTGCTGGCTCTGATGACCGTATTTGCAATGGCAGTGCTCAGCTTTCTCTTCATAGGCGTAGCATTTCTAGGATGGATAGGATTCCAGTCTTTCTTTTCAACACGGACAGCTCTTGGTTTTGCTGAGAGTGTAGATATTGAGGATCGGTCTGTCCTGACCAGGTTCCTCTATATGGCCATCTATTTCCTGAACTACATCATAATCATTGGAGCATTCATTTTCACTATAATTTTCGATAATCCATCTATACTGTTCACGCCAACTATGGTGTTCGCATTGCTTGGAGGATTCCTGGCTCTAGGATTCAACTTTCTCAATGGATGGATCCTCATTGCTGAAAGAAACAAATCAACTGCCAGTAACCTCTCATTCCTAGGACTCTTCATTTCACTCTACTCCGCCTATTTCATCTATAATCTTCTGAAAGGCTTTGATCCAGGTATCGACTTTGTGAGTATCGGAATCACAGTGTTCTTCATTCTTTTCACAATGAGTAGCGTAGGACGGACATTGGCAAGTCGTGCAGAGCTAGACACAAGGTGGAAACTAAGCAAGGAGTTTGCTGCAACATTTACCTACTTCCTAGCAACAGGGTTCATGTTCGTTGACATGCTGTTTACAAATATCTTCACTGATGTTGGATTTATGGCACTTGCTGGAGCTGCTGGTGACATCGTAAAACTCCTCGTGTTTCCATTTGTTGCCTTGATTATGGAACTCAACTTCATTAGAAAATCAAGGAAGGTCTTGGAAATAGAAGAAACACCAATAGAACCACCAGGACTCTATGAGGATGAGGAGGAGATACTTGTTTCAGAGGAAGAACCTACTGCTCTTGATGAGCTAGTCGAGGAGGATGATACTCTACTCACAATAGAGGATGAAGATGCAGAAGACTTCCAGGAACTAGCTGACGAAGAGTCAGAATTTGAGGATGAAGTTAATCAGAGTGAGTGAAACTTACCACTGTTACTTCATTGTTGCCTTCAATCCGAAGCCTTTTATCCACTACGGCTAAGACCTTCGAGCGGATATTTAATCCGTATAAGATAGGAAAAAACCGGAGACACTAACATGGCTAAATACGAGTGTATGGTATGCGGCTGGGTTTATAATGAAGACGAAGGCGATCCTGACAGTGGTATTGCCGCTGGCACGAAGTTCGCTGATTTGCCCGACGATTGGGTATGCCCGATGTGTGGTGCTTCAAAAGAAGATTTTGAATTAATCGAGTAATCCACATACTTTGAGGGGATCTCATTTCGAGCCCCCTCGCTATTTTCTAGTCTAATTGAAATAAATCCTTCAACTTAAATCGTCGATTATTTGAGAGGTTTTGTCTTACATCAATTCTCTGCATCCCACAGAAAGCATTTCGAGAATAAGACTTTGGTTTATCAAAATTATTGATTTGATTTGGTATAAAGAGAGGAACTTCTCTTAATTGGGCATTTTTGCTGGATGAGGCTCTTATTCTTGAGATTCTTTATCTGTTCTGCAATGTCTTTCTGTTCCTTCGTGAGAGTGTTGGATTCGAC
>JAEOUL010000050.1 GCA_016839345.1 Candidatus Thorarchaeota archaeon | reverse complement strand
TTAATCCACATTCTTGCAGAATATGTATCTTGAAGAAGATTCGCTCTAGCTGATGATCGAAATTCTCCGACGAGTGTCTGTGGGTTGTAATTATTTTTCTTAATAGCATCATGAAGAGTCCCTACGAAATCTTTCAGTGACGAGACCCTGACATCAAGTTCATCAGTCGATAATCTCTTCGCGAATTGCTTTGTAAATGGCTGTGGAAAGAGATGGTCTGAACCATTCATCAGTAGGAAAATTGGGAATGGAGAAAATGGTCTGAGTTCGTTCACTTTTTCATTGACTGCATCTACAAATTCTTCGTAATTAGCAGGCAGCATTGTTGCATTGCCATATCCAAATGGAAGATAGACTCCCTGGATGGAGGATTCAGAATTTTCATGGGATTTCCAAATAAATGGAACAGATGTAAGGGTGTGTGGAATACCACGCCAGAGGACAGTAGTTCTTAGATTGGTCAGGTCTCCTAGTAATTGAGGTATTCCGCTGGTGTGACCAAATTGGTCAGGAAGATATGCAATGTCCATGAGTGGTAACTCATATTCCACTGCGTAATCATGACTAATCTCGAGGTTTCGAATAAGGCTCTCTCCACCAACCAACCATTCGTCTGGAAGTAGGTACCATGGACCTACTGAAATCTTCCCCTCACGAATTCGTTGAAGCAATTTTTCATGCTTCTTCGGACGAATTTCCTTGTAATCTTCAAGTACAATCGTTTGTCCATCCAACATGAAAACAAAGTCTTGTTCATCAAGGATCTTGAGAAGTTCATCAATCAGCTGAACAAGCGAGTATCTAAACTTCTGAAATGGAAGATACCATTCTCTATCCCAGTGTGTGTGAGGTACGATGAAGACTTTCTTAGTGACCATAGCTATTGACCCCGTATGTACGAAAGGTATCTTTGAGAAAGTTAACCAATCAGAAAAGGATTACGTGCCGTTTCTTTTATTCAAGACCAAAACCTGTTTCCATTAATTCAACCAATCTTGCACTGAATCGTGTTGCTGGAGCTCCGAGAGAGACCTCCTCATCAAACATTGCAGTTACATTAAGGAATTCACTTAACTCTGAGGGGTTTGTATAATCTCTCGGCCTTATCGAGATGCCTCCTAAGGCAAAGACAAGAGAATGTACGCCTATCGGGATTGCCCATCCTCCACCTTTTCCGAACATTCCTACTGCTGTGACAGCTACGGTTCCCATCAATCGTTTTCTCAAGAATGCGTCATTTCGAATCTTTCTCCAGTACAGTCTTCTAACGAAGTTTGGCATGCGAGAAAATAATTTCATAGCAGTAGATGATCTTTCGGATTTCTTGTTTTCTTCGCTGGTTTCGCCCTTCTGAGCTTTACGAATCTCATCATGAATCTGTCTGAAGCTTTTTTCATTAGCTTTCCTCACGCAATATGAAGTCGCAAATCTTTTAGTTCCCACTTGTCGCTCAATAATCATTCCTACATCTACATCATCAAAGACAATCAGTTTCTTCTTACCTTTCTTCATTGCTTGGATTTCTTTATGTTCACTGACAGCCTGAGCAACACACTTAATCACCCAGCCAGTAAAGGATAATTTCTCTCCAGTTTTCTCTTCGTGATCAGAGATGTACTTTCGGGCTCCTGTTACATCAACCTCAATCATTCCATAGATTCGATGTTTTGGAGCAAGGTTATCAAGAAGTTCTACTGGTCGATATGATCCACGACTTATTTCCTCGAATGATACTCCATTCTTGGATTCTTCAGTTTCAGGACCTGATTCTTTCCTTTGTTCAACCATAGAAGAAATTCTCCTAGTAAAATGAATGCATGGACATTAAGTGATAGAGAAGTTATATGTATGATGATTGCAAACAAAAGAATATAATCAAGTGATGCAAATAATAGATTTAGTTCCTTTTTGAGAGATTGCAAATGGGGTGAAACAAGATTTCTGGGAATATAGCAGTGTCAGGGTTTGTCAAACCTGGTTTTGAGCTTGTACGTGAGACCTTTGTAGAGAACTTTGAATATCGTAGTGAACTCGGAGCAGCATGTTGTATCTACTACAAAGGAGAGAAGGTAGTAGATCTCTGGGGTGGTATCAGGAATGAATCAACTGGAGAACCTTGGAATGAAGATACCATGGTCCTCGTATGGTCAACTACTAAAGGCTTGTCAGCCCTTGCGATGGCTCTTGCGCATTCACAGGGGCTGTACGAATTTGACGATCCCGTTTCAAAATATTGGCCTGAGTTTGCACAAGAAGATAAGGAAAAGATCACTATCCGTCAATTATTCGCACATCAAGCTGGACTCATCGCATTTGATGAACTGGGTGATAAAGAAATCATAGCTGATTTAGACCGTTTAGCAGTAGTCTTGGCAAAAAAGAAACCTGAATGGGCGCCAGGAACGCGACATGGATATCATGGTCTAACTCTAGGATTCTACCAGAGTGAACTTTTACGCCATATAGATCCAAAGGGTCGAAGTCTAGGACAATATTTCCAAGAAGAACTCGCAACTCCACTCGGTCTTGATTTCTATATTCGCCTTCCAGAAGATATTCCAAATGATAGGCTTGCTGTTCACAGGTCTCCAAAATTTGGTCTTTCCGCAATGCGTTCTGCACCAGTTTCTTTTATTCTTGCAGCAATGTATCCCGGTTCTACAATTCGTCGTGCCTTGGTAGGAACAGAGTTCTGTCTGGATGAGAATCGTATCTATACCCGTAATTATGAGGTTCCTTCCGGAGGTGGTGTGGGTTCAGCTCGTGCAATAGCTCATGTATATGGTGTTTTTGCTTCAGGTGGAAACGAACTCGGTATACGAAAAGAAACACTTGATGAGCTAAGGGCACCCCCTACAAAACCAACGAAAGGATATCGAGATGTGGCTTTGAAAATAGATACATGTTATTCGCTTGGATTTTCAAGACCTTTTCAGAAGGATCCCTTTGGTTCTCCAAGTGCATATGGAATGCCAGGAACAGGCGGTTCATTTGGATTTGCTGACCCAGAATATGAATTGGGATATGGATATGTTCTCAACGGATTGGGGACATCATTTCCAACTGATCCCAAAAGTGATGCTTTGTGTGCAGCAATGTATAGTTCAATTGGTGTAAAGGACATAAGCGAAGCATGGAACGAATGAATTTCTAATAATAGTATACTCTATAGCAAAAAGAGAATGACGAGGAGCCTCGCGTGGAGGCTCTCTCAAGCCTAGGATTACTCAATTAACTCGAAGTCTTCCTTAGCTGCTCCGCACATGGGACAAACCCAGTCGTCAGGGAGATCTGCAAACTTAGTGCCTGCAGCAATGCCGCTATCAGGGTCTCCCTTTTCTTCGTCATAGATCCATCCACAAACGATGCATTCGTATTGTGCCATTTTTGTATCTCCAATTTTTAGGGTCAGTTGAAATTAACCCGCTTTACTCATCGTTACTGATTTGGGTTAAAAATCTTGACCTATAAACTAGAAAAGGAAGTAGGAGTAAAAAACTCCTACTCATCCCACTCAGAGTCTTCTTCAGAAGGTTCCTCATCATCAAAACCTTCTTCATCTTCAAACTCAGTGGTTTCCTCTTCTTCCATTTCATCAGTGTATGTTGGTTCTTCCTCTACCATTTCCTCTTCAGGTTCAACTTCTGGTTCTTCTGGAGTCGTTTCAGGTTTTTCTTCGCCTTCTTCTTCTTGCGTGAAGTCCGGAACTACAGTGGGTTTCACTTCTTTACCAGCTCTTCGGATAAAGAGAAGCTCCATTACTAACGCAACGAATGGGAAGACAAACAGCTTAATGACATCTGGAATACGTTCTCCAATCAATCCTACAGAAATGACGTCAAACAGAGCCTGCACAATTAGATATCCTGATGCGAGGAAGAATGTCATTGTTACAGCGAGTTCACTAGAAATCTTCCATCTTGTTTCAAGATGAGCACGACTAGCTAGAGTTAAACCAACTGAACTCATTGCATAGAGGATAAAGAATACAGATATTCCAATGTCTATTGTTAGGGATATGAGATCAACAGTTCCAGTTGCTGGTTTCATAATGTTGTATAGGAAATATGCAACATATAATGAAACGAATAGACCTAAGACGGCAAGATTATCTACTGTGACCTTTTTCCGTTCTCTGATCATAATAAGTCCATTTAGGAAATTAAATACAAGT
>JAEOUL010000049.1 GCA_016839345.1 Candidatus Thorarchaeota archaeon | reverse complement strand
TCGTTCAAAATCCTCTATATCGCCAAGGTAATCATCAATCAATGTCTCAAGGCGGCTCAGAAATCCGTCATAATAGTCAAAGTCCTCCAAGACTCCATCCCGCTCTGCTGCATATCTCTCTAATTCCTGTAGAATGTAAATACAACATGATCGTAGCCAATACAGTGCTTCGTCTGTTTCCTCAAAATATCCCTCGCTAGGCTCTATTCTTTTATCAAGTTCCTCTGACAGAAAGAAAAGTGGGTCCAAATCCTCATCATTCAGAATTTCAATGAACTCTTCTTCCAGTACCTGAGGAACACACGATACAACAAGGTGATCCTTGGAGAGCTGATTCAGAGCCGCATCAAAAGGAAATCTGTGTGGTCCAACGATGTTTTCATCATCACTCACGAAATCTATGGCTTCTTGCTCATCCCTGAAGAATATCCATTTGTGTTCCTTCAGATGGAAGACACCATATACATCCTGGTGTTCTGTCATATTTACCACGTACACATCTACATGACTTTATCAGCCTACGTAACTCCTTGAATAATTGACCAAAACTCTCGACTCTTATAGTATCTCCCTGTATGAGAAATCACAGGTTCTCACCTTACAACAACAACTGGGCTGCAAGTGTTTTGTAACAGAATGATGCATACTGGAAAGGATGTAGAGTATGAGCAGTCCAGTGTCATTCGCGTTATCCTCAGACTTCCCTAAACAATGTATGACTATTCATGAAATCTAAGTACTTGTTTTATGAAGTTCTCCACCGAACACTTCAGAGTAGTGATTTTCGCTGTATTTAATCTCAATAAGGTTAATTATCTGAAGATTGATAGCTTGTGGTAGTGGTGGAGATGAAAGCTAATGATACTACTCTCAGAGAGTTTTTAGAAGGAACTAAACAATTCATTGTACCTCTATTCCAGCGTACATACTCTTGGGAGAGAAAGAATATAGAACAATTGTTGAATGATCTGTTGGCGGTTTGTGATAACGAACAGCCAAACCATTTCTTTGGCTCATTTGTTACAATGCCAATTCCGACATCAGCTTCAACCAGCTCAAAATACACGATAATTGATGGGCAACAGAGACTTACGACCATCGGAATTCTATTAGCAGCTATCAGAAACCGAATTCACGAAATAGATGCTGATAATGAAAGTGTAAAGCAAATTAATGACCTGTATCTCACAAATCCATATGCCAGAAATGAAAAGCACAAAATCGTACCTACAAGAACGGATAGAGATGTGTATTATTCAATAGTTGATAGTACAGCTGATACAGCGTCTGAATCAGACCGATTGTCAAAAGCTTTCTTGGCTATCAAAGATAGACTTGACCAATTCGAAAACCTGATGGAGCTTGAAAAGATGAAAACCAGCTTACTCACCAAATTTTCCATTGTCGACATCAGACTCGAGAGAGGAGACGATCCATATCTGATATTCGAGAGCTTGAATGCCACAGGAACACCTCTTACTCAGGCAGACTTAATTCGTAATTATCTGTTCATGGGGATCAAAGAGGAGAATCAGCTCTCTATTTACACTAATCTCTGGTTACCTCTACAGAATGAGCTTGGTGACAAACTTGAAGATTTTTTCAGACATTATTTGGCAATAAATGGTAATTTGCCCAATATAAATAGAATATACGCTACTTTCCGCACTGAAACTTCCGGTAACATCTTGGATGAATCCTTAAGAGAAGAAAATACAATCGAAACAATGAATGCCCTTAGAGTCTATTCAAGGTATTACTACAAACTGCTAGGTCCAAAAAGCGAAACAAACCAAGAAATAAGAACCCATATCAGAAAACTAAATGTACTTCGACTGACCACCTCTTATCCATTGCTGCTTAATTTGTATCGAAGCTATGATCAAGAACTGATTTCTGCACATGATTTCTGCAAATGTTTGAAGCTCATAGAAACACTTGTGGTTAGGCGTGCAGTCTGTGGAATTCCCACAAATGTATTGAATCGTTACTTCCCTACAATCTTTCAGTCGCTGAACCTTGACGATATAGTGGAGTCTCTTCGGGAAAAACTCATCAATGAGAGCGGTTCACGCCAAATACCTGATAATGACTCTTTTCGAAGATGCCTTCTTGAACGAAATCTGTATGGAAATCGTATTCTTCGATATATTCTGCGGGAGATAGAAAGGTTTGAAAATCGAGAAACAGAGCCTCTGGGGAATCTTGAAATTGAGCATATCATGCCGCAGACCCTTACACCTGATTGGAAGCTAGCCCTTGGTGAAAACTGGGAATTGATATATAGCAAGTATCTCCATACCCTTGGAAATCTCACCTTAACTGGATATAACCCGGAATATTCAAACAAGAGCTTCTCTGAAAAAAGAGATACAGCAGGAGGTTTTCGAGATAGTGGCTTGCAGATCAATAGAAGTCTATCATCTCTTGATAGATGGGGGAAACAGGAAATCGAAGCGCGTGCAAATGAACTCGCAGATAAGGCTCTAGAGATATGGAAAATATAGATATCTAAACACTCATGTCAGAAAATCCATTTTTGATGATGGTAATTCTTTCATTATCACAGAGTTAATGATGGATGGCTTTCGTAGTGACATGGATTAACTCGAAGTATCCACAGTGCATCGTTGATCTTAACTCATCATTTCTTCCATTTCCAAATACTGAGATGAACGCCCACAATTCAAACAAGATTGGCATGCTAATCCCTCAATTGACGTAATTAGTAAATAAATCAAATACATAAATGTCAATCTTTTCCATCTACAATACTTTTCGCAACTCCTAACCTCATCTAGCTTAGGATAGACACTATTGATGATTCTGACCTCATAGGTGTTCAAAAGACTTGGTCAGGAATCAAAGAAGAGAAAGTGGCAGTCCCTACCTAGACCAAGAGGATGAGAAACCATGTATTGTGGAACCTGTGGCAGACGGAGATTCATCAAGACATTCACAGAGGGTGTAGTGGCGGTCATAGAATTTGCCCCGCCATCGAATATCGCTGTAGTCGAACTTGCTGAAGAGGATGCAGTCTTTGAGGAGTGGAGCTGTGCCTCATGCAAGAGAGAGATTGGCAATGCTAGTATGCATGCGAGTCTTGATAGACGGTTGGAGCAATGGCATGAGGAGAAGGATCTATGTATCATTAAGGCTGACTACAGAAGAATCAGTAGGGCAAGATGATGAATTATTTCTAATTCATGATTTAATTAAATTGGCGGTGAATGAATAGATAGAATTACCGAAACAAATTCATGAAATTGAGTTTCATACGACATGGGGAATAAGATGACGAAGAGAACGTGTTCGAAATGCGGAGGTCAAACCTTCGACAAAGGGCGACTGGTGATGAGTGATGAAGTCATCCGGTTTGAAACTAACGGGAAGAAGGATCCAAGGATCTCAGCATATGTGTGCCGAGGATGTGGAAGTGTTGAACTCACCATTGAACAAAAGGAAAGAACAACATCACT
>JAEOUL010000307.1 GCA_016839345.1 Candidatus Thorarchaeota archaeon | reverse complement strand
TGAAATAAGGATTCCGTGACTGACTCCCCATTACTTTAAACGGACCATATCTTGCTGGCGCACACTTCTTTTTCAAGTTGGTCTGGGTTTTATATAGAAGTACGTCAATATCTATTGCCACATTTGTTCAGGCGGGTGTAGGAAGATGGGAAAAGTCTGTAAACGACGACTTTTCGGTACTATTTTGGTAGTGGTGTTTCTATTCATGGTTATATCTCCAGCACTCGCCATGGAACTTCCCTCAACACCGGATGAACTCAAAGTTGGTCCGTATGTGGATAGGGTGATCTACAACATCAATGAAGATTATGTTTCTAGACTTCTTAGTCTCCAAGTTGGTTCCACTGAAATTTTAAGCAGCTATATCCTTCCTCCCGACGTCCCAATGTTTGAGATTGAAGAGGATATTTCTCTCGTCAATACTGTTAGGAATGGGTATGGTCACATTACAATCAACTGCAACAAGTATCCGTTTAACATCAGTGCATTTCGGAGAGCTTTTTCATATGCTTTTAACAAGACACAGGTCACATCAGACCTTTTACCTCTTGGAATTGAATCCCAAGAACATGACTCAGTGGTGCCTTACGCAAATGGTTGGTGTATAGAAGAGGAACTACCATACCATTACTACACAGCTCAGGTTGAAACCGGAGCTGAAATTCTAGATGAAGCTGGTTTCAACATTGACACAATAACTGGTTATAGACTAGCACCTGATGGTTCGCCTTTCGATGTCAGCATTCAATGCACAAATATGACTCCACTAGTTTCACTGGTTGGTGCCTACGTAGCTCAAGCAGCGGTCGATGCCTTAACTGCTCTAAACATCGATGCTACTGTAGGTCCGATATGGTACCATCTTGATAATCTGACAGAATGGATAGACAACAATGAGGACTTTGATATGGCCTACTATGCTTACAACTTTCCCAATACTGATGTCGACTGGCTCGGTTACCTTTTCTGGGGCGAACTAGCTGATGTTCCATTTGCAAATCCATGTAACTTCAGAAATGCAACATATGATTCTTGGCGAAATCAGCTTCTCCAAGGTGCCGATTATCAAGAAGTCTACGAAGCAGCGGCAGCCATGCAAAGGATTCTACATGAGAATGTCCCAATGGTTGTTGTATATGAAAACGTCTACACACAGGCCTTTAGAAATGATACATTCACAGGTCATATTATAGATCCACTTCTTGGAATAGGAAATCCATGGACTATGAGAAATATACGGAGGATTAATGGATCTGGTGGTACAGTAACAATTGCTGTAAGCAGCGCCCCAGATACTTTCAACATCTACCTTGCTGCCAATGATGTAGCATCACAAATTATGGCACAACTTTGGCCCAGCCTCTACCTAAAGGGACCTGACCTTAGTCCTGTTCCCTATCTCGCTAAAGACATGAAAAGAGAAACTCATACTGACAACTCTTCTGTCCCGCGTGACCATACTAGATTCACTATCGACATTGTCACAAATGCCAATTGGACTGATGGTTCACCTCTCACGGCAGAGGATGTAGTCTATTCACTAAACTATGCCTTTGAGAGTGCAGCCTACGGTAATCCTGCTGGAGAGTGTTTGACAAAGCTTGTAGCAGCATATGCCCCGTCAAATTACAGAGCTGTGATTGAGTTCGAATCAGAATCCTACTGGCACTTCTCCCACTTTGCATACAATTACATAATTCCAAAGCACATCTACGAGAACCTAGACTACGGAGAATGGAATTTATGGGACGATGTGTTCTGGAATACTACAGACCCTTACGTTACAGCTGGCCCGTTCAAGTTAACACATTATGAGGTTGACGACTTTGTAGACCTTTCAGCAAATCTTGATTTCTGGGACCATCCCAGGTTTGGTATAATTCTGGTTCCAGAACCAGATCTTGCCATCCCTACTACAATTGTTGCTATTGGCGGGACTGGTATTGCCGTATATGTCATTGTTATCTTGATTAGAAAGAGATAATGGCGTTGTGTTAATGTCTCTTCAAATAATGCAAATCTAGTTGTTGTTTTCTAATCCAGTCTTTCATTTTAATGAGATTGGTGTTATCACAGTCCTTCTTGTTGGAGGTACTATTCTGAACAGAAGGAAATCAAGCTGATTTGGTTCACATGCACGCTATCTTGAACAAGATTTTTCTCTATCCAATGCATACGATTATCGATACTTCACACCAGGGATTCAGATACTGAGGGAGCAACACGATGGATCCAATCGGTACGATAACGACGTACTTCCCATTCATCGATGAAGAGACAAAGAATGTATTAGAGCGTATTATGATTGAGGCAGCTGACTACTATGACTTTGTGCAGAAACTGGGTGAGCTAGTTCTCAACAACGACAGCCCAATTATGGTTGTTTATTTTGCTTTACATCATGCCATCCTGGCAATAGATTACCCACTCATTGATATGATTCGAGAGAAATATGGAGAGCATCAAATTCTTGGGCCGAATTTATTCATATCCTCATCATTTATGGAATCCTATGAAGATGTGAAGAAAGTTCATGAAATAGCCGATGCTATCATTGCAACAGACCCTGAAGACTGGATTGCACTCGAAATGCACTTCATGAAATTCGAGGCTGACATGAGAAACTATCCAACAACTATGTACGATTCATCAAACATGGAAAGGATACATGAACTCATTGATAGCAATCCTGACTTCGGTTTCTATGAAACAATATTGTGTGATTACCTGTCAATACAAGCTCATCATGATGGTGACCCAGAGGGTCGAATGCGCTGTATCGATGAGGGACTGGAGATAGCTGAAAAGTTTGATGACCAGCTTAGAGTTGCACACCTTCTAATACGAAAAGCTGGTCTCTTGAGAAACACGGAATCAAGAAAGTTACTGGAACAAGCATATGAGCTTGTTGACGCATCATTGGGAATTCCCGCGAACTTTGCTGATATCATCAGAAGACTGGGTTTGTTAGATGCAGTACGAGGCGATTTCGATAGTGCAATCAAACGTTACTTGCAAGCTGTTTCTATTCGAGAGAGAGCAGGCTTGGAATATGGAAATGAAGCTAATTTCCTTTCTCTCTTGTACAATGTAATTGGTGAGCCAGAATCAGGTTTAGAATGGGCTCGCATGGCTGATGTACAATTGAAGGGCAGACCTTACATGCTTAATCGCAGTGCACTCATCCAAATATGGTCACTCATCCTCCTGAAGAAACTGCCTGAGGCAGAAATCATACTTGACACTACAAGGGAATCAGTCCTGAAATCGGGAGACGAAGGTCAGCTTGCATGGCTTCATTTTGTTACGGGCGTCTTGGAATTTGAACGTGGTGATTTTTCACTCGCGGCAAGTAGTATCGAACAAGCACTGAGTATCTATGAGACGTATAACTGGTCATATACTTCTCAAATTGTATTTCTACATCATCTCGCAAAGTGTGATGTATATTCGTGTGACACAGGAGAAGGAGTATTTCCTTCATTAGCAATCATGGAGGAAAAGGCGAATTCTGAGGATCTACCTGGTATCAAAGGACAAGTATTGTTGTTGAAAGCAAGACTTGCCATAATGAAAGACGATGAAGCACTTCTAAGGGAGATCATCTCCCAGCTTCGCTCACTCATAGAGAATGACAATCTTAGCTTCCTGCAACCTTACTTGGAGAATCTACTATTAAAACTGTAGAAGATTATAACACTAACCTCTTCCAACGAATTTTGTCATTTGGTATTTCAGCTCTGTTATGAGGTTCCAACCATTGGTAGATGAATTAATCCGGATTCAGGGCAGATCAAGATATTCCAAAGAAATCAGAGATGAATGCCTGATCTCCGCTCCCCTTTCCGACTCCTGGAATGTAGTCCCACCCGAAATCTCCGAGTAACCAGTCCATGAGAAGAAGAAGGCAGAAAATCAGAACGAACATCAAGATAAGGAGTATGAATATTTTGATGATTCTGTCAAGTTTCTCATCTGTAGTCAATTTTAATATTCCTCCTAGTAGCGCGATTAATTGTAGGGTGCATGTAAGGTTCCTTAAATATTCATCTGTCAAACTGCTATGTTCGAGTGGACATGAGCCGAAACTCACTTCCTAGAGTAATGGAATACCAACGCAATCATTAAGACTATTAGAAAGAGCATAAGGAAAAATGGCCATGGAAAGGGTGGCTCACATATTCCTTCGAAGACCACTCCTCCAATCAATTCAGCTTCGATATAGATCTCTGCAGTAAAGAGTCTTGATTCTTCTGAATCAATCCTGTGACTCGGATTAATCTCCACTGAAGCTTGATTGCTATCACCACCATCTATTGGCTGAGAGGTATAATCTTCTACAGCAGCACTCCAAATGTCATCTTCGTGTCCCACTTGTTTCACATTGATAAATACATACTCGGGCTCTTCTGTTGGATTCACTACATCGAAATCTTTTACTCTTTTCCTACATATAGGAAGAACACTCCAACATTCGTATCCCTCATTGTTGATCTTGTCTTCTTCTTTCTCATTGTTTACATCGAGCTCTACTTTCAGGCAAGCTGTGTTTGCAAGACGCGGCTTCCATGTAAAGGAAACATTACGTGATTGAAAGAGAGGCACCGTAACTTCTTCTGTACCCAAGATATCCCATGTGACACCTCCAACAAAGGGTGCATAACGTAATGTCACCTTGCATCGTTCAGCATCTCCGCTCCCTCTATTATATACAGTGACATTGACAGTATAGTTACTGTTCTGAGTTACCCTGTGTACAGGAGTTGTCCCATCATATATTGTGATACATGGATTGTCCCAGACCAAATCCTCTCCTACGATATCCCACGTGCTTGTATCTGCATATGAATAGATATAGGGATCTGGATTCTTGTCAGATGACAGTCTTAAGCAGCAGGTTGTTGCGATAAGAGATTCTTCTTCTTGTACAGCCCAGACATTCACATAGCCGTATGGACCGTCAGGGACAGTTATCTCAACCTCGGATCCGGAACTTATGCTCTCTGGATATTCATGACCATCGATATAGAGATGGACATCATACCGTACGCTGAATCCAGACACGCTGATATATTTGTGTCTAAAGTCCGAACCAGGGGAAACAGATATTTCGGCAAGTTGACTCTTTGCTACAAGCATCTCTCCCAAATAGGGCTTATGATTGTGCTTCGTCACTGTCACATTGAGTGAAGACGATATTTCACGTGGGTCAACTTCAAAAACAATCTGTCCTCTGGAATCAGTATATCCGACCTGA
>JAEOUL010000306.1 GCA_016839345.1 Candidatus Thorarchaeota archaeon | reverse complement strand
TATCCTCGCCTTGTGACTAAGGAATTTATTCAAAATCATTGGAAACAAGAATCTCGAAGACTTCAGATTGTAGGAGACATATCTTGCGATGTGAAAGGTGCAATCGAGTTTACTCTAGAATGTACAAAACCAAACAAACCTGCATTTACTTACCTAGTGGATGAGGATCGAGCCGAGCTAGGTGTCACAGGCGAAGGCCCAGTCGTGATGGCAGTTGACAATCTGCCATCTGAACTTCCACGCGAGTCATCAACATCATTCAGTAAAACACTTCTTGATTTCGTCCCTGCTCTAGCAAATGCAGATTTCACTGTTCATTTCTCTGAGCTCAAATTACCTAGGGAGCTCAAAGATGCCATAATCGTATACCAGGGAAAACTAACAGAGAACTATCAATATCTCATACAATATATCCAATAGGAAGACTACAAATGAAGAAAATAGTGTGTCTTGGTGCAGGTTTAGTAGCCCGCCCGTACATCCAATATCTATCAGACAATAATTTCCATGTCATTGTTGCTAGTCGTACAAAGAGTAAAGCTGAACGCTTGATCGAGGGATGCAAGAATGCGGAGGCAGTAGCTTTCAACATTGCAGAAGATGATGAACTCCTAGAAAATCTCACCAAAAAGGCTGACCTTGTCTGCTCATTACTACCCTACACATATCATGTCAAGGCAGCTAAAGTTGCAATCAAACATAAGACCCACTTTTGTACAACATCTTACATTTCTGATGAAATGAAAGCTCTAGATGACGATGCAAAGGAAGTAGGCATACTTCTTCTGAACGAATGTGGAGTTGATCCAGGTATCGACCACATGAGTGCGATGAAAATCATTGATAATGCTCATAATAACAATGGAAAGATTATGAGCTTCACCTCATTCACAGGTGGGTTACCGGCTCCTGATGCGAATAACAATCCATACGGATACAAGCTATCGTGGAGTCCACGAGGAGTCCTTCTGGCTGGTCGTAATGATGCACAATTCCTCCGCGATGGAAAAGAGGTCAAAATTTCTGGTTCTGAACTATTCGAGAATTGTGAACTTATGGAAGTCCCTGGTATGGGTACATTTGAAGTATATCCAAATCGTGATAGTCTCTCCTACATTGACATCTACAATATTCAAGAAACGAAAACCATGCTTCGTGGGACATTCAGAAATGTTGGCTGGTGTGGTACACTAGACAAGATTGCTGATCTCGGACTTCTGAATATAGAAGAACGATCCTTTGATGGAATGACCTATGCGGGTCTCATGCGAGAGTTGACATCTTCCACTGAATTAGATGTAAAGTCTGCTGTAGCTAAGACTTGCGGTATTGAGCCTGACAATTCAATTATCAAACGACTAGAATGGCTAGGCTTGTTTGAGGAGAAGCAGATTCCTTCAGGAACTAATACAATCCTAGATGCACTCTGCAATCTCTTTGAAGAAAAGCTGCAATACGCATCTGGAGAACGTGATATGATAGTCATGCAGCACGAATTCCTAATACAATATCCAGACAAGAAACAGAAGGTTACTTCAACTCTCATTGATTATGGTATCCCAAATGGGGACAGCTCAATGTCAAGGACTGTAGCTCTGCCAGTCGCTATAGCAAGCAAGATGATTCTGGATGGAGAAATCAAACTGACTGGAGTTCACAGACCCATCATTCCCGAAATCTATGAACCCATCCTGAAAGAACTAGAAAAACTTGATATCAAGATGGATGAGAAAACATTTGATATATCATAATAAAATAATGGGGAGTAATCTGCAGTCATTCTCGAACTCGCATCTGTATAGCAGCTAAAATTTCCTCAGCTCTTTCAGTTTCCTTCTGGACTGCTGCAATTTCAGTTCGAAGTCGATATGTATAACCAGAACGATTCCCATAACGTTCTAAGTGACCCTTACCATTGTTCCACATTCTTGCCAAGTATGTAGATGCTGTACTCTTTGGCAAGTCTTCATTGAAAGAGTCCTGATAGATTTCAGTAACATCAAGTGAGGAGAACTTTCCATGTTTAAAGGATGCATAGATTATTACTTGCATCTTGTCATAGTTACTCATTGACTCAAATCTAGTATCTTCTAAACCAACTTCTGCGATTTCCTCACTGATTGGCTTAAAGACATAACCAGTACTTGTTTCTAAGAAGACCTTGAACTTGACAAACATTTCCTCAATACTTCCACCTTTGACCTGAAAACTGGATTCTTCTCCCATTGTTTCATCTGACACAACTATCTTGAAATCAAAAGGCGATTCGGTCAAAGCGAGTATTTTTTTGAACCTGTTAAGAGCCTCATCCGGTTTGACATACTTGCACTGAAAGATCTCACGCAGACCAGGAGCTGAGCTATAGGTGAACTCATACACATAATTGGTCCGGTCTTCTGTCAAACAGTACATCTCCTATTCAACTAACTGTTCACAATCAACTATAACCATACTGCAAATAAGTGTGAGTATGTGAATTATCTATATCAAGATAAGAGCGACATAGTACGTCTGTACACATATAGAACTCGTCCGCTTCGTATTTGCTGTGCTGACGTCCTGTGCAATCCATTTGACCAGAAAAAAGCATTATGAGCCCTCTTTTTGCCGATTGAAAGGAATTCTCCAGCCTTTTCACTATTCACTAATCTATGATTCTTGTGAATGAATATGTGACCATTTCATATCTCTTCTTTCCCATTTCCACTGGAAACGAAGGGGTGTGTTTATTCACAGGTATCATAGCCTATATCGTATCTCCGTTCTGTTCCTAAAGCGATAAGATGTCCGTTTCTCTCAGAGGATTCACAATATTGGCGCCATTCACAAAGATATAATGTGAACTGATGTAAACATGAACAATCTGTGAAAGCAAAACATATGGTTATTTCAAGGGGATTAGATAATCAACCGGACGTTCACCAAGAACAAGCTGCATATACTGATTATCTTCTTTGTGATTTGTAACTAACTCAACTCTCCCAAATGCTTCGAATTGGGCACCTTTTGATACTTGCTCCGTGAATCTACCTCGATAACTGACAAGTTTCTCAATATCTGGTACACTGCTACATTCCACCTGATACTCACAAGGTGTGAATATTGAATCATCACTACTCAGCACTTCTCCAGATATTTTCCGATAACCCATCATCTGGTAGGATAAATCACCATAGACATAGTCAAGATCAGAGGGAGTCTTTACCAATCTAATGAAAAAATGATAATCCCCAATCAAGCCCTGCAATAACTTTCTTCTCTCAATTTCTAGATGAAAGGGACGTAAATCTGTGAGTGCTCCCCATCTAAATGTTACATGATCTTCGAGAGTATGTCCTGAATATCCCCTGATTTCAGGTATACTATCAACACTTGTATGAAGTTTCGAGTAGAACTTTCGCCAAGAAGACAATCCGTAGACTACCAAGTCAATATCTGATTCTTTACCCGCTACCCCTACAAGCTGAGACCCCGTGATTCCAATGTTACTCCAATCGATTCCAGTTACCTCTACTAATCTACTTGCCAATAAAACAGATTCATGCTCCAAATCTGAATTTTCAACCGAGTTACGTAAACGAGTCAAACAATCACTAGGATCAAAAATTGATACAATCCTGTCTTCTGGAACTGATTGTATCATTCTTCCATGTGATTCACTTTGCCATAGGTAATCAGAATATTTCTCTCGAAGATAGTTTTCACGGTCATTAAGATTATAC
>JAEOUL010000305.1 GCA_016839345.1 Candidatus Thorarchaeota archaeon | reverse complement strand
CGTTGATATATTCGAGGAGTGCTTGTTGGTATTTGCGTAGATGTTGCTGCTCCAGTTTTTTTGACTTTTCAAGAAAGTCTTTTGCTCGCCTTGGAAAACCAGTTGACCAACGTCGGAGATTGAGCTCAGCTTTTCGATCCTCAAGTACTTTTTTTGCTACACGGATTGTTCGACGTTTTGTGAGGAGATCTTCGAGCAATTTCTGTAGGGTAATTGTGGCAGCTACAAGCTCTTTTGCGTCAAACTTCGTGTCTTGATTACGAGTTGTGTAGTAAACACGCTTGAGGTCTCTTTTAGCAGTCATCACATGCGTCAAGAGTCTTGTCAATGAATGAACCATAGTAACTATGAGTTGCGTCTGTGACGTAAAAAGGTCTGTGTTGCTGTATACTATGATATCATTGTTATACCAATGAGTAATTGCATTTGCCTTCGTGATATGGACAAATTCTACAGGTACTTTGTTCCTGTGTAGGTCTTGGTTGTCTTCCTTTATACCAAACTTCATCCAGTTTTCTCAAATTAGTCAATACACTCTTTGGTTTGAATCGAGTGACGAAGGTTTTGCCATTGGTACATCTCCAGCACTCTCTAGCTGATTTCATTTCAAGACATCTCTTTGCACGATCTTGTAAGCAATAAATTGTTACAAGCCTTGTTGATGAACATGAAACACCACTCTCAAGAAGTGACAGTGCATAAAGCCCTGCTTGAAAAACATCTTCCAGTCTTGGCTTTCTTGGTAAACGCTTCAAGGGAAACTTGTATTCAATTATTGTATCCAATATCGGTGCGTCTTCATAGTGAAGTACAGCTCCATCTAGTCTTCCAACAAATCTATGACCTAATGACCTAATGTTCTCTTCAGAGAAGAAATAACATTGATTGACTTTCCATCGGTTAGGCTTCATTTTGAGAAACTCTGAAAGCGTCCAAGGTGCAGGAATCGCTCGTTTCAGCTTCAAGCCAGATGAGGAAAAACCTGTTCTTGGATTTAATGCAAGAAGAAGCAGAACTCCAATGATGAATACAAGCATCATGATTATACTGAAGAAATCATCCATCGAATCACCCCAAAATCCACAATATACCAGCAATCAAAGTTACAAGGAATATTAGTAATGGTAGAAGTCGACTCTCTTTCTTCTCAAGACATTGCTGATCCTGTTGGACAGAGATATGCTTATGCAACTCTATTCCAGCGACACGAGCTTGAGATAGTGATGGTCCAAATCTCTGTTTGAGAAGTAATCTGTACTCGCATTGGAACTGAGTTCTCAATTCCGATACCTCTCGCATCTTGTGAAATGGCTGTTTTTCTTCATCAGTCAGTCTCATGACAGGTCAGAGTAGTGTTTTTGATAATAGTACAAAAGGGCCACACATCTGACCAAACAGTAGAGATTCACTTATATTCGAGTTTGAGGAGTTACATCAGCAGGATTTCGCTACGGAGACAAATGCTGATGTCAGACGAAACCTATGAAGGAGCAACCGCCGGTAAAGTACTAGTTTTTGATGCAAGTGAGACCGTTAAATTCCCAACTGCCTTCAAAAATGCTATGGGCACAGGTCAAGGTCTAATGGTTCTGGTTCACAAGGACCGACTCATTAAGATCTTCCCTCTCGAGAGTGATGAAGTATTGTTTCTGAGTCTTGAAATTGGTAAACTCACAAATGACTTCTTGACCAAACTATCTCAAATATTCAAGAAGGCAGGTCTCGTTGATCTTCTATTTTCAACGGGTGTATGTCTCCGAGGAACAAGATGTTTCTATGAGTGCTACTTCAACCCTGGACAACTCAGTTCAGACATATCAGAACTAGAGGGCTCACTCAAGGTTCTTGATGGAGTTCAAAGAGTTGTGATTGAAAAGGTGTCAGTTTAGTCTAGAACCTTTCATATTAAGTAGTAGCATTGGTGTTTCTAACATGCAGGATGTTTTCCAATTAATCACAGATATGATTAGTCAAGGGTATCTAGGTCTCTTCATCATCTGCTTCGCGATTAATATGATTCCATTTCTAAGCCCAAGCAATATGGTACTCGCTGGAGCTGCAGTACTAACATTCTCTATCTTTGGACCTGTCGGAATAGCAGAAGCAGTTTTCATCGGAATTATCGTAGCTGTCACTGCCACACTTGCAAAGCTGATACACTTCTACGTTGTGAGAGGATCAAGAGTAGTTCTATCTGAAGAGCGATTGAAATCTCTAGATTCAGAAAAACAACGCGTTGATAGATGGGGCTCACTAGCATTATTCATTGCAGCAGCTTCACCCGTTCCGGATGATCCCTTGATTGTCTATGTTGGCCTTACGAAATACAATACTGCCAAGTTCATATTCAGTTATTTTACAGGTAAGGTTGCAGTGACAATCGCAGGAGCAATCATTGCCCTTTTCGGACTGACCTTGGGCGGAGGATTCTTTGAGTCGATGCCCATTGTCGTAGCATCGATTGCCCTTACTGCAATTATCACTGGAATTCTATTCAAGAGAAAGACAGAGGGACAAGAATCTGACTTGCTCCAAGAAATTCTTGAGGATGAGTTGATTGATGACCAACGGTCCGTGGATTTGAGTAACGATAATGAAGACTCAGATTCTGACCATTATTGACTGCTACGGAATTCTTAAGAGGCAACCTAGCAGCTTCTATTCTGTTTAGGTGACAACCTTGGCCAGCAAAAGTATAGCAGAAGTGAAATGCTCAAAATGCAAGAAAGTCTATGAAGCAGATGTTGTGGAACATATTGATCTATCTGAAGACCGAGATCTAATCAAATCGTTGAAAGCTGGCAAAGCAAATCGAGTTCAATGTCCAAAGTGTAAAAAAGTGATGTACCTCAAAAGGAGCATCGTTGTGAACTTCGAACCTGAGAATAGAATCGTTGTGTTCGATCCATCAGCGCGTACTAAGGTTGCCAAAGATAGTTTCATGCAAAATTTTCAATCTGTAATCTCCTTCAATGAAACCCTGAGTGAGATTGGCGAAGAAACAGAATTTCTTGTCGTTAGTAAACTTGACCAGCTCAAGACCCTACTTAATGACTATCTGAAAGATCACAAATAGTTAGGAATGATGGATAGAGCTGGAGAATTGCAATTTAGGTTATATAGTCAAAAAGTAGTCCCTTGAGTATTGTAGGCTTATGTCTCGACTACAAAAGAAATAAAACTGAATCCAAGTCCGATTCAGAAATATTGACGGACTAGTCGATTCATGCATACTTCAGGGTTGCAGTTTAACATGAAAGCGTCAAAGGTCTATAATGTAGTAGCTAAACATTTTCCTGTGATAATTGCACTTTCCTGTCTATGGATATCAGTGGTCGTGGTGTTCGCTGCAATCCTGGCTATTAATTCTGGCTTGATGATCTATACACTTGATGACCCCTACATCCATCTGGCAATCTCTAGGAACCTGAACGAATACTCTGTCTTCGGTATAACTCGATACGAGTTCAGCTCAAGCTCTTCTTCACTAATCTGGAACCTTATTCTTTCAGCAACATTCGTTCTAGTTGGTATCTCTGATGCAATCCCATTGGTACTCAATATCATAATTGCATCAATAGCCGTAGTGACATGCTATTCATTACTCAAACACATGGATATGAGTTCGAGATACATCACTGTTGTTCTATTATCGTTTGTCTTTTTCACATCGTTGCCCAGTCTTGTCTTCACAGGAATGGAACACACTCTTCACATACTTTTCTCCATGATGTTTGTGATTATCTCGTCAAGAATACTCTCACATGAAGAAAGCAATAGTAAGCAGTTACTCTCTTTGTTGGTTACTCTATTCTTTGCTTCTGCAGTTCGTATTGAAACCGTTTTTCTAGCTTTGCCAGTGATTTTCCTATTCTTGATGAGGAGAAGATGGGTCCACGCACTAGCTATTCTTGTTATAGCAGCTCTCCCTTGGCTTCTATATGGTATTATATCCATACAGAATGGTTGGCTAATTCTTTCGAACTCGTTGCTTGTAAAAAGTGTCGATGCCATGAATGAAGGCTTCCGTTATTTTTTTGTTCGTGGTATTGGTGCTCTGGCAGTGTCTCCGCACTTACTCGCACTCCTGATTGCCTCTGTCAAGTTGACTAACGCTCGAGAGCTTGGATTTTGGCACATTAACAACGTGCTGAGGTTGATATATATCCCCTCTTGTCTGCTGCAATTACAGCTGGGCAGGATTGGATGGTTCTTCAGGTATGAAGCTTACTTGGTCGCACTTGGTGTCATCATCATTTCAATTCAGGGTCGCCAGTTCCTCTCTGAATTGGATTTGACTTCTATCCGTATGCCAATAATAGGAACTGGTCTAGAAAGGAATCGCCTATATGGATTAGGCTTTGTCATTCTGTTCATAGCTCCGCTAGTGGGACGAGGAGTTTTAGCTCTATGCTGGACACCCATTGCATCCAATAACATCTATGAACAACAATATCAAATGGGTCTCTTTCTGAATAGGTTCTATACCGGCGAAACGGTCATGATTAATGACATAGGCTGTATAAACTACCTTTCAGATATTGTGTGTGTTGACAAATGGGGCATTGGTACTCTGGAAATAGGTCAAGCGTTGCTTAATGGGTCGATGAGTCCTAGTATATTGCGGACCGTTGCTACGGAACGCGGTGTCAAGGTGGCAATAATTTACGCGGACAATCTAGTCCCTGAAGAGTGGGAAGCGGTTGGCAGTTGGACT
Organism: Candidatus Thorarchaeota archaeon; assembly: GCA_016839345.1. The sequence continues at coordinate 656 of JAEOUL010000305.1, read as the reverse complement.
ATTCGTGATAATATAGTAGTTCACGACAGCACAGTGACATTTTTTGTGGTTATGCCATCTGAAAGAGATAGACTCATCGATAATCTAATACTATTCTCACAAGATCTTGCCGAGGATGTCATAGAAAGTGGTCTATATACAACATTACTCTGATGAAATCATGGATTACTACAATCATTTCTAATCTCATCTGTATATGGGTTTGAAATCATGGAAATAGGTTGATGTATCAAGAACTATGATTAGACTAGGTTGAAGATTTTCTATAATCTGCTACTGGAATATTCCTTCCTAGTTCTTTCTCTTTCCTAGCAGGAACTCCTCAACCCATCTTTCAGCTCTGTACATTGTCGTAGGATTCGGAGGCATCTTGAAACCATATGCTGATATTGATTCCAAAGACCCTGCAATGCCTCTTTTCAGAGCAAGCTTTGTTCCTCGAATTGCATCCATTAGGATTGGACCTGCATTTGGTCCATCAGTTACTTCCATGCGGATGTCAATTTTGATAGGTGCACCACCAAACTGGCGACCATTGATGTAAAAGTATGAGTCTCGCGCATTATCCATGAAGGGAATGTAGTCACTTGAACCAGCAACCAATGGAGCATCATACGGCAAATCTTGACTGATTGCTTCGCTTTTCACTCCCCTCT
>JAEOUL010000013.1 GCA_016839345.1 Candidatus Thorarchaeota archaeon | reverse complement strand
TTTTTGATACTGCAAGCATGACATCAACTAGAGAATCAATATCTCTTTCAGGTTCACCCCGAATTCCTTCAAGGATCTTGTATGCCTTTAGTTCTTTCAACATCTCTCTGGCATCATTCTCGTTGAAAGGAATGAGTCTGAATGATACATCTTTTAGGACCTCAACAAAGATACCACCTAGTCCTGCCATTAATGCGTGACCAAATTGTGGGTCTTTTGTGACACCAACGATGATCTCAGTTCCCATCTCTGCGAAATCAGAAATGAAGACACCCCGACTAAGGTCTATCTCAATCCCTTTCTCCTTACCATATTTCTTTGCATTCTCCATAATCGCATCGAACGCTTTGCGAACTTCATCTTCATTCTTGAGATTGATCTTGACTCCACCTGCATCGGATTTATGTAGTACATCCTTAGAAAGAATCTTTAGAACCACTGGAAAACCAATAGCTTTTGATTTCTCTACAGCCTCATCTGCAGTTACTGCGGTATCATATGGAGGGATTGGGATTCCATATGCTTTCATTATGTCCTTTGCTTCGTGCTCTAGCACAAACGTTCTTCCCTCTTCGAGGGCAGTCTTGAAGATTTTTTTCGCTTCTTTCATTCGTTCCAGACCTCTGCTCTATTTGCTACCATTATTTGTTCCTTTTATGGTTTATCAGGGATACGAGTCTTGTTGAACTCCTTCCCATATTTTATCTCTCCATATTGCGCCAATGCTTTCACCGCAAGTGCTGCCTTCTCGCCTGTGGCATATGTTGGTACTCCCATCAGCTCCATTATCTCCCCTGCCTTAGTTGTGAATCCTCCGCCCATAGACACTACTACAAAGGGAAGTCCTGACTGTCGTTGGTGGTTTGCTATCACATTGGTAATCTCCATACTAAGACTTGGAGTCTGAAGAAGCATACCTACAACAAACATGTCATATTCTCCGCTCTTGATTGCTTCTTCAAAAACAATATCATATCTCGAGGAATCTGCATCTCCGACCACGTCAATAGGGTTACCAATTGCACAATATGCTGGCAGACGCGCTTTGTAAATCTGTGTGAGTTCTTGAGAAGGTGATGGAATTGCCAATCCTGCATCCTCAAGTGCATCAGTTGTCATGACTCCTAAGCCCCCGCCATTTGTAACCATTAGAACTCTATCTCCCTTCGCACAATGTTGCATAGCAAGTGCTTTAGCGGCATCAAACATATGCTCGAAGTTATCCATTCTAATCACACCAGATTGTCTGTATGCAGCATCGGCCACTTTATCCGAACCTGCAAGAGACCCTGTATGTGAACTTGCAGCAGCCTTTGCTTTCTGTCCCCTTCCTGATTTTACGACAAGTACTGGTTTTTGAGGAGTCACTCTTGATGCCATCTCAAAGAAGGTACGCCCTTTGTCTTGATCATATCCCTCAGTATAGTAACATATGACCTGTGTTGAATCATCATCTGCAAGATAGCAGAGAAGATCATCATCATCCACATCACACTTGTTACCTAAACTGATTAATTTGCTAACACCCAGTCCCAATTCAGATGTCCAGTCTGAGATAGCAGCTGCAAAAGCACCTGATTGAGACACAAGTGAAATGTTAGCGACATTGCTAGGTTTTGGTCTACCACACCTGTACTCTGGTAGGAAGAAAGTATCGATGTGGCTTAGAGTATCTACAACCCCAACACAATTTGGACCGATTATTCGAATTCCATGTTTCTGTGCAATGGCAACTACCTCATTCTCAAGTTCAGCCCCAATAGGACCTGTTTCAGAGAAACCTCCTGAGATGATAATTGATGCCTTCGCTCCCTTTGCAGCAATGTCTTCAAACACTCTTGGGGTTATTCTTGCAGGAACTGCAACTATAACCAGATCCACAGGATCTTTGATATCTTGAAGGGTTGGAAAACAGGGAACTCCAAGAACCTGATTGTATTTTGGATTGACTGCAAATACTTTACCAGTATATTGTGGCTTGATGAAATTCTGAACAATTGAGGCTCCAACACTATTCTGACTTGCAGATGCACCATAGATTGCAACGCTTTTTGCATTGAAAAAGACATCAAGTGATTCTGTAGACCCACAATTCACCTTTTACACGCTCTGATTTCCTCTTAGGAACTGACATTTTTCGCTCCTAATTAGTACTTGTTCTTTGTCATGTAGTCCTTACTGATAATCCTAAAAGGAAAGCTAACAGGGTCTTTGATGAGGTCTAATAGTGAACTTTGATATCCTGAAAGACGGTCATCAGATATTGAAGTCACCATTAGAAGAATTTGATGAATGGCTACATAGAGCTTTCAAAACAAGAATGAAATCATTTGGGACTCAATTGGTGTGCTACAGTCCAACAGCCTATCCCTATGAGATCAAAGATCACAGGCAAGTACATTCGAACAATTTCTTATCTCTCAGCGTCACTGGGACATCTTGTTCTCTAAATTGCGAACACTGTGATGGAAGACTCTTGAAAGGGATGGAGTCAACTATCACTCCAGACTCGTTGTATGACCGATGTGTTGAAATCAAGAACCAAGGTGGGGAAGGTATTCTAATCAGCGGGGGTTCTGACTCAAAGGGTCATGTCCCGTTGGAACGTTTTGGAAAGGCAATTGGTCGAGTGAAGAAAGAGTTAGATCTTCAGGTCGTGGTCCATACTGGTCTTGTAACCCCTGAAACAGCATCTATATTGGCAGAAGCGGAAATTGATGCGGCAATGCTAGATGTCATTGGAGACGATGATGTTTCATCTAATGTATATCACATATCTGATGGCCCAAGAAAAATGAGACAGACTCTCGACATCCTTGAAGCGCATCAAATACCAACAGTACCACATGTTCTTGTTGGGTTGAACTATGGAAAACTTCAAGGAGAGATTGAAGCT
>JAEOUL010000121.1 GCA_016839345.1 Candidatus Thorarchaeota archaeon | reverse complement strand
CGGCGTGAACAATAATGAACTAAGTCATAGATAGCATATCGTCTTGACCCATCAAGATAGACAAAGATAGGCTCATAGTCTCCCTCATGCTCAGGTACTGCTTGGTAATCCCAAATGTAGAAATATTGTAAACATTTGTTTGCCTTAGAACCCTTCTGCTTCACGACTCGGCCGAAAACTCCCAAAAAATCGGTATCTCTTAGAGCATCACGGGTTCCTTCGGGAATCACTGTGCTTAGAGTATCAGCCAGATTCCTGTCACCCTTGAGAACTCCTGAGGTCAATGGGAGATGCCGCTGAAGTAGTTTGCGATCATACTCTACTGTGAGATCGGCTTCATGTTCGTCGAAAGTCATGTCCTCGGGACGAATAAAGGGTCGAATGCGGTGTCTGTGTTTTTTCTCAACCAACTCGTGGGACCTCTAGTCGCTTGAGGAATATGACATTATAGAGGTTCTGCATGGTCCAAAAGAAGCAAAATGGGGTCTGAAAAACCCCATTCGAAACTACTCAGGTCGGAAGGCGAGGTAGGTCTTACCCGATTTTCCCTTTTCATAATCTAGAGTCAGTGGAATACCAAGCTTGACTTCTTCAGGCTTGAGTGGATCAAATCCAAGAAGTCTGGCACTTACTCGAGTACCCTCTTCAAGCTCAACAATGGCAATGAAGTAAGGGGCTTCTTCTGCAAACTCATCTGGAGCTATATGAATAACAGTAAAGGAAACTAGCTCTCCTTTGCCACTGACATCGGCCCACTCCATGTTACTACTTCCGCATCCATAGCAGGATCCTGAGGGTGGTGCTATAACCATTCCACAATCAATGCAACGGTATGCCCGAAACATTTCATTCTCGATATTTTTGAGGTATTCTTCTACAGTTGGTTTTTTACTCATGCGTCACCCCTCCTCATTACAGTCACCACACAAGTTGCTCCTGTTCCGCCAAAATTGTGGACTACAGCATTATCATGCTTGGGTACTTGGTTCGGTCCAGCATCACCAATGAGTTCTCGATAAGCCACAACTGCCTGTTTTACTCCAGTAGCCCCAACTGGATGCCCTACAGCTTTCAATCCTCCCATCGGGTTGATTGGTCTGTCACCATCAAGTGCAGTAACCCCGTCTCTAACAGCTTTTGCACCCTCTCCAGGTTTGAAGAAACCAATATCCTCACTGGCTATGATTTCTGCAATTGTGAAGCAATCATGTACTATTGCAAAGTCCATGTCTTCTGCTGTCAATCCAGCCATTTTGTAAGCGGCTCTACTAGCATCAACTGATGCACTAAAGGAAGTGAGTTCAGTACGGTCACAAAGATTCATGGAAGCTGACGCTTGACCAGACCCAGTAATCTTAACTGGGAGATCAGTGTACTGTTTTGCTTTCTCATTTGATGTCAGAACAAGGGCTGCAGCACCATCTGAGATTGGTGAACAATCGAACATTTTCAGAGGCCAAGCTATTACAGGAGGTTTCATTGCCTTCTCAATATCTATGGGCTTCTGAAACTGTGCCAATGGATTCGTTGAGGCGTTCTTATGTGCTTTAACTGCAACTCTTGCCATGTCCTCCTCGGTTGTACCATACTTTTGCATGTGTGCTACTGCAGCAATAGCAAAAACACCTGGAAAAGTCAAGCCAATATTTGATTCAAACTGATCATCTGCGGCAGCCGCAAGAGCCTCAGTGACTTCTGGTGTAGTTGAGGAAGTCATCTTCTCAACTCCTGCAACAAGTACTGTATCATACAATCCAGATTCTATGGCCATTACACCAGCTCGAAGAGCTGTGGCTCCAGATGCACAAGCTGCTTCATGTCTAGTTGCAGGTAATCCTTTCAATCCGGCAAAATCAAGAAGTAGCGGTGCAGAGTGTCCTTGGTGAATTAACATCTCGGGTATGAAGCTTCCAATGAAAGCAGCCTGAATATCTTTCTTCGGGATACCTGCTTCAATTGTCGCCTTGTCAACAGCTTGAGAGAACATTTCTCTCTGTGTGACTCCCTCGAGTTTCCCAAATTTCGTCTGAGCAGCGCTCACAATGTTTGAATTTTTGAGGGGCATTGCTGAAACACCTCTTTCAAATGCAGGCTCCGCCTTAAAACACGAGTACAAAAATGTAGAGGCCTAAGAGCTTTTTTGGGTAAGCTGTATAATCTCCAGTGAGGTGGCTTCTAAATTGATACTACCAATCGTGTTAGGAATAGTTACAGGCAAGTTTGTTCGTAAAAGAGAGATCATGTTCATAGTTGGTTTTTTGATTGGGTTAGGTCTAGGTCTTCTTGGAGGACTTGAGATTGCACCATTAATGTATCCATTCATGGTAACAGAAATTAGTTGGGTTGGAGTTCCTGAAATAAGACGTGTTGGACTTTCGTTTACATTTCCAGATATTGTGCTTTTCCAGGAATCAATCTATTTCCAGTCCTATTCATTGATAATGCTATCATTCCTCATTGCAATTGGTATCCTTGGTGTAATTCTAGGTATTTTGTTGGGAATTAAGTATCGTGCAAGTGATGCTAGCTCACCTTGGGAGCAAACTGACCAACCTCAGTGAGTGTTCCTAAGACATAAAAAGGACAAGATTGTGACCACAGTCGATTGACAATGGACTTCTCGTTATCTGAAAAAGAGCAGAAGCTTTGGGAACGAGCCAAAGCATTCACACTCGAACATATAACACCTCGAGCTTTGGAGCTCGAGAAAAGGGATGAGTTTCCAAAGGATGTTGTTCAGAAGGCCTTTGAAGCAGGGCTTATGAATCTCCACATTCCAAAGGAAGCAGGTGGACCGGGTCTTTCGCTTGTGGATGAAACCTTAGTTTCTGAAGCAACGGGGTATGGTTGTGCTGGAATTGCCACATCTGTCATGTGCAACAATCTTGCATTTGCACCACTGGTAATCGGTGCTACCATTGAACAGTTGAAGACATACATAGAACCATTGATCACCGGGAAAGAAGCAAAGTTTGGTGCTTTCTGTTTGACTGAACGAAAAGCAGGATCAGATGCAGGTGCAGTAGCAACGCGAGCAGTACGAGATGGTGATGAATATATCATAAACGGTACAAAGTGTTTCATCACAAATGCACCTCAAGCTTCTCTCTACACTGTTTTTGCATCTACTCAACCTGAACTCAAGAGCAAGGGTTTGTCGGTCTTCATGGTTCCCAAGAGTAAGGCTGTGAAAATAGGTCTAATTGAAAAGAAATTGGGTCAGAAGAACTCTGTCCAGAGCGAAGTATTCTTTGAAGATGCAAGAGTTCCAAAGGACTGCTTGATCGGAAAAGAAGGTGAGGGCTTTAAGATTGCAATGAAGACTCTTGACAAGACTAGAGCAGGTATCGCCGCTATTGCAACAGGTGTTGCTCAACGGTGCGTTGATGAAGCTGCAAGATTTGCTAATATTAGACACCAGTTTGGTAAACCTATTGGGGCATTCCAAGGAATAAGTTTCATGCTCGCTGATATGGGTGCTCGAACTGCAGCCGCAAGACAAATGACCAGATATGCCGCGTGGCTTGGAGACCAGGATATTCGAAACTCAAAGGACTCAGCCTTTGCAAAATTCTTTGCTGCTGATGCTGCAATGCAGAATGCAATTGATTGTGTTCAAATCATGGGTGGATACGGTTACATCAATGAATATCCAGCAGAGAAACTATTGAGAGATGCTAAACTACTCCAAATCTATGAAGGAACCAATCAAGTACAGAGACTGGTTTCTGGAAACGTGATATTGCAAGAAAGTGCAAATCTCGATACCGGATTCCACGTCAAATACGACGGAAAGGATTCCCCAATATTCTAACAAATGAGTGACCGTGCGAACCGAGCACGGTCAGTCCATTCATTTTTCACTATGAGTTACTTACTTAAGATAGAGTGACTCCGGCCAGAACAATACAGACTGGAGTATCACTACATTGGGCGGAAATGAAACAATTCATACAATCAAGAATCGCCGGGCCATAAGGGATTATGATACATCCCGAGATGTACCAGATGAATTAGTTTACAAGGTGATTGAGGCTGGTGGATTTGCACCCAGTGCAGAAAACCAACAGCCATGGCGAATTGTGGTTGTAAGAGATAAGAATCTGCAGGAATTCATTGGACAGAAAGCAGTAGACAGGACAATCGAGCTGTTTGGTCGCGCAACACCAAGGGAGGAATTAGAACGAAGGCTGAGTTATATCGAATCAAAAGCAAGCCTCGAACGGACTATTGACATTTTGATATCAGGTGCGCGTTTTGAATATATCAAAGGAAAACCTGAAACTAATGGCGCTCCAGTACTCCTGGTACTTGCAGTAGACCAGACGCATATTGGAAACTCCCAAGCCACTCTTCGAGGCACCGGTGGAGTCTATGGATGGTCATCACCCAGGCATGCTGTCATCGCGGGTTCGATGATGATGCAGAATATGACACTTGCAGCCTCAGCTCTAGGATTAGGTAGTTGTATCTCCTCGGTTCAACTGGATCACTTCGATGATGTTGGAGCCATCTCAGAGAAGTTGGGCATTCCATATCCTCATTGGGCGCCTATTCTATGTTTGACTCTTGGATATGCTTTGCATAAGAGAACATTAGGACCACCCAGACAGCTTCCTGAAGAGATTTCATTCCTGAACAAATGGGGTGAGCCATTCAAGGGGGGCAAGAAATGAACGAATTGAACATACTCCGGAAAAGTTTTGTTGCTCTTCTTGATGGTTTCTGGTGGGGATTAAGAAATAATACAGGACCTCTCTCAATGTATGAGGGCTATGCTCGAGGTTTCAAACAGATGGGTCTCGAAATAGCTGAAGAAGTTGGAGGAAAAGGAGCCCAAGCAGCGGCAGAGATTGCGGGTCAACTTTTTGGTGCAATTGGACTTGATATCGTGGTAGATGAAAAGACTATCATCGTGAAGAAGTGTCCAGTTTGGGATAGAATTCTTGAAAGAGGTCTCGAGTATGCTTTTCATGTGGAAGAGATCTGCTGGATGCCAATGCTTGAGGGCATTGGGGAGAAAACAGGATCGAAACCTGAGATGGAAACATCTCTCCGCCTTGCACATATTGAGAGCGCCAAAGTCAAACACAAGAAAAGTAAAGCAAAAGCAGCCCTAGAAAAGGGTCGCATAACTAAGGAAGAATATGATAAGGAAATAGTTATGCTGGATGAAACCCTAGAAAATGCACCAACACTTGGTCTTTACAGATTCAAGTAGGTAGAATCCATAAGGCAGGCAAGAACAATGGAAAACCTAGAGAAAGCAGGACTTGCCGTGAACTACAATAAATTACCAGAAACAAAATCAGAGTCGCTACCTAAAAGAGTCCATATTTGGGACGAGACTTTAAGAGATGGAGAGCAGACTCCCGGCGTAGCTCTCACTATAGACGAGAAGATCGAGATTGCTAAGAAACTTGATGAAGTGGGTACAGCTATTGTTGCAGTGGGTTTTCCAGCAGTCAGTGAGGAGGAGAAGAGGGCTGTTGCAGCGATTGCTAAAGAGGGTCTCGAAAAAGCTTCGGTTGCAGCACCAGCACGTGCTGTGATATCTGATATTGAGGCATGTATTGAAGCGGAAGTGCAAGAAGTTCCAATATTCATCGCTACATCTGACTTCAGACTTAAGTACCAACTTAGAATGACTCGTGAACAGATGCTTCAACGACTGACAGAATGTATAGAATTTGGTAAGGATCACGGGTTAATCATTGACTACATAGCGGAGGATTCCACAAGGAGCAATATGGAGTTTCTATGTAAAGCCTACAAGACAGCCATTGATGCTGGCGCAGACAAGATATGTATTGCAGACACAGTAGGTTTTGTGCGTCCAGAGGTCATGAAACATATAACTAGAGAGATTACGAAGAATCTTTGGACAAAGTCTAAGTACAAGGTTCCAATTGCAGCACACTGTCATGATGATTTTGGACTGGCCACAGCAAACACTTTAGCAGCGATTGAGGAAGGCATAACGTATCCTCATGTGTGTGTCAATGCTTATGGAGAACGAGCTGGAAACGCAGCTTTCGAAGAGATTGTGATGGCTTTAGAAGAACTCTACGGTATAGATACTGGTGTCGAAACAGAGAAACTCTTTGGTTTGTCTAAACTAGTAGAACGGCACTTTGTGGTTCCATTACCACTTCACAAAGCGATAAGTGGGGATAACGCATTCACTCACTCAAGTGGAATCCATTCACATGGACAGTTGACTCACTCCATGACATATGAACCAATAAGCCCATCTTTAGTTGGAAGAAGACGTGAATTCCATCTCGGCAAATTTGTTGGTAGACATTTTGTTGAGTATCTTCTAAAAATGGGTGGAGTGAAAGCCACACCTGAACAAGCACGCGAGATAGCTGATCGTGTCAAACGTACACATGAGGAACGAAAGAAGACCCAATCCAAAATTGCCTTCGATCAGATAAAGGGAGATCTCAAGGCACTTCGAACAGGAGTTTCAGAACGTGAGTTCTGGGCTATCGTCTTTGATGTAATCTAGCTACTGCGGAGCGACTTGCTTAAGCCACGGCGCATAAGCACTCCCGTATTCATTATTAGAATACCTAACAGAAATACAAAACCAAAGAAAAAGAGGACAATGATTTCTTGAGGACCTGTTACGGGGTCTAGACCTGAAAGCCAATGATTCATCAAGAAGTAATATACAACCTCAATTACCAGAAGTAATGTTGCTATTATCATCGCGATGTATATTCCTCTCCTGAAGAATGTCGTGGCACGTGATGCATCCTTTGTTGTTTTGCCCAATTTATCTGAAACTGGCAAAGATTCAACCTTCACAAAGCGGCCAGCTAGAATCTGTTCCTTTACGAAATTATCTAGTTTTATCAGGTCAATCTTTGAATGGTCCGCCTCAATGAAAGTTCCTCTCACAAACTTGAGTGATGCTCCACCACTGAACAATGCCAACACAAGTAGCACTATCATGAAGACAACAACCTGCCAGAATGCGAATGCGGCAAGGATGAGAGCTACGAATACAAACATGATTATCATCTCGATAATCCCGCCAGAACTCTCCACTCCCCCTTCGAATAGAAAGGCGAGTTGCTTCATCACATTGATACTCAACCAAGTCTGGTAGAAACCCTCATCAGTGAGCTCGAGATTTCGTTCGATTGATTCCTTAACCTCATTTCTCTTTCCACCATAGATTGAAACAGTCATTGTTGGTTCAAAATGTTCATTGTTGGACGTGCTCATCTATTGATACCTCCCAACGCGTAACGATTTCCATTGAGTTCGGTTTGATATAACAGTTCCTCACACCGAGGTTTCAGAACCGAATCCCTTTTCCGTGAGTTGGGTCAGACTAGGAGTATGCCAGATGTATGGAGCGAGATAATGAAGGATGCTGCAGATGGCGTTTCTGGAGATTATTTAGTTGAGAGAGATGATGGTAGAGTTGAGATTGCACAAGTCTTGGACTATCTCAACCCATTTGAAAAATGGTTTGAGCCTGAGCGACTTGCAATGAAGCATGTGTTCGGTAAAGTACTGGACATAGGGTGTGGAGCTGGTAGAGTCTCACTGCATCTACAGAATCTTGGCTTCTCAGTTGTTGGTATTGATCTTGCTCCAGGAGCTATTGAAGTATGTAAGAAACTTGGACTGAAGGATGCTAGAGTCATGTCAGCAGGCGAACTCGACTTTCCAGATTCGACATTTGACACTGTGATTCTTTTTGGTAACAATTTTGGTTTTCTTGGTGATGAAAGAGAAATAATTGAAATGCTTCGAACACTTCATAGAATCACCAAACCGAAGGGCATCATTCTTGCTGGTAGTGGTGATGTGGTAGCAACAGATATTGAAGAGCATTTCAAGTATCACGAAACTAATCTAACAAAAGGACGTCCAAAGGGTCTGGTCTGTATCAGAATAAAATACAAGGACATCGTGGGCGATTGGGGTGATTTGAAACTCGCGATGCCACATGAGATGGAAGTGATGGCGAATCAAGCTGGCTGGATAATGAAGAAGAAATACCAGTTAGGAGTACCTTATGTAGGTGTTCTAGTAAAGAGTTGAGCGCAATGACAATCTATAGACTAGGTGACAAGAAACCTGAGATATCAGAAACAGCATATGTTCATCCTCAAGCATCAGTAGTTGGTGATGTGAAAATTGGGGATAGAGTATTCGTGGCACCAATGGCATCCATTCGTGGAGACCGTGGAAGGATTGAGATTGGAGATGAAACCAATGTCCAAGATGGTGCAGTAATCCATTCAGACCCTCAGTTCACAACCAAGATTGGACAGAGGGTGAATATAGGACACAATGCAACAATCCATGCAGAACTGATTGGTGACAATGCAGCCATTGGAATGGGCGCGGTGTTGATGCTCGGAAGTAAGGTTGCAGAAGGTGCTATGATAGCAAACTCAGCTCTTCTGCATAACAAGATGGAAACCGAACCCAACAAGATCTATGCGGGGGTTCCGGCCAAGTACATGAGAGATCTTGACCCAGAAGGTGAGGCTAGAAAAGCTATTGACGACTATATTGATACATATATCGAGAATACTCGCAGGTACAAGGAAGAGCTGAAAGAGATAGACAAATGACACAATCCATATCATTTGTATGTTTTAACTATTGTTAATATTTTATTGTATTAAGTATTAAGTATTAAAGTATAGCTTGGTTACTTTGCAATCGAAGTGATGAGAAAATAAAAGTCGAAGCAACTGTTTAGCATGCCAGTTGTATCGATTGCTCCGATGTATTGTATTATACATGATTTTCTTGATAATTCTCTGGCGAAACAAAATGGAGAGATCTATTACAGGTGCAATAACATCGAATCAGTTAGGAAACATTGGCCCGAAAAAATACGGGTTCATTGGAGTGAAGACTGAAGATAAAGAAGAAGTCAAGATTAAGATAGCTGCTTCTACAAAGTATGAAACATTAGATGTCGGATCAAGAGTCCATATTATAGCTGAATTAGTCGGTGACATGGGAATCCTGACAGCGAAGACAATAGTATATCTGAAATAAGAACTGATAGCTTGCACTGATAGATTAGGTTATACGTGAATCAGATTCGCGTGCAGACAGGAGATTTTCAATGGCAGAGAAGATTTTCACTGGTTCTATCATATCAACCCAGTTGGGTTATATGGGAAAGAAAACATACGGATTCATCGGTATCGAAACTGAAGAGAAAGAGCATCTGAAGATTAAGGTTGCAGTATCCACTCAATACGACACACTTGAACTTGGTCGCAGAGTACATGTTGTAGCCGAAAACATAGGCAACATGAATGTCCTCACAGCAAAAATGATATCACTCGCAGACTAATCAACCCGATACACAGTATACTTTTAGCAACTGGTGTATATCATCAATCACTCAAGAAGAGAGGTTGTAATATGCCAGAGCTACCTTTGCGTTACTATTGTTATGTATGCGGTCATTCTAATGACTTGAAACTAGAAGTGCCATTGGCACCTAAGCTTGATAGAAGCGAGATTAAGTGTGAGAACTGTAGTGATATCACACATCTTCTTCTTACTGCATGTCCCGAATGCCAACAAGCATTCAGATACTTCCTTTCTGACCTTGACTTTCCAAATGAAATCACTCAATTGTCTGCCGCCTATGTAAGACTGATTGAAGGGATAAGGAACAGTATCGCAGACCACATAAACGAGTTTAACGTACCCCTCCCAGGGCGATGGTCTGTAAAATTAAACTGCGAGTGTGGAAAAGAGTACGACGCAGAGATTTCCTTACCTAAAATATCATAGAATCCTTTGTAAAAACTCTCTATCAGAGGACCACTTCGTATTTGAGGTGAACAGGACATTTCATGGAATTTGCTACAAGGCAATATCTGTGTGCACGCTCTGCAGCCTTCTCCATTCGCTTTTTGTCTTTCTCGGTAGTGACAGTGATTTTAGCATTCAGGGTGATCTGATCAAACTCCCACCCATATTCTCCCTTATCGAGTGTCCCAGTTGCTGTTACATAAAATCCTTCGAACTCGGCATGAAACCGTTTAGCAACCCCATATAGTGAAACTCCGTAACAGGCTACAGCTGATGCGACAAACAGTTCTTCAGGGGATAAGATATCTTTAGGACTTTCAGGCCAGAAGTCAGGTGGTGTGGCTACATGAAAGTCTGGTTTTCCTTCAATCTCGATGGTCACAATCTTTTCCTTGACCCACCTACTAGTCATACCATATTTGTACTCTTTATACGAATTATCTGCCATAAATTCGAAACCCGTTTAATTCATTGAATAGCATTGCGCTACCGGAAATCCATGAAGTGTAGTACTCGACACACTTGAGGGTAGGGCTTATTAGGAACCTCAGTCTAGGAAAACATGGTGGTCAGGCGGCTGATGAGGCAATATTTTCTGTAACATGCCCTCATAAGCTTAAGGACTTCCCTGGGCTGAGGAAAACTCCCCCCCTCCTACCATTTTGCCTTTCGGCACTGACCACCAACCTTCTACGTTTTGAACAAAACAGTGTCGAATTTTTGGATTCGTTACATCCTAAGAATCCTAAATACACGTACTGAGAATGCAGGAATGAATGGTTACCGTTTAGGCGGTTTCCTGCATTTGCACCAAATTGAGCACATAATGAATACAAAAGGAGAAGATTAGAATGACACCATCTGAATCTAGATTTAGACCAACTGCGAGAGATCACTCTGGAAAGCACTCGTATTTGCTAATGTGGAGTGTATTCTTTATCGTTTTGATTATCCTATTGACTCCTTCTTCAGACATGGGTATGGTGCAACCCATTGAATCAGGAAATTCCATTCCGATAGGTACTAGCTACTCAACATCCTCCAACTTCATTAGGGTGAAGTTACCATATCCGGTATTTTCAATTGCTCCAGGGACTATTCCAATAGGGTCTGGATTTGCCTATTTTCATGGAGAAACTATACGATTCAAGGATCCCATTAACACACTGAATGACTCCCTCTTCGTTGGTTCGGGGGATGTGTTTCATGAAACTCTAACTGGAGCTGACATAGACAATGATGGTTATACTGAGTTTCTTTTCATCATGTTTAATTCAACAGCTGCAAGTGTAAGACTGATTGTTGCTGATTTCGATGCTGTAACTGTCAGAAATTTCGATTGTCCTGTTTCTGGGCCTCTTGAAATCATCTTTGGAAACTTCAGTTCTGATACTCAGACCGATGTCGCCATCTATAGCATGGAATCCATCATAATGATGGATCCGACTGATGGAACACTCCTTGGATCATATGGTCCGATGCCGGAGATAAAACGAGCGACTGCAGGTAATTTTCAGCAACATCGCAGGATGAAATCGCAATTCTCAGTACCAATTGGGGTACAGGGAGAGTTAATGTTGAAACAATCAGAGGAGATGGTTCACCAGTATTATGGACCGAATATCCATTCCAATCCATGGCTAGTGATATGATAACTCACTCTAAACGCAGCGGAACTGATGACTTGGCCATCACTCTAATGAACCAAGATTCGGGCATTAGTGAGCTCGTGGGAATTTATGGCAATAATCTGACTTCTAGCTATGTTCGAAAGATTGGTGAATTTAATGGAGAGGGCTATCTTAAGACAGGATCTTTCAACGATGATTCAATAGATGATCTTGCGGTTGTACCAAGTATGTGGTATACAGCATGGTTCTTTGATGGTAATACTGGAACGATTATTAGACATACACAAGAGGAAGTTTCTTGCTATTGGAATCGAGGGTTTGCAGTTGCTCTCTTGGACTCAGATTCTTATTCAGATTTAGCACTTGAAGGACCCCGAGGGCAGTTGACTTTGATAAGGGGTAGTAATGGAATAACAGGGTATGAAGAAAATCGACTCCCTGGACCATTTTATCAAGTCACCTCTTATGATATCAATGAAGACGGAAGAGAGGACATCATCACCGTGATGGATAGTGTTTCAATTCTATTGAGTGATACTGAAACACCTAGTGTAGTTCTTGGCCCATTATACCCAACCCATCCGACTATCTATGACACCTTTATGAAAGTGGAACTCACAGCGACTGACAATGTTCATGTTGCACGTGCAACAATATACATCAAACCTGCAACTGGAGGGATCTTGACACCATTTGTGCCTAACGAGATGATAAGGGCACCAAATGACAAGTTCATCTACATCACAACAGATCTTCAAGCCGGAGAATATCTCTACTATGTAAAGGTGGTTGATGCATATCTCAACACGTTTTCGTATGGTAACGAAACAAACCCTGAAGTCCTAAATGTTGAGGACCATTTTGCAGAGGGGTTCTATATCACTGCAACAATTGATCATGCAATGGGTCATGTTTTGGCTGTAGGTAACAACAGTGCTGGTGATGAGCTAGTCCACATCATTACACTGGGGACTACAACTAGAATTGCATATCTCAGAACTTTTGCACCTAATGGAACATCCGTTTCAAACATAACAATCGGGACAACAACGTCCTCTGATAGTTTCGAGGTCTATTCTGGATTGCATGATGGAGACACAATTTTAGACCCCATTGTCGCTAGATATAACTATACACACACTCTCTTCTATCTCTTTCATGGAAATGATTTGACATCGTGGAAGAACGTAACATACAAATAAGTACCAATGATTGAGGAACATGCAATCAGTATCTTTGATGATGATCAAGATGGATTTGACGAAATTCATTATATTCAGGGTAATTATTCAGCTCCGAAGATCATAAGAATAGAACATGATCTTTCGGTTGATATTAGTAGTACACTTGAAACTACTAATGATGTAGTAGGAATGGCATACGCAACAATTGTGGGTGCAAGACCTCAAATTGCTGTATTAAGAGATACTGGCGAAGTAGAGATTTATCAAGCATACAACCTCACACAACTAAAAATTCTGAACTATAATTCACCAGGATCAACAATAGGAGACATACCTCTTGGTATCATCTCTTATTTTAACTCCACACATGCAAGTGATCAATTCCTTGCTGCATATAGTGGATGGTCAGGCGACACTCCTACCGTTTACTTGTGTTTGATAGATTATCAAACATTGCAAGTTGGTGATTCGCCTTCTGTAGAGTTACTTGGAGACCACATCAAGGGAATATTTCCTTATGATATAGACTTGGATGGGATTGACGAGCTTTTTGTTTTTGAGGAATCAGGAAACATTTCTCTATGCGAACTAGCTGAGACAACACCCAGACAGTGGTCTGTATTTGTGAGTGAGGCATTCCCAACAAGTGCAATTACATTGGATTTTGATGGAAATGGTGTTGAGGAGTTTCTACTTGCGACCTCAGATGACCAATTAACAGCGATTAGTTTCCAAGGAGAAGTGGAATATCAAGCAAAAGTTGGAATGATATTTAATATGGTAGGGGTAAGTAGTGTGGATGTTGGTATTGGCGAAGACATAGCAGCATTTCCTGTACTTCGTGCTCGTTATAGTCTAGCAACAATCCGTAATATTGACCTCCTATACATCCTAAATGCTACAGTTACACTAGAATCAAGCACAACTCTTCAAGGCAGTAATATCTGGGCTAATGTCACGGTTCTCAATTCCTATAATGAACCGGTTTCCGATTCTGTAGTTTCACTGATTTTTGAATATGAATTTGGTAGTGGAACATCACAGCAAACGCTTGGACTGGTCTACGATGAAATTTTGCAACTTTATACAACAGCAATCGCTCCGAATTGGCCAATTGGTATGGTAAATATGACTCTGAGTGTAGATCATGATTATTACGACCCATTCACGCAATTCAATGCAAATGCATTAAGAGTAGAGTCACCTCTGACTATTTCCAT
>JAEOUL010000048.1 GCA_016839345.1 Candidatus Thorarchaeota archaeon | reverse complement strand
ACAACCATTTTGCATGTTGACATTGGTGGAGGGACTAGTAATCTTGCAATTGGTTCGAGGGGACATATCCATAGCACTGCTTGCATTAATGTTGGAGGTAGGTTGCTTGGAATCGATGATGAGTTCATGATATGGCGTATTGATGGTCCAACGCAATTTCTCATGAACGAACTTGGAATGTCCTATGAGATTGGTGATATTATCACTGAGGAGGATGTACGAACAATTGCACGGGAGTATGCAAAATCCTTGGTTGAGGTGATGAGTGGACCTGCAAAGAGTCACATCGCGACAGAACTCATGATGACCAATGAGTTGGATTTCTCCATACCGATTGATGCTGTTTCATTCTCAGGAGGAGTCTCTGAATTCATCTATGGTAGTAATGCAAAATTCGATGATATTGGCAGATACCTTGCAGAGGAAATTAAAACAATGGTTGATGCAAAAGGCTGGTCAATTGTTGAGCCTAAAAATAAAATCAGAGCAACTGTCATTGGAGCTGGTGCATTCACCCTTTCTGTGTCAGGTTCCACTTGTTATTTTGATGAGAATATCGTGTTTCCAATTAACAATATCCCTGTCATTCCTATCAATGTGACAACTAGGAATTATCGTAAAGGTATTGTCGAGAAAGAGATAGCTCAAGCCTTTGTGAAGTATGACATGGAAGAAGGAAAAGATCTCGTCGGCCTCTATTTCAAGGATAGTCTTTTTCGCTCATATTCGTGGCTCCAAGAGTTTGTTACATCTATTGAGAATGCACATCCCAACTCTTTGGCAAAAAGGAAAATGATCATCCTTCTATTTGAGACTGATATTGGTAAAATGGTAGGCCTTATGATTCGTCGCGAAACATCAATTCAACACAATCTGATATGCTTAGATGAGCTTTATCTCGAAGAAGGCGATTGGATTGATATTGGTGCTCCACTAGAATTGGATCAAGCATTTCCTGTAACGGTGAAGAGTCTGGTCTTTAATAAAGAGAAAGAGTATCAGAACTAATCTCTGACACCTAAGATCACAGAGTCTTCAAGAGCTTGCATTCCTCTCATTTGATTGGCTTCCATTGAAGTAAATTGATTCTCTCGAACTTCAATCTCAGTTTCTCCTGTAGTGAAGACTACTCTTCCTTTCAGTACCAGAAAGAATGCAGAGTGATTAGCTATGTGTGGTGGAATCAGTGCACCTTTTCCTAGACTGATTCTGATTACTGTATAATTATCTCTCTGAACTAGCATTTGTTTGTCAGGTCTCTGTTCGAAGGCTAGTTTATCCATTATATTATCTGATGACATAGATATCGTGAAATTATTGAAGTTCTTGTTAATAAACTATAGTTAATAGTCTATTTTTCTTTACTGATTCTTCATGTTAACCTGTAATTAATATTATGATTGAAATAAAATCGGAGCCAACTTGTAAAAACTGTGGCTCCTTTCTCATGTGTTCTTGTCTCTGCTAAGGTTGTCAGATGAATACTAGTTTTTACCACCAGCAACCTTTCTTGCTAATCCCGCAATCTTATCTATAGTATCTATAGCTTCCTTCGGAAGCAGTTTTCTGTCGAACTTGACACCGTACACTAAACCAGTCTTGATTGCAGAAGGTCGAGAGTACACTATCCGGAAAATTTTATTCTTCTTATCAGGTTCGATTTTCATACCATCTTCATGCTCAATGAATTTCATTAAGGATGCTTTAAGCTGGGCGTTTGAGTTCAATACTTCCGCCAAGCGGCCTCCTTCCCATGAAACATCAGTGACCTCTTTACCAACAACGCCTTTTGTCTTCTTTTTCAGCTTAGCCTTCATAGCACCTTCGTTAGTAATTTCAGCTCGCACTATGTGATGGTATTCAAATGGGATTTTTTCCTTAGTTGCAATCGGAATCCCATGCGCCTTACCCAAATCATATGAACCACGAGTTGTACCCTTCCACCGAATAGTCACGAGATCAAATTCTCGTCCAGTTACTTTTATGTAACCCATGTCTTGCTTGATGTGTCCTTTTTCCACAGCCTCAGGGCTTTTATCAGGAAGTATGGAGGCTTTAATTCCAAGTTCCTGATAGTATTTACATAATGCATCAATTCCAACAAACTTCTTTGTAACCACACTCACAATTTTCACACTCCATAGTAACTATCATTTTCCCTACCTTAGATCATTATTTTCGTCTTACATATATGACCAGACCAATGACAAGTACTGTGGCTACCGTTGACAGAATGATGAATTCATAGGTCATTCCTAGTATACCTGGAGGTGGAGTAGTCGCTGCTGGAGCTATAACGTTCATTTCTAAGTAGGTTGAATCAAACTCGAAAGTTCCATTATTAAGAGATAAATCAAGACGCCTTGGACCTAATGGCCATAGATCTGAAGTAGCAGTGATTGTAGCAGTGATATTTACATATGTACCTGGGCTCAAATTATTGATACTAGTCGTACTAAGAACTACTGTTATCCCATCTGGCTCAGTCCCAGCGAATGTAATATTTGCAGATCCTGCTTCTTCTCCATAGTTTTGAACTTGGACAATTGCAGTATTACTACCTCCTTGTTCAACCGATACAAGCACTGCATCAGATGTAAACTGAAGATCCGTAGATTGTGCTAGAACAAATTGATAATGGTCTCCAATTATCGAATTAGATGATGTTTCAATAGGACTGGCTATGAGCAGAGTTCATGCTACCAGAATTGCAATCAGATTAATTTTCATTTTTTTTAACCCCCTTCTGATATTGCATGTATACAAAACGCATACTAATTAATAACGATTTGTATACATTGTTTTACCTTATACTCTCATTCTGATGGCATCTGAGGATATTACCTCAAAAAATCATTTACATGCCTGCATGAGATATCGAATTGTGTAGGTGAATCTCTATGGGAAGAAGGACAACAGCCACAGATGTGCGCCTGCTATGAGTGGTAGGAAAAGTGTTGCAGTCAGTGAAATGACAACCAATAGTGTGTTGATTGATGGTCCTGCTGTGTCCTTGAATGGGTCACCCACCATATCTCCTCGAACCGCATTTTTGTGAATACGTTCGTAGTCTGGATGATTTAGATCGTATTCTGGAGACTCTATCATTTTCTTAGTATTGTCCCACGCACCACCAGAATTGCTCATCAGAAGTGCCATGATGAATCCGACAACAACTGCTCCACCTAGATACCCACCAAGTGCTTCGAGGCCTAGAATCATCCCTGTCAAGATTGTGGTCCCTATCGCAATGAGTGTTGATGGGAGTAATTCCCTGATTGCACCAGATGTGGCTATACTGATACATTTGTCATAGTCTGGTTTTGAAGTTCCAGCTAGAATCCCAGGGTTTCCGTCAAATTGCCTTCTGATTTCATTGATCATACGCCCAGTGTTACGATCAACTCCGAGAATTAGCTGTGCAGTGAAAGTGACCGGAACTAGTGCTCCGATGAATAACCCTGCAAGAGTGAATGGATTTGAGATGTTGACAATAACCTCAGTACCAAGAAGGACCTCTGCTGACTCAATGAATGCAGCAAAGAGTGCTAGAACCGATATAGCAGCTGAGCCAATTGCGAATCCCTT
>JAEOUL010000047.1 GCA_016839345.1 Candidatus Thorarchaeota archaeon | reverse complement strand
TATGCTCTTGCTGCGTATCCTCATAGTGGTGGAGATACACCTCAAGAGTATGATGGAAACACTAGTGTAGGATTCAAGTTGTGAGAGGGTCATTCCCTCTCCCTTTCTTTTTTTATTCTCCAATTATCTTGATGAGTACACGTTTGTTACGTCGTCCATCAAATTCGCCGTAGAAGATTGCCTCCCAAGTACCAAGATCTAGTCTACCATTTGTGATTGCAATCACAACCTCGCGGCCCATTATCTGTCGCTTATGATGCGCATCACCATTATCTTCGCCAGTACGATTGTGTTTGTACCGACTGTGTGGTTCATTTGGTGCTAACTCTTCCAGCCAACGCTTATAGTCATCATGAAGTCCACTCTCATTGTCGTTGATGAAGACACTAGCAGTGATGTGCATGGCATTGACTAGACATAGCCCCTCCTGAACACCACTCTCACGAACTGCTTCTTCAACTTGTGGTGTTATGTGAACAAAGTCCATTCGTGCTGGCACATTGAATGTCAGATATTTTGTCAGGCTTTTCATAGTATATCCACTAGTTAGAGCAGTAATAACATTCTCGACGTGAACATAGGCATGCCTACTTTGTTATGATACTGCAATACAAGTTTCCGTTCGTTGAACTCCATGCACTTCGTGGATTGCTGCAACAAGACATCGAAGATTACAATTTGATGCGTCAGCAACGGCAATCAAATCATATGGTCCAGTCACTACGTGTGCTCTTTCAATTCCCTCGAATTTTCCTATCTCTCCGCAAGCTGAAAATGCTTTTCCTGATTCAGTTTGGATCAGTACAATGGCGATCATTTAGAGTAATGCATCCTTCTTAGATTACCCTGCCGAATATACTTGGAATTCTTTGCACAAAAGTTTAGTCATTGCCTATTTTTTGACCTATTCTGTGCAATAGTACCATTTTATCAGGAAATTAGAGTCAAGTTCAGAAGGTGCATCTATTGATTCATGTGGATATTCTTGAGGATTCAACGGGGATTGAAATTGAGAGAGCAAATAGTTTGCACACCATAGGATTCATGAAACGGGATTATACTCTTCTGCCAGAAGAATTGGAAGCAGCAACAGAAACACATGATGCGTACTTTCTGTTTCAATCAAAAGTAGACTATCCCTTGACGAATGCAGTTTGGACCTTGAATAAAGATGCTAATCTTCCGGATGCGAAAATCGAGGAGCTTGTCAAGTTTTTCCAACGACGAGATTTTGCTCAAACCTGGTGGTTAGGAGAACACTCCACACCACCACATGTAGAGACTGCAGTAGTAAAATATGGACTGACTAGAGTAGTAGCAGATATTCCAATGATGGCTGCAGATTTGACGCACATGGAGTTCTCAGAACTTGATGTTCTATCTGAAACAAAGAAGATTCAGGTCAAAAGAGTCAGCACTGGAGAAGATCTATCAAAGTGGTTAGCAGTCGTTCATGAGGTCTATCAATATCCAAATCAATACATGGATGCTCTTCACCACATTTTTACTACAAGAATGAAAGAGGGTTCATCCTCACCAGTCCAGAATTTTTTGGCAGAAGTAGAAGCGATACCTGTAGGTGCATCATCACTGACACTATGTGAAGGACTTGCAGGTCTCTATTATGTTTGTACAAAGCAAGAATCTAGAGGACAAGGAGTTGGTACGGCAATTACTTTGGCAGCAATGAAAGAGGGAAGAGAGAGGGGATACGAAGTCGGAATTCTAGGAGCTAGCCAAATGGGTTTTAGAGTATATCAACGGGTGGGATTCAAAGAATACTTCAAACTTCAGATATACGGTGGTTAATCAAATCCAACCGTGATTCGTGTTATTATTGTAGTAAATTCTGGTATATTGCTTGATATAGTAAGCCTATATTGTATGTTGCCATGTTGTCAGGAGAGATTGGAGTGGTTGCTAAGTGAGACTTAGAATAGTATTGGGATTGATTATCATTCTTGGATTTGTCCTTCCGATGACCACAGAATCATGTCTGGTCATTGCACAATCAACAGATACTCCTGAGATCAGAATGAGTCATGCTATGGTTTTTGATGCCTACAATGAGGTTGTAGTCATGTTTGGTGGTTCAACGAATGTCGGAGGATACCACTCTCTCGGAGACACATGGACGTACTCCTACGAATTGAACACATGGAATGAACTCACTCTTACCACGAGTCCTCCTGCTCGTGCTATGCACAATATGGTCTTCTGCGATGCCACGAATGAGATTATTCTCTATGGCGGATGGAGCTATCTTGATACGTGGTCATTTGACTGTACTACTCAGACTTGGTCACAGGTCATTACAGAGGAAAATCCTGGTGTGCACTATAATCTTGGATTGGCATATGATTTGCAGGAGAATGTTGTTGTTCTCTTTGGAGGATTTGGTGATGATGGACTCGAACGTGATGATACATGGATATTCAATTGTACCTCAAGAGAATGGTCAGAAGTATTCCCAGTTGATCAACCACTCGAGCGGTATGGACTTGTAATGGCATATGATGATACTATTCAGAAGATTGTCATGACATGTGGGAATTCTCCACAGGGCCACCTAGACGATACTTGGTGGTATGATGTTTCAGAAAATACATGGGAGGAACAGACCACGACTGGGACGCGATATGGACTGAAATGGCCATCAATGGTCTTTGACTCATCAATACAGAGATGCATCCTATTTGGAGGTCAGATAGGAGATGATCCTGTAGATCATACCTGGTCGTATGATGCTACAGAGAATGCTTGGGAGAGGCACTATCCTAATGAATCACCTCCGGGTAGAATAACAGGAGCATTTGCTTTTGATTCAAAAAGCAATGCATCAATTCTGTTTGGCGGCGGAGGAGAAGATTACAATCCACTTGGTGATACGTGGGCTTATTCCTATGAGGATAATAACTGGGTAGATATGAGTGGCATCGAGGCAACAACTACTAGTTCATCTTCAACGATTACACCTCCCCCAGAGTCAATTCGTTTGGAGATAATAGTAGTAGCTATTGCAATTCCACTCATAGCTGTTGTAATTGTTTTGCTGATGATTAAGAGAAAGTAATGATATCTTGGAATTTTATCATTCCAGAGTAATAAATCCAGATAACAATAGAACTTTATCTAGGAGATTTTATACACATTGTTGTAACAATCCTCTAGAGGTGGAATTATTGGGGGCGTCAAGACTCGAAAAATTACAAGATGCAGCTGAAAAGAATCCAGAAGATCTAGACAAGTGGCTAGAATTGGGAGAATTTGCGGCAGACAGGTTCATTGTAGGAATAAGTGAAGAGGCTCTTACAAAAGTAATCGCTGGTAGACCTAACGATGCTAAAGCATTAGGACTCCTGGCTAAAGCTCTGAATCGTAGAAGAAAACTTGACGATGCTGAGAAAATATACTTGCGAGCTATCGAGATTGAACCAGACAATCCCGAATTCTTGACTGGGCTTGCAGTTGTCTATGGGAATATGGGAGAAAATGAGAAATCGATAGCATGGCATAAAAAAGTCCTAGAGATTGACGAAGGATATCCTTGGGCAATTCTTGCCTATTGTCATACACTGGAATCTATAGGAAAATCAGTAGAGGTCATGCCCATCTTGGACAGCGCTTTGAAAGCCAATCCGAAAAGTGCGTTGATTAATGTTCTCATGGGTCTAGAGCATCAAAAAGGTGGAAACCGTACTCTAGCAGATTCACACATAGAGAGAGGTCTAGGTTTGCTAGATTCAGTTCATTGTGAAGAACAGAGTCGAACTTTGAGGATGGTAATGGATAAGAGTCCTGAGTTAGTAGAAGAATATAGTAAAAAATTACTCAAGAGTGACCCAGATAATTTAGAAATCAATCTCTATCTGCATATGGCACAATCAAGAACAGATCCAAAACAAGCAAGCATCAAATTAAAAGAGTTGCTGAATAAAGACCCGGACAATCCTCGCATCATTGGGTTGTTGATAGGAATTCTTCTCCAACTTGGCGATATTCCAGGTGTAATGGAGCTTAAACAACATTTGGAAAAATCAGCCCCTGATGAGCAGCTTTTGAGTGCTGTAAATTTAGTCATGGCGGACAAGCGACCTAGTGGTCTAGTAGATGACAAAGAAGCAAGAGAGGAGGTCATAAAATCAGCGCAAAATATTTTGAAAATGAGACCTCTCGATACCTATGCAAACTTAGTATATCTTCAAGCTCTGGTTGCAGATGGGCAAATTGATGCAGCAAGAGAGCAGGCGCTTAAAGTTGTTGATATCATCAAACCTGACGATGTCAAGCGAATTCTTGCGTTTTCAGGTATCCTACGAGTACTCGGTTTGGATGAAGAATCATCATCACTCTACCAGAAAGCGTTAGAATGTGCTGATTCACCCTATGAGAAGCTACTCACTCAACTTATCATGTATAATCATGACCGAAATTACTCACAGATAGTAAAAGTTAGTACTGAATATATTGAGCATAATCAAGCCAATCCGGAGATTTACTCAATTCTGGGTCGAGCACAGCATTACACAGGACATCCTGATGCAATCAAGAATCTTCACGTCGCAGCAGAGCAAGGAGACCGTGATGCTATACTTCTTACTTCGAGTATCCTTCAAAAAGAGGGTAATATGCAACGGGCAGAGAAATTGCTTAGAGATTTAATTTCAGCAGAGGATATCGATGGCATAACTCAAGCGAGATGTCTTATTGGACTCAAGGAATTCGATGAAGCATCTGACGTTTTGAACCATTTCTTGAAGGCTCACAAAGATGAGAAGCTAGGTTGGTATCTTCTGACATTAATAAAGAGGAGAGAAGGTCAAGATGCGGTGAAGCGTGTTGTCAAAGATATGTTTGATGCAGGAATCCAAGATACAGGATTGACTGATTTTGACAAGCTCAATCAACAAGTGGAAACAAACAAAGCTATAGATGGGGTCACCAATGAAATAATGGTCGGTCAAATGGGAGCGTTAGTAAAACGAGTATTATTGGATAATCAGATTATGGCTCTGATAAAGCCTGAATTAAAGGAGGAGGAGTAAAGTGATAGAGAATAATCTCATTATTCGATTGCTAAGTAATGGACTTAGTTGGCAAGACTCTACATCAGCAAAGGAACAAGCAAGGCTGCTCAATGAAGGGGATAGGACGCTCTGGAAAGAGATGGTTTTGTCCTCATCCACCACATTGGGGATTCCAAAGGTACTAAGACAGATTGCTCTGTCGCCTGATGACATCCATGCGTGGGGAGTCTACTATGATGCTATTCTTGATCTATTTGGAATTCCAGAACTTCGAGGATTATCTTGTGACCCAACACAATTTGTTGATAGTGTTGCTGCAGGTGAACCAAACAGCTGGGAAGAAGTTAGAAAGAGAGCAATTTCTGTTGCAGGAGACTATTTGGAAAAGCAGATTGAAAGCGGAGATGTCTATCTACTACGTCCAAGTGATATGACTTCTCCAGAATTCTCTATGTATGTACCATCCATTATTGAAGCACGGAAGAAGGGAATAGAAGAATCCAGACCATACTTACACAGTGATGGATGGATAGATATGTTCGATTTCCTGGAATTACCTATTACTCTGGAGTTGATGTTGGAATCGGGAGTTGGAGGTAGGGCTTCTAAAGAAGACGCAACTGTAGTACTTGAAAGAATGAAAAAGCTTGAATTGATATCTCAGACAAAACCTTCTGAAAAAAGAGAAGTCGAACGTAGTGCTGAGGAAAAATATCTGACACTTTATCAAAATTGTACAAATAGGCACATGGAGTTACTTAGAGGAGTAGCTATGAGCTATGATCCCGAAGAAAAAATCTGCAAGAGGGGGTTGGAGCTTGTCTATAACTCAGGACATGTTCATACTCTGCAGCCATTGCTATATGGACTGGAAAAGCAAAATCCAGAGATTGTTGAGCTTTC
>JAEOUL010000304.1 GCA_016839345.1 Candidatus Thorarchaeota archaeon | reverse complement strand
CAGGGCGTTGCTCACCATAAACACAAGCACCGCAATGGTTGCACAAGCGATGTGCATGCCAACTAGTGGCAGCTTCCCTTGGTTCAAATACTGTAACATATTGTAGATATTCTTTCGCCACCTCTGCAATATCTGCAGCAGACATCCATTTTCCAGTCACAACCTTGCTGAACTCGTGTGAATGGCATTTTAGACACGTATGATTGCAGCCACTCTGATATATTGATAGATAGTCCTCCGGCCTAGATAGAAGCAGAGATTTAATCAATCGCTCATGTCCCGAGTCAGGACTGTGACGTAGTGTCGCTGTACACGCATTCTTCCTTGAGCCTTCTGAGGTTTCCACTAGGCATGAACCTCGAGGATAGCCTTGTTCAATCATAGTGCAACCTTTCAAATCTGCTGTCAACCCTTTCTCCAAAAGTATGTTGTCATCATTTCCGATAAATCATTGGAAAACAACGGTTCAATGAGATGATTTTAGGCAGCTGTGTACTGAATTTGAAATCCAATCTGAGAATTCACCATTACCTCCTGTTTTTCTCATCCCCCTGCTGAAAAGATGAACCTTAACTAAAAACAATGGTACTGTATATCTGTGACAAAAATGTGACTGCTCATAGAGAGGATTCTGACAAGCCACGGGGATACTATGCATGTATAGTGATTTCGCTGTTACCCATCCTCGTCATTCTCTGGTTACCACTTTTAGAACTGGGACTCAGTGGTCTGCCAGGAGCCATTTTGATGTCAGGCATTGTCATTCTCCCATTACTGAGCTGTGGTATCGGGTTTAAGGGGAGACCACTGTTTCAGTTTCATTACCATGGAACCCCCTTTGAAGAGGAAATCATGAAACCTATTGATGACGATAGAACCATCAAGAGATAGTCAAGGTAAAACTGAAGATATCTTGACTGGTCTTGTTTGACTCAGATTGGAGGGCTTAGGGATTAAGAAGCACTCTTAGATTTCTGGTGAAGATTGGAAAGTAATCCATTGAAACTGTGGGAGAGTACCCCCTCAGTTTCCTGTTCAGAACCTTCAGTTTATCTTCGTCAGTATTTCCCTGAAGTATGGCCATGGTTTCATTCTCAGTTATGTCTTCAAGATGTATAGGTCTGTTCATGACTACCTTATTTGCAGGACAGTATCCCTGACATGCCATACACCCCATGAGGGCATTGTGTGCTGTATTTGGAATCCAATCGGGAAATTCTCCATTGATCTCATTGTACAATGTAATGCATCTGCCAACATCTATCACGAACGGATCGCCTTGGATAGCTCCTGTTTGACATCGATTCCGACATGTTCTGCAGTTCTCGCATTCTTCAAGCATCTTGACTTCAGTCCAATCGTCCCTTTCGAACTGAAAATCGGTGAAAAAGGCAAAGAGTGTGATGAAGCTACCGAACTCTTTGACATATGTGATATTGTTCCTTCCATACCGTGCGAGACCGCTTCTCACAGCAAGTCGCTTCAATAGTATCGATGGATTTGCCCTTTCTACACAGTATCCTTCTTCCATAATGATGTTCTTCTGAATTGTTTCTACTATCTGTTCTTCCTCCAACCCAGTGGAGTAGTACTGTGGTGGAACAACTAATTCATGAACAGTCCCATTATAGTGAAAATTGACCAAAGCCATGGGAGTAAAAACAGCAAGAACTATGACCGATTTTGCTTCTGGCATTGACTCTGGTGCGGAATAAGAAACTCCAGCAATATAGCTCCGAAAGGTTTCATTATCGCTAATATACCCTTTATCCTCTACAGAGCAGAAATCATTTTTCAGGGTTTTAAGATGTGAAGTGGATATAACTCGATACTGGTAGTCAGATTTGGGTATTAGTACAGTTGAAGTTTCCATGGTGGAATAGAGCCTGCTGCAATACCTTTTGAAGAGTGACATCAGAGTAATTATTGGTAAGAAGAATACATAATCATGTTGAGATCGGAAATGTACAATACCAAAGAATCAATGACATACTTGTTTCTAGCATTCAAGATTTATGCATCCAGAAAATACGATAAAGTGGAAAATACATGATTGCAAGAAATGCGTGATGTGCTTCGGGAGAGGGGATACTTCGTGCACTATCATGAGTTCAGTGGGGGACATGACTACATCTCTTGGCGAGGGTGTTTTTCTGATGCAGTACTTCTACTAGAAGACGGGATTTGACTGGGTTATGGATTAAGAGGCGCTTCGAGATCTCTCGTTAAGATGGGAAAGTTGTCAATGGACCCGAGGTTGTACCCCTATCTTTCAGCCTGAATCTTATTGACAATCTCGATGACCTTGGGAAACACCTAGATGATATCACTCGCTATTCCTAGGTCAGTTACAGACAGTCGCTATAATGTGCACAAAGTTCTGATACTCTCTCCATTGCGTATTACATCAAAGAAGAGTCTACTTTGAGGCTTCCACAAGCCATAGTGACACTTTCAAGAGAAGATTCCACTCAGAATCCGGATCATTATAATTGTCAAAATCGTCGTTCCCATCAAGCCAACCGTTCTCCTCATATTCAGGGTGTGGATATGAGAGAAATACAGTACCGTTTCCAAATTTACAGGCAATCATACCAGGTTCATTGTTTTGCGTATAGAGTATGATTGGAATCACTGTGGACATATATGTTGCATTACTTGAGAAGAAATATCCAGAGTTCCAGTATAGAATATCATATGTAGCGGGTTCATTGGAAAGGTCCGGACCTGTCGAATTTGTGTTCACAATCATAGGGATGACCTTAGCACCTGTACCATTCACTGCACCGCTTGCATAACCGTTGAAAAAGCCAAGATAAGAGTCGGTCCCAAATACTGAACCTCCACAAATGCCAAAGTAGGATCCTCCTCCTGCAATGAAGTCTATGACTGCATTCCTACCTACAGTTCCAAGATAGGTATGATAATCAAAGGAGGAGCCACCGGGAAAAACAACTATGTCATATTCATCAAGCACACCCTGTTGAATCTCAGTTGAATTAACATAGTTGGCTTCTGCATTCATCCAACGAAACATGTTTAGTAATGCTGTGGAACTAGATGGCATAGCACCTCTATCATAATAGACAGCCACGCGGACTCCTTCCATTCCTGTTGGAAATCTAATGGCAAGGATTAGGGTTCCAATAGCAAAGAAAATCACGATTAAGGTCGCAATTGCTTTTTTCTTTGAAACTGTAATTGTCATATCGAGTACCTCAATGATCTCACATCTTCCTGCGGAGGATGAGAATTATGAAAATCACTGCAACAATGAGTGGCAGCGTTAGTCCAAGTATTAATGGGTCAAACATAGATCCTGTAGTTGTTGTTGCTGTTGGTGTTGTTAGCCCAGAACTATCGTCCATGCTTGTCCATATATTTGTATCATACAAGTAAGTCCAAGTATCGTCGTAGGTATCCTCATAATCAGCAAATCCACCAAACAGGATTGTAACATTGTTATTTGAATCAAAGACAAGTCCTGGAATTATTCTTCCTGCAGGAGAATCAACAGGATAACGGCGCGTCCAAGAGTTTGTTAGCCCATCGTAGATCCAAGTCCGATCAACACCATTGTATCCCAAATCTCCTCCAAACAGGATACACTTCTTGTTCACTGAGTCATAAGTCATGGATGACCATTTTAGAGCATCAACATTTCCGATTGGTGCCAACTCAGTCCAATTGTTTGATGATGTGCTGTATATCCAAGTATCGTCCTGGAATCCTTCGGAAAAGGTGTTCCCACCTGTAAGGACCATCCTATTGATAGACTCATCGTAGACCATGACATGTCCATATCGTCCAAGGGGTCTTGTCGTTGGAAAGAGCTCTGTCCACTCTCGACTACTGCAATCGAACTTCCAAAGGTCATTTGTGTCCATTCCATCCCCATCAAACCCTCCAAAGAGAATTACAACATTCTCATGAGGGTCATATGCCATAGCATGAGAGTCACGGAATCCTGGACTTGATGATGTCATGACTTGAGACCATGTTTGAGTTTCACAGACAAATGACCATGTTTCTGGAGAGGCGTCCCCGCCATAGAATATGATTTCATTTGTCTCATTACAGTAGACCATTGCAACATTATCATCAGCGGGAGGTGCTGGAGTTAGAACAAGTTCAGTCCAAGAGTTCTCAGCGTATGAATATATCCACATGTCATCAAGAAGGTGCTGTCCACCTACCAGACTTATCCCTCCAAAAATCATACTCACATCATTATGAGGGTCAAAAACCATTGCATGTCCCGCTCTGGGATCAGGTTTGACTGTGATTGTAGAGTTGACATAGTCAGCACTAGAAAATTGGAAGGATTGGAAACCAAGTATTATGACTACGAATACCACGATTAGCTCTATTTGCTTCAATCTAGCCTCTCCAA
The DNA here is from genome assembly GCA_016839345.1 of Candidatus Thorarchaeota archaeon. Next base: position 263 of record JAEOUL010000304.1, on the reverse strand, counting down.
TTGGCACGCGTTGATTTTTGCAAACGAGAATATGTTTGATATAGACTTATACTCTTACGCAATTGAATCGATAGAAAGGATTGCCGATGCCTTGAATTCATTAAAAGCAGCAATCCGACAGTAAATTGCTTGTTACATAATTATGTGCCAAGCGTGTAAAAATTAAAAAAGAGCGGGAAAACAGTCCTCCACGGATGGGGTATATCATATTCATTTATTGAATGGAGCACTATGAGGTCAAAAATAACCACTCTATTGATTGT
>JAEOUL010000046.1 GCA_016839345.1 Candidatus Thorarchaeota archaeon | reverse complement strand
AGCATACTATAGAATCGTTCGTGAAACTAAACAGTAAGGTGCTCTATTTTGTTCACAAACGAACGACTTCTTCAACAAATCAATTTCCTAAGAGAGATAGACGATTTAAAACAGATACTTCGACAGACTGTATTAATAAAAGAACATAGACAGGAGAATGATGCAGAGCATTCATGGCACCTTGCAATGCTAGTACTTGTCCTCTCGGAATACTCCAATGACTCAGCAATTGATCTTCTTCGAACAGTGAAGATGGCCCTTATTCATGACCTAGTCGAGATAGATGCAGGTGACACCTTCTGTTATGATGATCATAGCAAAGAGGAAAAAAATGAGCGGGAACGAGAGGCAGCACATCGAATCTTCAGTATTCTTCCAGATGAGATGTCTGAGGAGTACATCAATCTCTGGGAAGAATTTGAAACCATGGAAACTCCTGAGGCAAAATTCGCAGCTGCTGTAGATAGATTGCAGCCACTTCTGCTCAATCTATATTCAGAAGGGTATGCTTGGAAGAAACATAGTGTAAAGAAGAGTCAGGTAATCGAACGTAATCACCATATTGCAAAAGGTTCAAAGATTCTCTGGGAATTTGCTCAGAATCTTATTGATGAAGCAGTCAAAAGAGGATACCTAATAGATGCATAGATAGTTTCACACAAGGTCTTCAGCATTTGGTTGCCAAGCAGGATCTACAATACATAGAAACTCCAAATCATCCGAACCTGTATTTTCAATCCACTGCACAGCCTGTGGTGGAATGTAAATTGTATCACCGGGTACGACTTCAGCAGTTTCATCATCAATATGCATCAAGCCAGTCCCCTTGAGTATGTAATAGACCTCAGAAGCCTCATAGAACTTATGAGGAAGGGACTTCTCATTTGGTTTTACTGTGGCATGAGCTAGACTATAGTTGAGGACAAGTGGCTGCGATTCATGTTTGGGATTGAGAATCTCACGTACTGTTGTATCATCTAATGCATTGATTGACTCTCGTTCTTGTAATCGTCTGAGTAGCATGATAACTCAATCTATTTCATGCATTTTCTGCACATATACATAGTTATCGAGGGGTTATTTTGGAGTCTTTTTCCGTTGCCACATCCAGTATGCAGGAACTAACAATCCAAGAACTGCAATGAATAGAATCGTGAAGCTCATTATCCCTACCTGTACAAGTTCCTGTAATCCAACCGTAGCAGCCAGGAGTCTACTCACCTGAGAACCAACTCGACTCAGAATGACCAAGAGGACAATTGTAACAGCCATGGTTGGTCGTTCACCAATTGATTCATGAATCTTGGAGATTGTGGTGGAAAGACCGTAGATGAGCAATGCAAGTTGCATGATTATGTCAGTTATTGCCCATTGAGGTTCAACAAGTGTGACTAATCGATAGGTGTGATAGAGACCGTATACAAAGACAATCAATGTTAGAAGTGTTGTCTGAGCTGGGATGCCTCTTTCATACTTGAAGAGGATGGTGATGATAGGTAAGAGTGCTATACCCAATGGAAATACAAGCAGTACGATTTGTTGATTAAAGGGTAATGTTGATAGACCTAGAACAAAGAATAATGCTCCAAAAATCATAAAGTCAATAATCCAGAAAAGCATGAAGAATAGCCAGTGTAATGATTTCTTATCACCAAGCTTGGTAGAAACTGATTTTCCTATGTTCCAACCTAGTAGCACAACGAAATATGCAGTAATTATTGCATCACCAAATGTTAATGGAACACCAACAAATGGACCAGCTAGAGCAGCAACTGGACCTAAAGCCATGAACAGAAGAATCAGTACCAAACATAATGCTGCTTGGTAACCCAGGCTCTTTCGTGTACCTTCGAAGAATAGGTCACGACCTTGAGGAACAAAGGACATTATCACTAATGCAATGACAAAATACTGGAATGATACTGTAATCGAGATAGCAAAGCCCAGAATTGGATCTGTAGTTGTAAGAATTCCATTCGGGTCAACTGCAATCCACACAGAGATTATCGTAGTAGCAATCAATGAGAGAATGAAGCTAAAGTTATACCAGGAGTTCGTTAGTAATGTCTTAAGTCCATCAATGAAGCGCATAATGTTCACCTATGGTCATTTGAGAGCCTGAATTGGGAGTCGGACTCCCATTAAACCATATTCTGTTTGAACCTAACTCAGAAATCTGGAGGGTTGTTGTTATACCAACGAGGTATTTCTCCCATTGCAGCTTCATACCCCGAGAGAACATGTCGCGCGAGTATCAATCGTTGAACCTCGCTAGTTCCCTCATAGATCTGGTATAGTTTTGCATCTCTGAACAGTTTTTCAACAGGATACTGGTCAATGTATCCATACCCACCATGAATTTGAACAGCCTCACTGGCCACCTCCATTGCTACATCTGTAGCAAATGCCTTGGCTGCACTTGCAGGAATAGTAGAATCACCTACAAAATCTGCAGTCCATGCGGCTTTGAGATACATTAGGCGAGCCGCTTCGATTTTCATGAACATCTCAGCAAGTTTGAATTGAATTACCTCAAAATTCTGAAGTTTTTCACCAAAGACTTCTCGTTTTCCAACATAGTCTCGAGCGAATTCCATTGCAGCTCTTGCAAGACCAGTAGAAAATGCTGCAATTGCAGGCCTAGTCATAGCAAATGTCTTCATTGCTATCTTGAAACCTTCACCTTCAGCACCAAGTAGATTCTCGGATGGAACTTTCACATCTCGAAGTATAACAGAGGAAGTTGTGGATGCCTTATGACCCATCTTCTCAACAGGGCGACCTGTCTTTAGTCCTGGAGTGTCAGCATCTACGATAAATGCGCATAATGCCTTGTGGCGTTTACTTGGATCCAAACTGGCAAAGACAGTGAATGTATCAGCATGTGGGGCATTTGTTATCCAGAACTTGGAACCATTAAGGATGTAATTATCACCTTCATGTGTAACCCTTGTCTGGATTCCTGCAACGTCAGATCCCATCCCAGGTTCTGAACAGGCAAAACTGATGAATTTGAGATCTTCAGTAAGAGGTCTGAGATACTTTTCCTTCTGTTCGTCAGTACCAGCCACTAGTATCGGTTCAGCTCCCAGGGAATTGACATAGATGCTTGTTGTCATTCCAGCACAGGCAGCAGCCATTTCTTCCACAACAATGCATTGTTCGAGACTTCCAAGACCTTGACCACCATAGTCCTTTGGAATTGCAAGGTTCATCAAATCAGCTTCCCAGCATTTCTGTATAATTGGTCTGGGAAATTCGCCAGTCTTATCATAATAATGAGCATAGGGAAGCATGTACTCTTGAGCGAATGCTCTGGCACGGTCT
>JAEOUL010000303.1 GCA_016839345.1 Candidatus Thorarchaeota archaeon | reverse complement strand
TCGTTTCAATTCTTCAGGGTTATCATTCGGATGAATCTTGGAGTGAAATACAATGAGCTCTTCAAGCTCTTCATCGGTCTGGACAAAACCAAACTCATAACCTTCAGGGATCTGCATCAGATTTTTCTCCTTCCTCGGTATACTTACAGGTTTCAGACAGAGGGCAGAAAGAACATCTGGGGTTCTGTCTTAGGCAGACTATTGCGACTAGGTCGATTATACCCCAATATAGTTTAGCATCTTGGTGTTTCCCACCAAAGATAGTCATAAATTCCCAAGCTCCTGCATCAGTATGTTCTTTGAATTTGATTCCAAACACTCTTGATATGAAATGAATAACATTCCCATCAACGAGAGGTACTGACTCTCCAAAAGCAAAATTTCTGACAGCAGATGCAATGTAAGCACCAACACCAGGCAAAGCAAGAAGATCTTGATATGAACTTGGAACTTTTCCTGAATGATTCTTGACAATGGTGGAGGCCATTCTTTTGAGCTGGTGAGTCCTTACTGACTGAAGACCCAAAGAGCTAAGAGCTCGAGCAATAGTTGTATTCCTTGCACGCGCAAGACGTTTAGGGCTATCAAAGCGTTTCAAAAACGATTCATATATTCTCATTACAGCAGTGGCAGTTGTTCTTCTCAAAAGAATCTCTGCAATCAAAACCTGATACGGATGTTTTGTTTCTCTCCAGGGAAATCTTCTTCCATTGGTTTCAAACCAGCGAATCACTCTCTTTCTGACTGCCATCATATTCTCTGCGTCATTTATGGCATTCTTGCCCATGACGATTCCTCATTCTGGTTTGAGTATTGATTCTATTTGAGTGGAAATTTCTTGAGGATTCTGTAGAACGGTTACTCGTTCCATCTCTCGGAGGCGTTGAACATTATCAAGGTCTACCTTACGGGGTCGTATGGTGAACTCTTCTCCCTTGGGTCCCAGTGCTTCTATTTCCTCATCACTCTGATCAACTGGATACAGTATAACTGGAGTGTTTCCCTTCAGTGTCTGTGCAACTGCATTAGTGACTAAGGTATCAGCTATTCCATGAGCGATCTTTGCTGTGGAGTTTGCAGTCAGCGGCACAACAAGCAGGACGTCATATTTACCTAACTGGAGTGGACCAGCAATGAAGGGCACATTGGAACTGGATTCCTTCATAACTTTCCTGAAGGATTGGTTCAGTGTGTCCCAGAGACCATACCATCTCAGCATCTGTTCTCCAGCTTTTGAAACAATCACGGTAACCCGATGATCAGGGTCTTCCTCCAATTTCTTCATAGTTTCAACTATCTCTTGGATATTATCACCAGAACCAGTGATGCCCCAGACTATGCGCGCCAATTTAATCATCTGATGATAACATCAGTCACAGAAATACATATCCCAAAAACAAAAGCTGGATATTTGAGAAGGGATTACTCTGTAGTAGGATACGTGAGTGAAATGAGTGGATTGTTCGGTGTCAGCATTGGTATCACAACAAACATGGGAGTAAGTGCGACTACGTGGATTGCGCAAAATGCAGATGCTCTTGGTGCCAAAAGTATCTGGGTGGGGGAGGATATAGCCTTAGGTCAGGAGCCCTTTGTGTTGACTACGAATACACTGTTGTATACTAAGCAGGTTAGAGTTGGTACAGGAATCATTCCTGTCACGGTTCACAGCATCGCTACACTTGCCCGGGTAGGACTCACACTGTCTGAGCTCGGCGGGGGAAGATTCGTATTTGGTCTTGGCATAGGTGGTATTCAGGACCTCGAAAGACATGGAATCACTATCAGAAAACCTGTCACTGAACTACGGAAGACAATCCGAACTCTGAAGCGATTATGGGCTGGAGAAACAGTTGATTCTGAGAGCGAGGTCTTCACACTCAAGGGTTTTGGACTTGGCCAAGCGAATCCTATCAGGATACCAATCTTTCTTGGTGTCAGAGGCCCACAGATGCTTGAGCTAACTGGAAAGATAGCAGATGGCGTGATTCTGTCAGGACCCTTTGATTATCTTCAGAAAGCCATAAAGATGGTAGATGGTGCAGCTGAGGAAGTAGGAAAAGTGAAGAACTCAGTGGAGAAGGTAATATGGGTTCCAACAATTCCAACGTTTAAGGGCATAAACGAAAAAGTTGCCAAACGTGTAGTCGCGCTTGTTATTGCAGACACACCAGACCCGGTAATAGATATGTTAAGTGTAGATATTGATAGAGTGAAAAGAATCCGTGAAACAGTATCTGCCTCAAGCCCGAAAGAGGGTGCTAAATTTGTTGATGATGAACTCCTTGATGTGTTTTCGATCAGTGGCACCAGAGAGCATATGGTTGATCGTTTTGAGGAGTTAGAGAAAATAGGTGCGACTGAAGTTGTTTTGGGTCCACCATTCTCAGGAGATTGGAGAGGCGCTACGACAGAGATTTTCGAGGAATTCGAATCAAGGAGGAATATTCCGTGAAGTGGGGAATTGCACTCAATGTCAAAGATACTGTTTCAGAAACAATAGAAAAAGCAATGATTGCAGACATCGAGGGAATTGACCAGGTCTGGATAACAGATTTCCCAGCCTACCGCCATGCACCAACTGTGGCTGCAGCGATAGCTGAAAAGACTTCCAATTGCAAAATAGGCGTCGGTTTAGTAAGTCCTATCCTCTATTCGTCATTTCATATTGTTCAGTTCATGACGACCTTGATTGAGAGTCACGGTGCTAGATTCGATCTGCTTCTCGGACCAGGAGACCGTTTTGCACTTGAGCGAATTGGACTGACCCCCTCACCGAAGATTGCCATTGATAGAACCAAAGCTGCTCTGAGGGAGATAAAGAGCGGACTACTTGAGTCAGGTCATGATTGTAGAGTGTTGTTGGGTGCCCAGGGTCCAAAAATGATTGAGATTTCACTCGAAGCAGATGGGGTGCTATTGAATTATTCAGACCTCGAGATGGCAAAATGGGCTGCAGACCAAGTCAAAGATAAAGTGACTAAGGGTTTTCAAATTGGACTTTTCCCTCCTGCGTTCATAGGATCTTGTGAGAGGTTTAGGGATAATCTCGCTATTACTTATTCAGCAGCAATGGTAGCAATTGGGATGAGCAGGACTGTTGCAGATTTATTCAGTTTGAGTTCATCATTGAAGAAAGCAAGAACATTGTTGAAAGAAGGTGGTGAAATTGATAACAGAGTTTTGGATGCATTAGGAGAGGTTGTATTGAAGCGATTCGCATTTTGTGGAACTCAGGAGCAGCTTAGAGATTATGTCAAAGAACTAGAAATGATTGGTTATACAAATGTGGTTTTAGGTCCGCCCATAGGTATGTCAAAAAATGGTGTCGAAAGTCTTGTAGCAACAAAAAGAGGGTATAATTATTCCATCTCTGGAATGTAGTCAGTCAAATCCACATCTTCAGGAGTTATAGACCAGACTCCGAACTCGTAAGCTAGATTTTTTGTAAGATCCATCATTGACCTTGACCCACCTTGAGTAATTGTCATTATCGGATGAACTTTTTCAACACCAGGATCTTGCTCAAGAGTTCGGAACATCTGATAATATTCGACTTGGTGAGGTCCGGGACTCATGGTCCAAATTATTATTCCTCTAGATGACAGATAGTACATAACCCATGGAAACTGAGACACTAGTGACAAAGTTCGTTCTTTCCATTTTTCATCACAAATTATCTCAAAACAAAAGTTCGCGGATAAACCAAGACCACCAAATAGAACATAGGGGAGAAATATCTTATTCTCCCTGAGCTTTCGATCCACTATAGCAACTCGACGTGCATCTGCAAAAATATCCTTCATCAGCAAATTGGTACTGACCTTACTGGGACCTGCACGAGAATCTGATTGAATCTGTGTAGCTATTGCTAGGTCTGTTTGTGTAAATTCGGTTCGTACACCACCACAATTGATGAGGGGGGGAGGTTCAGTTTTTGAATTGGAAATCAAATCGGTTTTTCCATTTCCTAGAAATTTAGGTAGTGTCCAAGTGTTATCGACTAAGAGGTCCAAGTTTGACTTTGTCCCGGTTGCTAATTGATAGTGAATGCTTGCGTAGTCAAAGAATTCCCTGGAGAAATCACGAATAGACCTTTGAAAAATTCCACGAGTGTCTGAAATGTTGGGAATAAGAAAAGTGACATACCCAAGATCAGTCATTGTAGTCTTCAAGATACTCTTTGTGAATGGGTACTCTGATAGAATTCGCTCGATTGTTGACCATTCAGCTCCTTCACGGAGAGTAAAGAAAAGCATCACTGACTGCAGGTTAAAGGCTGTATAATCAAGTAGTGCAGAGAATCTTATTGCATGTCGTTCCTTCAGACGTTGGATGGATCTCGAAATAGTTCTAGGAGTGATTCCAAGTTTATTTGAGGCATTGACCAGAGAGAGTTCTGGTTCTCTTGTAAGTAATAGAAGTGTTTCGAAGTCAGTCTTGCTGATTGGACTCTCTTCAGATAGGAATGCAAAGCTGTAGGCGGATTTAATAGAGTCTCGTGTGATTAGGTTGAATTTAGTTATTGTCTTAAGATTCTCTAATATCTTTGTCTTGAACCGTTCATTGATTGGTATTATAGCTGGGTTTGTTGGAGTTGTAGTGTACTCTGGATTTTCCTTAAGAATATCTACAGCTTTTATGGCACCCTCCATTGACAATGATCCAGAACATAGTCCAAGGTAAATCCTCATGGCATCAAGATAGAATTGTGCAGATGGTTCATCTGAATGAGGAATAAGATCATCATAGGGAGTTCGAATTTGTGATGATATGCTCTCATTTGGATTGATGTCATGTGTAATACCTTCAATTCCAGGAGCATTCTTCAATTTTCTCATCGCCGATGGATATCAATTCCAGAGGGCATGCGTGATGCAATATGAGTCACCACACTCTCAAGTTGTTTCTCTATTTCATGATTATTGGCTATAAATGTACATATCTCTGAAGTGTTACTCACAAGTCCTGACAAGATTGTGGACATTGTTAACCAATCCACTGTTTTAGGTGTTTCAAGGTCTAGGACTGTAAGGTTATTGCCAGATAGAACACGTGCTCTGGGGAACGTACTGGCTTGAGCGTGAAGTAATCTTGGTGTTGTTGACTTAGTAGATTCTTCATCTTTTACACATACCATAAGCTTCTGGTTAAGTCCAATTTCTTTGATGTTGACATAAGGTAGAGTCAATGATTTTCTGAATCGAGCCAGTCGACGTCTAAGGGTCCTTCCGGAAATTGGTTCCAAATCAAGCTCCTCAATTCTTTTTCGCACATCAGATCCAGTTGTATGATAGTTTGATTCAATTACTGAAGCAATAATCAAGTCTATGACAGATGAACTACTTGCTTTGCTTTGTCTTACTGTATTCACAACAGGTAAAACATTGACATAGTCTTTTGCAGCACCGATTGATGCTTCCAATCGAAAGTCATGACTAAATCCCCATGATGTACCATCAAATAATCCCAGATTCATGTGGTGAGAAACATTCGAGGCTACATCCACATCCATCTCGAGAGAATATGGACGCTTTCTAAAACGCTCAATTTGACTTTGGAACCATGAGAACTGCTTATCCATTGGGAGTATAGCTTCAAAGTATACTCTAGCATCCATTGCAGATGACATTACAGATCGCGTGAGGCGTGTTACAAAGGGGTTAGTATGTAACCAACGTGAGAACTTAGTTAGAACATCTGAACTCTCGCTGTCCCGGGTCCAACCAAACACCAAACCCAAACCCAATTTACCATAGTCAAGATTACCACGAATACCCACTTGAAAATCGGTTTCAAGTTTATGCCAAATTTGGTTAATAGCTGATCTTGTAACATCTAATTCATCTGCAAGTTTAGCTTGACGAAGAGACGGGTCAATGACCAACCGCCTCAGCAGGCGTAATTCGCCTGGTCCCAATGACCGCAAAATAATCACCTATATCCAGCTAATATCTAGGTAATATGGCCAGATGTTTAGTTATGAATTTGGTGGCACGTCTCATTTGTAGTAATTAAAGCCTATTTGAATCGGTAGTCGCGGATAGATTCACTAGATATGAACAGACAGGCTCTGAAACGCCTTCTGGAGCCACTGATGAATACGGCGCGCCCTTATTATGTCACATTGAACTCATTCACTTGGTTTCACACTGTAGAATGAGCTCAAAGGATAGGTTAGTCCTATGCCCAGTTAGTCATGGGAAGGAACCTATATCGAGAGATATAGTGCTTCATCCGTATGCTAGTGGGAGCAAGTCTACACAGTGTGCCCCATCAACCTTCCAGCAATCGAAGGAGGTGAAAAGCGATTAAAACAGACCGGATGAGAACTCTTTACGAGAGCATGACCAAGAATCGTGCTGCATTGGAGTTGCTATCAATCGGTGTCGTACGCGGTATCTCGACCGTCGTGCAGCCGCCATGCGAAGATCCGACGCCATTCTAGTTCACTTAACATTTGTTAGTGGATAGAAGGTCAATCGGACTCAGCTGCAAGGCGAGCTTCAGCGTCGATGTACTTCGTTGCTGGACATGGTTGGTAGGGGATTCTTACAACGACTCTGCAGTGTGAGCTTCTAGAGAGAGAAGCTAGACGATGAAACCAACCCCCCCAAAGGTTTGGAGCAGAGCTGGAGGAATCCAGTCGTACCAACCTTTCGCTTGGAGTAGAGAACGAAAATGAAACCGATAATGGAGGAGAAAAACACAATGGACCCAAGACCTGATTCAGGCGTACCAGAGCCATGGTAAAATGTTGGAAAAATGCGGTATACCCGCGAAACGGAGGAAAAAGAAAAAATGATACGAACACAAAAAATCGAACCAATATTCGGAGACTTCATTGAGCCCGATAATGGGCGAGAGGTGGATCCATTTACTGATTCAGAAACTGTTAGGCTCGTAGCTATCAATCTCGAGCTAGCTGTGAGAAATCTAATCAGTGCTAAAGCCCCACCTGAATGTCTCGTGGTCACAGCGGACATCTGCACGCACAAACTTATGGCCATCCCAACTGCGGACGGCGACGTTAAGGTGCTAGTGTTCGAATAGTGACCTGGTGAATGCAATGGACCCGGCGTATTACCGGGGTCACAGCGGTAACCCCGGCGTAGTACAGTCAGTGCAGTATGTATGAAAAGTGAGGCGTCTATATAGCCTCAGCCAGTACTTCTACTTGTTCTCACGCCGTTCATATTGAGTCCGAAACTAGATTCGGATGGGTCCCAAATGGAACGGCAGTACACATTTCAACTAGTTTGGAGACAAGCGAATAGTGAAGCTCATTCAACATTCTGATGATAGGAGTGAATGTGTCTTGAGTGAAGACCCCTCTAAGCTGGAATGGGATCTTCTCGCTTGGGAAGAATCTATCCAATATGAGAAAGAAAGACTAGATAAGCTTAGAAAAAGACTACAAAAAGTTGAAGACAGACTTGATGAAATCAAGGAAAAAAGACCAACTTTAATGCGGTCGCTTAGAGCAATTTTCTCATGGCGTAATTACTCTGTATACCTAGCAACTTCTTGGATATTCACTGCATTTAGCTATATGGGCTTATTCTTCAATCTATATCTTCTCGAGGAACTCCACTGGGAATATTGGTTGATTGGTGCAGTTTTAACCCTTACAAATGTAATATCTGCGACATCACGTTTTGTGGGGGGTTATGTTGGAGATGTTGTCAATAGAAAATATCTCTCTGTGGCTGCAATGTTCATGATGGCTGCATACAATTTGATATTAGGGATTTCCGTTGAGTTCACGTGGATTTTCATTGCACTTCTCTTCATGTCAACAATGGATGTTTTCAAAGGAGGATCGACTGCGTTCATCATGGACAATATCCCCAAAGAACACAGTGGATTAGGGATTTCGATATTTAGTGCCGGTAGAGTTCTTGGGATTATCACTCTTGGTGTTTTTGTCATATTAACACCAATGTTAGGATTTGGAGTGAGCCTTCGTTTGATGTACTTAACTGGAGGGGTGTTCTTAGTTATCGCAGCTTTTACACGAGCTGTTCTTCTTGAGGGAAAGACTCCTGAACTCAAACGAGAAGGAATGTCGCTTGTCCGGTCCTTTGTTCAGGATAATAAGCGAGCTTTAAAATTACTCTTCAAAGCTGTTCCCGGAATGATTGCAATTGTAATTATAGACTCGTTAAGTGATTCACTGTTCAAATTTGGCGCGTATATCTACATATACGAAGTAGTCGGTATCGAAATTACTGGATTAATTCTGATGAGTATTATTACCATAGTAGTATCGGTTCCCATGATGTTAGGAACTGGCAGGATGTCTGATAGACGTGGGGAAAAAAGAACCGCATTGATTGTTTACAGCATTATGCCAATTTGTGCACTGCTCCTTGTGTTGGCTCCAATTTTCCCTTATTGGGCTCCATTGTCTTTGATTGATCAGGTCAGGTATTTGTTTTCTGGACTTGAGGTTATTTTTTCCACTCCATTTCTTGCTATAGTTTTGAAGTCGGTCAATGACGCTGTGTGGTATTTGTTGTTGCTAACTATCATTCAGAAAAATCTCCCGAGACGAGACACAGCAAAGATTCTCAGTGTATTTTGGTTCATTGTCTTCATGTTTGCATCAATAGGACCAACAGTTGGAGGATTTGTGTTCCAGTATTTCTATCAAGGTCATCTCTTCATTGTCGTGCTATTGCTCAATCTCATAATACTTGGATGGATTGCTAGGTTGGGATTGGTGAGAGAAAACCGGGATGCTGAGAGTACTTTTGAAGTAGTTCGTGGTGGGGAAGATGGAATTGAATAACAAAGCAGTGAAAATAATCGGAATCTTGGACAAAACATACCCTGATGCACCCAAAACGTATCTGAATTATCAAAACCCGTTTGAAATGCTGATAGCGACTATACTCTCAGCTCGTGCCACAGATGCAGGAGTGAATAAAATATCTCCGACGCTCTTCAAAACTTATCCTACACCAGAGAAAATGGCAGAAGCCAATCTTGATGAAATTGGACAAATCATCCGACCCCTTGGTGCCTTCAATAAGAAAGCAGCATACATCACTGGAACTGCTCGCCAACTAGTTGATAGATTTGAAGGCAGGGTTCCCAGTACCATGGATGATCTTGTTTCATTCCCAGGTGTAAGTAGGAAGACTGCAAACGTGGTTCTCTCAGTAGTATTTGGTTTAAGTGAGGGAGTGGTGGTTGATACGCATATTATGCGTGTCACTATTAGACTCGGGTTAAGTGAGCATGATAAGAAACCACAGAAGATTGAGAGAGACCTGATGGAGTTACTACCAAAGAAATTATGGAATGACTATGCTCGATTGATGGGAGCACATGGACGCAGGACGTGCAAATCATCTCGACCAAAATGTCCAGTGTGTAGTGTCAATTCATTTTGTCCTTCAGCAGAGCTTTAGATGAAGGATAATTGTATCGAAACATGTTAAAGGGATTCGAATTCGTAGCAGAACATCTATGGTGATAAGACCATGAGGATAGGCATTGTGAGCAAGTTTGGTGCTCCGGATGGGCTCTGTATAAGAGCCGATGCTGTCCTTAGAGGTTTAGTAGAACGAGGTCACGAGGTTCATGCATTTACGCAGTCCAAAATTGTAGATGGTATTCCAGAAAAACAAGTTCATAGATTCAAAGCGCTTTGGCTTAACAAACATTATTCAATTGACTCATTCAGTTCCCCACGTCTAATTGCACAGCTATGCAAGAAGCATAGTATTGACATATTACATGTTCAGATGAATTCTGGAACTACTGAGAATTTCATCCCATATTTCAAACATGCACTCCCCCCGCTTGTTGTAACATTTCATCTTGCGTATGCATCGGGTTTATACTCATCATTATTCGCTATCGCATGGAAAGCTTCTCTGTTCTCGGCGAAGAGGTATGATCAAATCATCTTGGTGGACCCATCTCAGAAACCTTACTTCTTGAATTATGGTATACTTGAAGACAAACTCTCAGTGATCAGAAATGGTGTAGATACTGATTTGTTTAAGCCACCAAGAAAGAGGAAAGATAACGGAATTATCGATTTTGTGTATGTTGGTCGGTTGAGTTATGACAAAGGTGCGAACATACTCCTAGACGCATTCAGCAAATATCATTGTGACAATCCAAATTCCAGATTGACTCTGATAGGGGATGGAATGATTAAACACCAGATTGACAATTGTGTGGATGATAATTCTCTAACTTGGATTGGTTCTATAGAACATAATAGGATTCCAGCAATTCTTCAAAGAATGGACGCTTTTGTCATACCTCAGAACATTGGGGGTTTGGGCTTAAGTGTAATTGAAGCAATGAGTTGTGGATTGCCAGTAATCACAACTTCAATCGGTGAAACTTCTCAGCTTCTTGGAAAGGATGAGGGGATTCTTGTAAGACCTCAGAGTGTTTCCGATATTGTAGATGCCATGAATGTTTTAGGAAATGACAAAAAACTCAGACTCTCAATGGGACAAAAATGCCGCCAAAAGGTGGAAAATCAATACTCGTGGAAAAACCAGATTGGTCAAATCGAAGAAACTTATGAGAGAGCTATTTCACGAGGAAGAACCTGAGGAAACGACTTATCTAGTTTCTGAAATTCACACAT
>JAEOUL010000302.1 GCA_016839345.1 Candidatus Thorarchaeota archaeon | reverse complement strand
CCGGTTTGGCGGAGAAATTTAAGGAGAAGGAGAATGTGAATGTTGATGTAGTGAAGCTTAGAGCAGAATTTGATAAACCCCATCACCTAATTCAAACATCAGATGATAAAGTTCTGTTCTTACGCAAATGGGAACCCGCAGTCCCATCAAAAACAGCAATTGTTATTTTTCACGGAATAACAGCATATAGTGAGCCCTACGATTCATTAGGAAGTCCACTCTCCGATGCTGGATTTTCTGTTTTTGGCCTTGATCTGCGTGGTCATGGTCTTTCTGATGGTGTTAGGGGTGATTATCCGAGTAAGGAAAGACTCGTGAATGATGTTTGTGAAACTATCACGTTTGTGAAAAACCAAGGATTTTCAGGAGTTATTCTCGTAGGCAGTAGTCTAGGAAACGTGGTTGTACTTGAAGAAGGATTGGATCATTGTGCTAGGCATATCTCTGGACTTATTCTTCTGAGTATTGGGAGAGAAATTGAACCTGGTGCATTCCCCCAAATGTCAACAGGAGAGAAATTGAAGACGATAGGGAAGATGATCTTTGCTTACAACCGTCCAGTCATGGAATATAGACGGGAGGGTATAATAGGTAAAGAGGATCCTTTATTCAATTTCAAATATTCACCCAGATTCCTGAATTATCTCAATGCACAACGATTCATGAAGAAGTATCGATTTCCGGAGCATTTGGATTTCCCAGTTCTCGTTGGCATTGGTGAAAAAGATGAGATATTCTCTATCGAAACAGCACGAGCTTTCTTTGACGAAGTTCCTAGCGAAAACAAGGAATTTCAAGTAATCCCTGGAGCGAAGCATGCTGAAACACACGCTCTGGCTTCACCTTCTTTAATAGATTGGCTGAAAAAGAATTTCGATTGAACTTTGGGGTATCAAGTGAGAGCTGCTATTGTGTCCCATCTGGAAAAGTTTCACGTAGTTCTCGTTTGAGTATCTTTCCTGATATACTGCGTGGAAACTCATCGAGAATGAGAACTTGTTGAACTCGCTGAAACTTTGCTCCAACCCTCTCATTGACCCATTTCATTAGTTCTTCTGGGGATATGGATATTGAATCTTGAAGCAAAACAGCTGCTACAGAGGCTTCTCCCCATTTTTCGTCTGGAACTCCAAAGACTGCGACTTCCCTCACAGATGGATGATGTGCTACAACATCTTCGATATCCTTTGGATAGACATTTACTCCACCAGAAATAATCATGTCCTTTTTCCGATCCACCAAATAGAGGAACCCATCTT
The DNA here is from genome assembly GCA_016839345.1 of Candidatus Thorarchaeota archaeon. The sequence continues at coordinate 3,248 of JAEOUL010000302.1, read as the reverse complement.
CATCTAGATATCCTAAATCACCGGAATGCAACCACCCTTCTCTCATAGCTTCTGCAGTCAATTCAGGGCGCTTGTAGTACTCTGTCATTAATGTGGGTCCTTTTCCAATTATCTCCCCAATCTCTCCTACCGGAACGTCATCCCCATCATCATTTACAATTCTCATTTTGTAGAATGGTGGTGGAATACCTACAGATTCTGGTTTTTTGGAATAATGCGTTCGGTCCAAAATTGTTAGAAAACCTTCCGTTAGTCCGTAAAGCTCATAGAACCGATTTGGTAGGAGCTGATTGAGCTTTTCTTTTACCTCCATATGTAATGGAGCTCCAACAGAGCATATCATTTCTAACGATTCCAAAGCCTCGATCGAGAAATTCGGAGCATTTAGAATCGCAATCAATTGCGAAGGAACCATTATCACATGAGTGACTTTTTCACGCTTGACTGTTTCAATGAATTCTTGAGCGTCGAACTTGAGTTTCAAAATGAATGTGGCTCCAAGGAGCATTGCAGGCATCATGGTAACAAATGCTCCATTGAACACAATAGAGCCAGAATGAATGATTACACTTTCAGGAGTCATTCTAAAGCTTGAAGCAAATAGAGTGGCATAAAACGACCTGACGTAATGCGAGAGTACGATACCCTTTGGCAGACCAGTTGTTCCGCTACTATAGATTATATTATAGGGGTCATTTTCATCAATTTCAACAACCTCGGGTTCTTTATCACTGGCATCTGCTTTAAGTGAATGATAGTTAAGGTACTCAGCATTTGATGATTTATCAATGAGAATATACTCCTTGACATTATTTAATTCTGATTTGATCTCTTCTAAGATACTCATATACTCCGAATTCGTAATGACAATCTTGGCATCTGAATCATCAATGAGTGATTTGAATCCACGACTCATGAGTAGCGTACTCAATGGTACAGACACTGCGCCAAGTTTAGCTATAGCCCAGTACAGTTCAAGCAATTCAAGGCAATTTGGTAAGACTATTGCTATCTTATTTCCCCTTTCCACACTCAATCTTTGTAACATATTGGCAGCACGATTAACACTCTTGTTAAACTCTTGATAGGTAAGCCGAGTGTCCTCAACTACTATTCCAAAATGATTTGGACGACACTCTGAATTCCTTTTCAATAGCATTCCAATATTGATTGGATGTGATGGATTTTGAGACATCGGTTTCCACCTTCAATGAACTGACCTGCTCGTTTGATGTGGTGAAATATCTTCCGGACACACTCGGGGTTATTTTGGAAAGAATTTCCTGTATGGAAGGAAGAGTCCAACGAGCGATAGACTCAGAATCGGGACCCACTGCAACATCTGGGAGACATCACCAATATAGAAAGTGTTGAAGAGTCCGGTGCTCACCAAGAGAGCAGGCACTAGCCACAGGGTGTACCAAGCCCACTTTTCTCCCTTCCGAAAGTCCATCAGGGTTATCGCTAAGACAAAGAGGGACCAACTGACCTTGAGGAGACCTAGACTCCCATATAATCAGAACACAAAGTCCATGGCAACTGGACTCGACACCTCGAGGTCACTCAAGGACAAGTTCAAGACAAGCTGAATATCATCTATAGCCAATTCCCTGGGAAGGAAGATTTGGTACAAGCCAACCACCAACCATAGCAAACCCAAAGCTAGGTACACTACCCAACCATACTTCTCATTTACTCTCTCCATCAGAAAACCTCCAATCCATGTCTATTCTAGAGGTTAAAAAACTGATGCACGTAATTAATCAATCGGCATTCAGTTGCTAACTGACATCCTTGAAGTCCTAGAATAATCAACTATTTATCCAGCTTTCTTCAACCCGTACAGCTAACCAACTAGAGAGGAAGAGATCAATGAATAGGTTTCAAGTCACTGCTATCTTGGGTTTTTGTATACTTGGCGCGTCAGTCATTCCCTTAATGCTTCCATATTCACGCACTACGGCAAGTTCACTCCCAGACCCGCCCATACTCTCAGCAATGATTGCTTTAGCAGGCATTATTGTACTTGTGATTTCATACATTTTCAAGCTCAAACCAGTACCAGCAAATCGATGATATGGGAAATGGAAAGGAACCTATCATGAAAAGGGATCCCAAGGACACAAAGTGGGTAGTGTTGCGATTTCAGTGTACCCAGAGGAAGTGATTCAATGAGTGATTCATCTAAGACTACATGCGCTGCAAGGGAGCTAATGAATGGTATGAAGGCAAGTTGTTCGCAAGCAATTTTCGCTACGTTTGGTCCCTATATGGGAGAAAAGGGAGTTGACGTCGAAACCTGTATGAAGATCGCATCTGCCTTCAGCGGGGGAATAAATCTCACCGGTAATGTCTGTGGGGCTTTGACCGGTGCTCTAATGGCAATTGGCCTAGAATTTGGCGATGGAAACCCAATGAACCCAAAGGTAGCTGAAATCTCCACTCGATTACTTGATGAATTCAAGGCAATAAACGGGTCAATCCTTTGCCGAGACCTGATTCAATATGACGGTGGCACAGATGCTCTGGATATGATGAAAGCATTCCAGAGTGGAGCATTCGACAAGTGTTTGAAATATGTTGAAGACACATCGAGGTTGCTAGCATCCTATATTGAATGACATCTTTTTTTAAAATAGAAAGGGAGAACTCCAGAGTAAATGCTCCAGAGGTGCTCCCTCTGATGTTGAAACTCAAACTGAAACTGAGACTGAAACTCACTTCTGGATTCTTGCAAAAGCCAAGTGAGAATCAGAAGTTTGCCAAAATTGCCGACATCCTTAAATCCAGAATAATGAATGTCCTCTCAGCTGAGCCGGTTTGGCGGAGCAGCTACGCGACAGACTGCAAATCTGTTCTACCTGGGTGCAAATCCCAGAGCCGGCTCCATTTCTTTTTCAATACTTTCAAACCAATAGACTTGCGATATAAAGAGCAGAATTTAGTAGGAATGGAAAGAAGAACCAGACTATATAGTTGCCCGGAGGTGCAGTGAATCGATTGAGTCCTGCAGGGATGAATCTGAAGTATCCCCTTTCTACAGTGGTCCATTCCCAGAATCTTCTTTGGGAGCACAGAAGTGGTTCAATTACTGCTAAGTCACAGAACATGCAGATAATTCCTGACAAATATACTGCATGCAGACCTGTAAACCCGACCATCAATGTTAGAAGAAGCGTGCTTTGTACCATGAAGACCCACATAAATGGAATCCACAATGGAACACGTCCAATGAAGTAGCCATTTTG
>JAEOUL010000301.1 GCA_016839345.1 Candidatus Thorarchaeota archaeon | reverse complement strand
TAGTCGTGGATACTGTAACAGATAAGGGGCATCACAAGGTCGTCAAGGGTATTATCAGACATGTTGGGCGCAACTACATCGAGATTGGTAGAACATCAACAAGTGATGAGAAGTCACAGGTTGGTTCAGATGAAGTAAGAGTGATCATCCCAATTGAGAGAGTGGCAGAGGTCATCTATGCCCCGAAAAAGTAAGAAGAAGGGTTTCTTATTCAAGTGGTCCATAAATCTTGATGGCATTTTTCCAGTAGATTTTCCGAAGAACAGAAAGAGGTAGGTCAAGTCCATTAATGATAGTTCCACCAGAATCTTTTGTATCTGTATCTTCGAATGGTAATGGTTTTTCTCTGAAGTTTGTTTCCCATAACATCCTCTGAGCTGAATATCTCCCACCAAAGTATTCTATATCACCACGGTTAGCAGACAAATCTGTTCCGAAGAGGATTCTGTTTGAATACTTCATCAAGAATTCACGCGCATTCTGAACATCCTTGCTTAGTTCTCTTGCCATCCAGCGTGAAGATGCAGTATCGAGGATGATGTTGGGAAATCGATTCAACCAAGATGACAGATTTGGAAGCCGGTGTATCTCGGGTTGGGCTCCAAAGTGTGGAATCTGAAAGACCAGTCGGGAATGTTGTTCTAACACAGCTTCAAGTTGGCTTAAATTGTCTTCTTTTGTGCCGTATTTGGATGCATCTTTGTAATGAAGCTCGAAGTAGGTGTCAGGATCTGCAACATGAATCAGCAACGGAAGTTTATTATCTTCAAGTGCTTGAAAGACTGGTTCAAGCTTAGGATTATCTATTCGGAAATCAGTCGGAACATCCTCTATGTAATCTCGCCATCGAGGACCAAACCAAGTCTTAGCAAGTGAGTATCCCTCATCTTTTGTTCTTACAATATCATCTATAACAGGTTTGACATTGTAGTGGGCAATGTCTCTTAGTGACAGATACTTAGCAAAAACAACCCGATCAGTATATTTCTTCTTCGCGGCTTCAAACCCATCCTTTGAGTGTACAATACCAATCTGAGCTGTCACACCGAATTTGTCCTCTATCTCGAGCATCTTCTCAAGAGTGTCGATGGCACCAATGTGTGTGTGCGCATCAAAGATAGGACCATCGTATTTCCAATATTCTTTCAAAATACACCAAGCAGCGGAACTATCACCTATTGAAAAGCAATTCTGTATCGGTCAAGAGTTGATTTCTGCGTCGAAAGACAGCTTATTTTGCAAACAAATATTCTAAGGGCGTGAGGAGAGTATTTTATGAGAGTAGTAGTTCTGCATGGGAGTCCAAGAAGAGGAGGAAACTCTGACACTCTTGCCGAGTATTTCGTGAAAGGAGTCAAGAAGACAGGTGATGTTGAAGTCATTGACTTCATTCTGAATGACATGAGCATTAGACCATGTCAGGGATGTGAGTCATGTATGACATCAGAGGGGCACAAATGTGTGATTGACGATGACATGCATCAAATCTACTCAGTCTTTGCAGATGCAGATATAGTCGTCTGGGCAACTCCAATGTATTGGGGATATATGACGGCTCAAATGAAGACAGCACTGGATAGAATGGAGGCTCTTGCTATGGACCCTGAGAAGTACTGGGTAGACAAGGAGTTTGTTGCAATCCTCACATATCGTTATCATTACCAGTCAACAATTGGGTTCTTTGAACGTGTACAGGACTACTTTAGATTCAAGTTCAACTCAGTATTGTACTGTTCCAACAACGAAACTGGTCCTGAGGACTTTCATGTATCTACAGACAAGGAAAAGTTAGATGAGGCGTTTGCTCTTGGGCAGCGACTTGGAATCAAGGTTATTGCATGAATAGTTTTTAGGCTGACTACTAAATCGATGAGAAGAGGTCATCAGTTGTGGATTCAGTAGCTCTAGTGAGGTATAAAGACAGCATTAGTGAAGCATTGAAAGAAGGGCTTGACCATATCGGTGGTTTCGGTTCTCTGGAGTCACCGGTTCTGGTCAAACCAAACATATGTACAATATCGGACGGCACTGGTTACTCAGTCACTCGTGTTGAAACGGTAAGGGCTCTGATTGAACTACTGTTAGAGATTGATGAGAAATTATCAATCAAAATCATCGAGTCTGACAGTCAGAGCAAGTTTGCAGAAGAATCATTCCAGAAGTTTGGATATAATAAGCTCTGCCAGGACATGCAGGGTTCAGGTTTTGATGTCACTACTGTTGACCTGAGTAAGGCACCTATGAAGGAATTGAATTTTCTTGGAGAATATTTCGAAAATCCTGAACTGCCTGAGATCTTGCTAGATGCGGGATACTTCATCTCAGTAGCGATTCCAAAGACGCACTATCTTTCGTTTGTCACCGGAGTTCTAAAGAATCTCTTTGGAGTCCTTCCAAGAAAGGATCAGGGCTTCTATCATTCTAAGATAAACGAGGTTATTGTAGACTTGGCCAGAATCATAAGACCGAACCTCAACATTGTGGATGCAAGAGTTGGCGTGGAAGGATGGAATGGCCCCAAGACTAGGAAACTTGGTGCATTCATAGTGGGTCATGGAGCTGTTTCAGTGGATGCGACAATGACACGAATAATGGGCTTTAAGCCGCAACAGGTCCGTCACATCATGGACACATATGACTATGACTTGGGCACGGTTGACCCGTCTGTTCTCGGAGAGACTATTGAGTCACTTGCGGTCAAGTTTAATTCACCAATGTAGGAAACTGTGAATATGCGACGAGTGCTATTACTTTGCACTGGTAATTCAGCCAGAAGTCAGATGGCAGAAGCTCTCCTCAGATATCTTGGCGGGGAGGACTATGAGGTATTCAGTGCAGGAACAGAACCT
>JAEOUL010000300.1 GCA_016839345.1 Candidatus Thorarchaeota archaeon | reverse complement strand
TTGCGGCTAAAGGTTCAAAGGCGGTCATCGTGATATCTGGAGGGTTCTCGGAAACAGGACCAAGGGGAGCTGAAATCGAGGATCAGATTGTTTCTATTGCAAAGAAGAACAAGATTCGGATTATCGGTCCCAATTGTGTGGGCATCATAGACACGCTCAGTCATATTGACACATTCTTCTTGCCCGAGTATAGATGTGGACGCCCAAAACCCAGTAATGTAGCAAATATCTCGCTTGTTTCTCAGTCAGGAGCATTTGCTGCCGCGATATCTGACTGGACTGCGGAACTAGGTCTTGGTATTAGCAAGCTCGTCAGTCTAGGTAATAAAAGCGATGTTGATGATGATGATCTTCTCTGTTATCTAGGAGAGGATTCAACAACACAAGTCATCTGTTATTACACGGAGGGCTATGATGAAGCAAAGGGACGCTCCTTCTTTGATACAGCAAGAACTGTAACTCCAAACAAACCAGTTCTAGTAGTAAAGTCAGGAAAAGGACAAAGAGCCAGAGCAGCATCTATGTCACATACGGGATCATTGGCAGGGTCGGATAATATCGCTGATGCAGCTTATAGACAAGCGGGAATTATCAGATCAGACAACTTTGAACAGATGTTTGACATGGCCAAAGCATTAGCCATGCAACCTCCAGCAAAGGGGGACAGAGTCCTTATGGTCACAAACGGAGGGGGTCTCGGAGTGATGACGACAGATGCTCTTGAGGCTCTAGGACTTAACATACCTAGCCCTTCTCCTGAGCTTGAGAAGAGATTCAATGACCGATTACCAGCATACTGCGCAATTGGCAATCCTATCGACGTTGTTGGCGATGCGAACTCCAGCAGGTATGATGCTGTGTTTGAGGAGGCAATTGCTAGCGGGGAATATGATATTTTCGTGGTTGGTATGCTATTACAGACGCCCAGTCTCGAAATGGATGTGACCAACGTAATAGCAAATCACCAGCGTTCATCTGGACTTCCTTTCGTGGTTGTTTCTATGGGTGGAGGGTTCACTACTAAAGCGGGTGAAATTATGGCACTAATGGGTGTGCCAACTTATGCTACAGGAGAGAAGGCAGCTCTTGCAGTACGAGCACTTGCACAATATGGTGAAATCAAGTATGGCAAAAAATTCAACAAGACAGCAATATCTGACAAATGATAAAAAGGATGGACAATCTGGAACAAGTGAGAGAGGCCTGAATCAGAGATGAAAGAAGCCAAGAAAATCTTCAAGATCGCCCAAGAAGAGGGTAGAACCTTTGTCCTAGAGCATGAGGCCAAGGACATAATGAAAGCGTATGGTATCCCAATTCCAGCCTATGCAACTGCAAGTACAGCAGATGAGGCTGTTGCCAAATCAAAAGAGATTGGATTTCCAGTGGTATTGAAAATACTCTCTAAGGACATTCTACACAAATCTGATGCTGGAGGGGTGAAGATTAATCTCAAAGATGAGGCTGCTGTTCGCAAGGCATTCGATGAAATTATGGAGAACGCAAAGAAATATGGTGAAGAGAAGGGGATTGAAGTTGACCTGAGCCGGGGTGTGTTCATCTCTGATTTTGCAGACATGGGTACCGAGATTATTGTGGGGGTCACAAAGGATCCACAATTTGGGCATGCTCTGATGGCAGGATTGGGAGGAATCTTTGTGGAGGTCCTCAAAGATGTATCCTTCAGGTTGATACCTTTCACTGAAGCTGATGCTAGAGAGATGTTGAGTGAGCTCAAAGCATACAAGATACTTGACGGAGTTCGAGGTGAAGCACCACGAGATGTGGATTCCTTGATCAAGGTAATGCTTGCAGTGTCTAAGATGATTGAGGAGAATCCCGAAATAACTGAACTGGACTGTAATCCAACTTTTGTATACGAAAAGGGAAAGGGCTCATTGGTAGTGGACGCCAGGATACTAATTGGTGGTTCAGAATCAACCACTAGCCACTGATTAGATAATGGAGAAGAATCAACCCTCTCTTGAGATCAAGATCGGTAAGTGGAGCATCTTGTGAGATCTTAGCCTTGCTAGCTAATAGGAGCAATAGAGCTACCAGTCGAGGAACCAGACGAGCATACTGAAGCAAGAAGTCTTTGTTACCAGTGGAGTCTACAACAAGACCTTCCAGTCTTCTAGTTAGAAGCTGAATTCGTTCTTCAACACCTTCTCCTGGTCTAAGACCCTTAAATATCTCAATTGCAGCGGATTCATCTTTGAGAAACTCTGATGAGATTCCTATCTTTTCGAACATCTCGAGGGCACCAATAATCGTAGAGTCATAGTGTTCCTCTTCTAGACGTTCAAGACCCTGTTTGACAGCCTGAATCTGCCCCAGTAGACGTAACGAATTAGTCAAAATTGTCCGGGATGCGCCAGATGTTGATGAAGCCATTCCTGCAAGTTGCTCCCCATGTACTTTCTCAAGTTTTGCAGCAACTGATGCATTGAGTTTTCTATCAAATCCTGGAGAGAATCCAACACTAGCGGCTTGAGGAAGTAGCGTATGAGTACCAAGCCTACGAATTGCAGTTAGTGTTGTGAAATCTTCAACAGAAACGTAGAAGAAGAGAATGCGGATGATATCATAACCAGTTTCAAAGTCAGCTTCTGTAGTCACATTTCTTCCTTGTGCCTTGCATGAAAATGCACTGAGCAAAACCCACGATGAGAGCATGTCCTGTCTGAACTCATCACGTAGTGCATTATCTGCAAGCCCATGTTCGTCTAAGAATCGTGATAGCTTGTCGGAGGCACTGGTTGCTCTCTGAAGTGTTAGTCCACTTAATTGTAAATCGGCAATTGATTTGATGAATTCCCTTGGTTCTCTTGATGGAGGGCGTAGGATAAAACCAGGATCTGTCCTTGACATTAACCACCATTTAGAAGACGATGTGAAGTAGTCTAACACATCAATTGCCACTGTGACATCTGAGAGTGTAGCCATCTCTCTTCCATCAAGATATGCTATTAGGCGAGTAGTCAGTCTGATAAAGCGAGTGAGATGGATTGAAATCTGCTCGCCTGCAAACTGACAATCTGTGAATCTTGATACAACTGTTTCAATCTGTTTTGGTATAGAGTTCTCTAAACGTGTGTGTAGTAAACCTTTGTAGACATCTACGGGAGTCCTAGACAAAGCCTTGTAATCTCCTGTGTTGTGTCAAAGCTTTGTTTTTGATTTATAAAAGACTGGATTACATATGACAGGGACTACTTGCCGAACCTTCGAGACCGTTCACCATACGAGCGTAAGGCACGCCAAATATCAATCCGTCTCACAGCAGGCCAGTATATCTGTGCAAAATACAGTTCTGAATACGCAGATTGCCAAAGAAGGAATCCCGAGAGTCGTTCTTCACCAGAGGTCCTGATTATGAGATCAGGGTCTGGCACACCATTTGTGTAAAGGTGACCTTCTATAATGTCTTCATCAATTTGAGATGGCGCCAACTCACCTGATTCAATCTTCTCGCCAATTGCTTTCACTGCGTCAACGAGTTCAGCACGGCCAGAGTAACCAATAGCGACATTGAGGATATGGTCACTATAATTCCGAGTTTCCTCCTCTGCAGCCCGGATTGCATGCTGTACACTCTCAGGTAATAGGTCCACTCTACCAATTGCTTTGATTCTGACTCTGTGACGATGAACATCGGGATTACCAACGACTTCTGCAAACTTTTCTTCCGCCAGAGCCATAATCTCTTCTACTTCATCCCGGCTTCTCTGAAAGTTTTCAATGGAGAAAGCGTATAGTGTACAGACTTTGACGCCAGCTTCCCAAAGAATTCGAAGAACCTCCATAACCTTTGCAGCGCCCTTATAATGACCAAACCAAGGAACCTCAAGTCCATGCTTTCTTGCATATCTACGGTTTCCATCCAAAATGATTCCAACATGTCTAGGTGCCCAGTCCTTATCCAGCTGGCGGAACAAGTAGTATTCGTATAATCTATACACGGGACCGGACAAGTTCAATTCCTACACACTCTGTTTATACAAAAAATGAAAATTATTTCTTAATAGAGTTGATGTTACACACTTAGATGTACTAAATCATGCCTGCTACTTTTTCAGCTGCACGCTTCATGTCTAGGAAGATAAGGCCTAGTTTTGCATTTGCGGTAGTAGAAACTGTGAGACATGCGTTCATTCCTGCTTGGACAACCAAAAGCCAGCCGTCTACGCCCTTGATGTTTACCTGTTCTAGATTTCCCTTTCCAAGCTCTATTGCGGCTTTTTCGCCAAGAGTCAACATTGCAGCAGTCATAGCAGCGACTTTTGCTTCATCGACATCTGTTGGAAGAGCTGAAACAATAGGAAGTCCTTCAACACTGACTATGGCACATGCCTCAATCTCGGGAATACTTCCCTGAAGTTCATTCAGAACGCCTTCGAGTGTATTTTCGCGGGATTCTCCCATTGGCCTCACCTGTATTTACTTGTACATTCTTTTCAATATGACTTCTCGTGCTATTGCTTGAAATGCCCTCTTAACTCCTACGCCTTGAACGGCTATAGTTTCATAGATAGGTACATTCCCGCCAAGACCTAGTAGATCGAGCATCTCATCACGCGACATTCTATTGGGCAGGTCTCGCTTATTGAGCATGACCACAATCGGAACCTCACGCCCAAGGGCGTCACCAAGGAACAGCTTCAACTCCTCAAAGCTCTCTGTGTTCTCATCACGCTGGTCTGGTGAAGAGTCAGCCACAAAGAGAATTCCATCAGTACCCTGTAGAACAACTTTCCTCTGATGCCTATGCCTCTTCTGTCCAGCTACTGTGAACACGTCGAAGAGAACACGCCCTCCAGCAGACATCGGAACATAGTCAAAAAATAGGGTTCGGTTTGTTTCATCCTCAATTGCAGTGAACTCGCCTTTCTGTAGCCCTTCTACTTTACCGTAAAGCCAACGGAGTGCAGTCGTTTTGCCTCCTAGGGACGGGCCATAGAACACTAGTTTGAGATGAATGCGTCCCTTGTCGTCTTTTCGAATTGTAAACACCTCATTGTTTCACTGCAGAGGTCCCTATATTGGGGGATTGATTGAGTAAAAAGTTCAGTCTAATAAAAGCCTTTGTGGCACGGGAGGGTGCTCTTGGACGGCTTCGCTGATAGATTACACTCTTCATTTCAATATGCACTGATTAGTAGCTCTGCCAGATGCAATACAACTGTGTGTGTTATGTGTGAATTCACACACGCTCAAGTTCAGCCAAGGCGGATTTCAGATCTTCTTCGTCAAGTTCACTTTCCTTTGGTGATAGTGGCTCAACGGCAAGGAACTTGTCAAGCTCATTAGCTAGTTGTACTCCCTGTTTCTTCATCACAAGCCGAATCAGGCCAATGTTTACCTCTGCCTCTGAAACTACACAGAGCACACCTTTCCCACAGGCGGAGGCGAAAATCTTGCCCTCTGAGAATTCAGAAGTGACTATCTCAAGCTCCCCAATCTGCAGGTTCTTGCCCTGCTCCTCACTTGCACAGAAGACCGCACTAGCGATAGCTCCGATGCTATCTACATCTACGGGATAGTAACTGAGCTTGCTAACATTTGCAATTGTGAGGCCAGTTTTGTCTACTAAGATTACCTTCTTGATGCCCTTATCCTGACGGATGATCTCGGTAAGGATTTTGTCGAAGGCTTTTGGATCACTCATTAATAGTACACCTCTATCATATTTTTCTACTGAGTGTTCTTAAGGACTACTAGGATGAGTCCTTCGTTCACTTCTGGTGCGATGTTAATCTGACCATTGGTTGTGTCCAAGGTCAGGAATGACAGCGACCCCTCTCGAAGTTCTCGAACAGCATCCAGTGCTTTTCCGACGAGGGAGGTGATTATTGCAGCGACGTTCTCCGTAGTTTCGGGGTCAAGATCACTACTGAGTGGAAGACCATCCATAGTAGTCACAACAACTCCACGGACTCCTTCCTGTGACTTTAGTCTTGATAGAATCCCTTGAAGTTTTTCTTGACTGATCAACTTACAGTATCCTCGCTGCGTCAACTGTTGTTAACATCTACGCCGCAGTTGACTATTTTAGACTTGTGGAGATATGTTACAACTCCTCAGACACCGTTTGCGCATTTGAAGAATATTTGGGGTTGTGTTACATAAAAAAGGGGTTAGGTCGTGCTGAAAAATATTGCACGACCGTTGATTGTAATATCTGAGCTATACATCTTCCTTATCGTCAAAAAGCTTCTTTGAGCTTCTCTTCATCTGAGCAAGGCTTCCAGTAAAGGCTTCGTCAGCGGCACCTGAGGGAGCAGATGCAGGAGCAGCTTCAAGCATCTCCTCCTGACGAGCAATCTCCATTTCCTCGTTGTTCAAGACGTTGTCAGCCTTGTCAAGCATTGCTTGGACAGCTTTCGGTGCTCCCTTTGCTTTAGTTTTCAGAGCTTTCCTGAAGGATGCAATTCGCTTACGACCACCCTCTCGGTCACCGCGGAATGACTCCTCACCCGCTTTCTGGGTTACAAATGTGGCTCCAACAGTTGGATCAAGAGTTTCCATAATCTCTTCTTCCTTTTTGGAAACCTTGAGTTTAGTAGTTACTACACGTACCCTCCTAGCGCCTTCCTCGTCAGTATAGGCTACCTGGATCTGAATCGGAACTTCCTCCTCCTTGATTTCCTTCTCAGGTTCTATCTCAAAGTAGAGCTCATGGTCTTCTCCAACAACTCCGATCTTGCTCTCATTTTTCTTCTTCAACTGATCAACAACAGCTCGTGAAACTCCAGATGCGTCCTTGACCTTGACTCCTGGAGGTGTGACAAGACGAACCTCTACATCCCTACCGAGAAGTGAAGCGCCTGCGAGTTCAGACAGACTTCTATCAAGCTCATTGGGAGTGACATAATACATCTGACCACCTGTTGCCTCAGGCAATAGACCAAGTGTCTGGAGTTCCATACCTGCACCTGATGCAATACCAACAACATCAACAGCAGTCCCGAGTTCCATGAACAGCTTTCCTAAATCTTCGTAGTATGTGTTTGCCGGAGTCACTTGATATCCTTCAAGGGCGCCAATTCCTTCATTTGCCAGTCCATCAGTGAGAAGAACCACTCTTCCAACATTGCGATGCTTGGCAATGACGTAGGCCATTCCGACTGCAGGTCCTAAAGCAGTTCCACCCTGATCACGGAGTGTCTGTACATGCTTCTTCAGCTTGTCTCTGTTCTTTCCTACACCTATCAACTTGATGTTGTCAAGAAGTTTCTTTGTGGAATTCATGATGTCCTTGAGACTCGCAAAGGACTCTCTAGGAAGCTCAACTGGATTTCCATTCTCAAGATTTCTGGCCACAACAGAACTCTCAAACTCTATCAGACCGAACATTGTGTCAGGTGCATTTGCAGCAAGACTGTCAATAGACGTGTTTAGACTTCGTTTTACTGCAGCCAAGTTTGCTCCTGCCATTGATCCTGAAACATCAATGAGTCCAAGGAAGGACTTTCCACCCACGGCAATTGCTTCCGTGGCAGTATCCGGGTCAGGGGGTGCCTCTATAACGAAATCAGTGTCATCTCCTGCAACAACCACCTCACCCTCTATCACATTTAGAGTTCCACAGAATGGACACACAAAGTGCCTGCCCACCTTAGGATCATCTTCTATTTGGTCCACACTAAGAAGGAAACCATTACACTTGTGGCATGCTATTGGTTTTCCAACAATCTTTGTTGTCTCATGCGCTAGATGACCAAATTCTACACGCAAGACATAAGGAATGTCGCTCAGTACTTTTTTCGATGCCGGAAAGGCTTCTGAGCTAGTTCTCAACATAGGCATTCGATATGCGCCTCCAAAATTTGTTGGCTGACCTTTGCGTGAGCGGTTTTAAGTGAATCGACGAAGAATCCGGTTCTAAAATGAAGTTATATTCCGAAAAAGAGAATAACAGACCGACGCGTAAGATATTTACACACCTATGGTCAGAACTGGACTGTAATCTATTCATACCTCTTGGAGGAAAACTCACAGATGGTGGACCAAGCAAAGATTGAACGAGTTGTACAAGAAACGATGGCTGCCAATGCAGATCTGGAAGGGATTGTCATATGTGATGCCAAAGGAAGTGTGTTATTTGGTCATACAATCAGCGGGGGAACTAAACATTCAGATGTTTCAAACCTTGCAGTAAAGATAGCAGCTAATTCTTCCCAGCTTTCCGCCGGTCTGGATAAGGGAGGTCTCAAGGAAGTCAGTATTGCAGCAGACAATGGTTTCATTATCATCCTCGGTGATGTGAAAATAGTACTTGCGGGAATAGCTGGTGAAGGAGCACGGGAGTCACTAGGGCTTCTTAGAATGAGTCTTCGACGAGCGCTATTATCGATAGTCAGTTGAGAACGCGCTAATAAAAGTCTACAGAGTTACACTTTTCAATGCAGTAGAGGAAGCCCTGTTAGCCTGAATACATTATCCAGACATAGCTGGTGTAATACTTGGGTCATACCAACCGTATTTAGGCCTGTGTAAAATCAGAATAACACACTCGGACACGCCGTGGCCAATCTGACTGTGTCTTGCCGGAAGAGGAATGGGATTTGGTTCATATTGAGAAGCTTGTATGCAAGGGCTTCAAATCATTCGGACGAGAATCAGTCAGTATCAAACTCAATCCAGGATTCACTTGCATTGTTGGTCCGAATGGATCAGGTAAATCAAATGTTGTAGATGCGATTCTATTCGTACTTGGTCAACTAAGTGCCAAGACTCTAAGAGCAACTGTCTTCTCTGATCTTCTATACTCGCCACCAAAACCAAACATGCCACCAAAGGCAAAATCTGCGGTGGTAGAGCTGCATTTCGACAACAAGGACCGTGAGTTGCAGATTGATACTGACCGTGTAGTTATTGAGCGACAGTTAGATGATACGGGAAAATCAGTGTGCCGAATCAATGGAAAGGTGGTCACAAGAACAGCAGTTCTTGATGTATTAGGTGCCATTGGAGTTGATCCAAACGGTTACAATCTGGTTCTCCAAGGCGAAATTGCACAGATAGTCAAAGTCAGTCCAAATGAACGTAGAAAGCTGATTGAGGAGATTGCAGGCATATCAGCATATGATGAACAGAAAGATCGTGCTCTCAAGAAACTGTCAGAGAGCGAGGGAAACTTGGGTAAAGTGGAAATGCAGCTGCAAGAACGTCGTCGGCAGTTGGAGAAACTTGAAGCAGAGATGTCTGATGCCCGTAGATATCAGAATCTCAATAATCAGATAAGGAAGCACAGAGTCGATATTCTTGCGTGGAGTACGATCAAAGGAAAATCAAGAATAGAAACCATCAACGAAACTCTTGCACTCAGGGCTGAAGAGGCGGAATCCCTAGTAAAGGAATCAGTCGAGGTGGAAAATGGGATTGCGGCGACTGAAACTGAGATTGAGAGAATTGACCATGATATTGATGAAATCACTGGAGGCGACTCAACCCGAGTATCAGAACAATATGGTATCGTATCTGCAGCAGTTAGTCACGTAAAAGGTGACCTTGAACGAGCACAATTGGAGTATGATAGAGCATCTGGTGAACGTAAATCTCTCAGTGAAGAACTGGAAGCGACACAAGATGAGATTAGCCACAACGAGCAATTGATGAAAGATAGGAACAGCGAACTCACTGACTTGGAGAAAGAGGTGGCTGGAACAACTGCTGAAATAATTCGATTAGAGGATATGGCTGAGAAAGCGCAAACAGCCTACTATGAAACTACACTCCGACTTCAAGATTTGAATAACCAGATGCGTCACCTAGACGAAGGGGTTTCCGAGATTAGATCAACGATAAAATCGGATAACAGAGAATTGGGACTTGCGTATGAGGAGCTACGAGATGCGACTGAGAGCCTTCAGACTGCAGAGAGAGAGATTGCAGAATTGAAGGAGAGCATTCCCGAAAAGAGGTCTGAGTTTGAGCAGTCCCAGAATCTGGAGAAAACCAAGCAAGCAGAGATTGACAATTTGACAGAACAACTATCTACAGTGGATGCGGAGGTCACTGAGAGTGCAAAAATTGTGGCTCAGACAAGAGAGGAACTCATCAAAGTGCAAGCCCGTCAAGAGGCTCTCAAGGAGGCTGAAGATGCGTTTCTCAAGAGACGTCGTGCTATTGCCATGATCCTGAAACTGAGAGATGCTGATGTCATCAGCGGGATTCATGGAACTGTTGCTGAACTTGGGACTATTAATCCAGATTATTTAGTGGCACTAGAGATTGCTGGAGGAAACAGGCTTTCTTATATTGTAGTTGAAAACGAGAAAGTTGCTACAGAATGTGTGCAGGTATTGAAGACCGAAAAAGTTGGAAGAGCTTCTTTCATACCACTTGATAAGATTAAGACAGATGCACCAGGAAAGCTGCCCAAAGATGACGGTGTGATAGATTTTGCTTTGAACTTGGTCAAATTTGATTCGAAGATGCGTCCAGCTTTTGAATTTGTATTTTCAGACACTATTGTCACAGAGGATTTTGATACTGCAAAGCGTCTTGGATTTAAAGGACAGAGAGCTGTATCTCTTGATGGTGATCTTGTTGAGCGCTCTGGGTTAATAACAGGAGGCTACTTTCAGAAGGCCGCAGCGGGATTATCTCTGCAAGTTGAAGACACTAGTCCGCAAATCACTGAACGTCTTCAGGGACTTGAGGAGATACTCAATGAACTACGAGAAAAACAGACTAGACTTCGAAAAGAGAAGATCTCACTTGAAAAAGAAGTCCAAGGACTTGAAAAGACAAACTATCGTTTCCAATTGGAACTGAACAGACTCGAAGAACGTTTTGAAGAACAAGAAGCTAGATCTGAAATTTTGAAAGAGAGAATAGACAAGGCGAGTCTCACAATAACTGAACTTGAAGATCAAGTCAAAGAACTTCAGGAGAGGGATGATGAACTCAGTGTTCAACGTGAGAGAGTACGGGCTCAGAGAGATGATGCAAATCAGGCTTTGGTTTCTTCCGATGCGAATAAACTCAATCAAGAAATCAAAGACCTGAAAGAGGTTCAAGAACAGTATCAGAAACGAAGAGAGAAGCTTCAGAGTGAGATTACATCCCTTCGAGTAGCTCTAGATGAACGCCTTGGACCTAAGGCAATTGAGATAGAGGACAAGATTCAATCCCAAGACGCTATAATCCCAGGTTTCGAGGAGGAGCTGAAACGGTTACAGTTGGGACTATCTGAAAGAGAAGCCGAGTTTGAAAAACTCAAGGAAGAGAGGGAACGTATAGATGAAGCGGTCAAAGACAAACGTGTCCGTCAATTGGAGTTGAAAGAGGAACTTCGTAATTTCAGAATGCGCCACGAGGAGATTAGGGAAGCCCAGACATCAAATGAGAAAGCAGTTTATCGCCTTCAGACGGAACAGAACCGCCTTGAAGCCGATATCGTTGGATTCGTGGCAGAGTTGAATACTGTAGCCAATTCTCAAGAAGCTCTTGAGGAGAGAGAAGAAGAACGTGAACTTACATACAAGGAGATTGAAGAACTAGAAGAGAAAATCAAAGAGATTGAACGTGAACTTGAGGCGATGGGACCTGTCAACCTCAAGTCACTCACCGACTATGATATGGAGAAGGAAAGGTACGAAGAGATTGTTGACAAGAAAACACGTCTTGAAGATGAGCGTAATGAGATTCTTGCATTCATGGAGGAATTAGAATCTGAAAAGACTCAGAAGTTCCTTACAGTCTATAACGAAATTGCAGATAACTTCTCTAAGGTATTTGCCAAACTCTCACCAGAGGGTGAAGCGAATCTAATGCTTGAGAATCCTGAATATCCTCTCATGGGTGGGATTACGGTCAGATCAAAACCACGAGGAAAAGAGCTTGTTACACTGGATGCAATGAGTGGTGGGGAAAAGACACTCACAGGACTCGCACTCATCTTCGCCATTCAGATGTACAGTCCAGCAAGTTTCTACATATTCGACGAGATTGATGCAGCTCTTGACAATGTCAATGCTCACAACGTGGCCCTTCTAATATCAGAAATGTCTAAGAACTCACAGTTTGTAGTTGTTTCATTGAGAGACACTACGGTTCGAAAAGCTGATTTATTGGTAGGTGTATCGAATCAAGATGGCATCTCAAGGATTGTTTCAGTTGATTTGGAGGAGGTCGCAGCATCGTCATGACTAATGATGACTCACCCTTCTGGGCAACCCCGCCATATATTCTACTGACGGATGTCCTACAACTGGACAAGATTGAGCCGTGGAACGTAGATGTAGGAAAGCTTGTCGTAGGGTTCCTAGATGAAATGAAAAGACTGGGGGATATCGATTTCAGAATATCTGGAAATGCTTTGTACTCTGCTTCTGTAATATTCATGAGGAAAACTAGAGAGCTTGTTCAACTTGGACTCCTGCCTCCTGAGGAAGATGATGACGATAGTGAACTAGAAATTCCACTCATAAGACCGCCATTCAGGTTGACCAATAGGCGTGTGACTTTAGAAGAATTACTTGTTGCCATGGATCATGTGTTAAGCAAGGGAGATAGACCTCGATCAACTTCAGCAAGGCGAAGGTACACAACAAAAGCAGAT
Source organism: Candidatus Thorarchaeota archaeon (assembly GCA_016839345.1). The sequence goes on along the minus strand of JAEOUL010000300.1, from coordinate 3,605 downwards.
CCATTGACATTTCAGATGAATGTTGACCAAGCAAATATCGAGGAAACTATTGCTGATGTATATGATGATATCTGCAGAATCATGCAGATTGGTGAAGTGACGAAGTTCATAGATTTACTCATTAATAATACACGACAAGAGATTGTACGAGTCTTTTTCTCGCTACTGTTTCTTTTTGCACGTTCATATATCGATATCTGGATGGATGATAAAGGTGTCATCTGGGTAAAGCTCCAAGGACCACCAGAGATTACAGAAGATGATGAGATGACATCAGAGGAAGATATTCAGCCAGAAATCAAAACGTAGGGTGATCTGATTGGATGATGACGTGGTAACACTAGAAGCTGCACTCTATGTATCTGGACGAGCCTTAACTCTAGAGGAACTCGCTGATATCATTGGGAAGTCACAGTCTACTACTCAGAAATTGCTTGATGACCTGAGCTTTGAGTACAATCAAAAAGAGGGAGCACTTGAAGTCGTGGCCCTACCCAAAGATCGCTACGTAATGCAACTCAAACCGGAACTCACTCCCAGAGTTGGAAAACTAATACCCGGAGGATTGTTGTCCTTTGCCACCCTCCAGACTCTTGTTTTCATTGCACTCAAACAGCCAATAATCCAATCAGAGCTTGTTGCACAACGTGGAACACATACGTACGACCATATCAGAGATCTTGTGGACAAGAAATTTGTAGATGCAGTTCCAGAGGGACGCTCTAAATTACTAACGACTACTAAGCTCTTTGCAGACTACTTTGGTTTGGACAGTGACCGCGTAAAGCTTAAAGCTCAGCTTAAGTTCAAAATGAAAAAGATACTAGACGACCAACGTGAGGCTGAGGAATCTGCCGGAGTGATTTCTTTTTAGAACCCCAATGCTATGAAGATTGAAGTCTATGGAAGGGTTCTAGATATCAGAAGGACCAGACCAAACACAAGGTGGTTTTAATACCTTCATGCTGAATCGCTAGGTATTGACAGTAATCAGCGAGATTAGATTACCAAACACTCGGTTAACAAACTCGTGGAATTGGCTCACCGTAAGGAACTTGAATTATCTTACGACCGCCTATTGTGGTTTTCATAATGACCCTCGCTTTTCCCTTGTGAACCTTGCCAACTATCTGAGCGTCCTTTGTGGTTTTATGGTTCGATAGAGCAGCTAGCACGTCCTTGGTCCTGTCAGGATGAGTTGTCATAACGACTGTACCCTCGCAGCTCATGTGTAGAGGATTAAGTCCTAGAACATTGCATAGGGATTGAACAGCAGGGCGTATTGGAATCAGCTCTTCTTGGAGTTCGAACTCAAGTCCTGATTTTGACGCAATCTCATTGAGCGCTACTGCAGTTCCCCCTCTTGTAGGGTCTTTCATAGCATGTACTCCGCCAACATCGAGGCAACTACGGATTGGTTCCCATAGTGGCGCTACATCACTAATCAGGTCAGTTTCAAACTTGAGACCCTCCCTATGAGCTAGTAGCGAAGTACCATGATCCCCAATTGGTCCTGAGATGATAATATCATCTCCAGGTCTGGCACCACTATCTGCAATTGGATGATTCAGGTAGGACTCTCCAATTCCTGTTGTGGACATGACAATACCATCCAGGGTTCCCGGGGGCATGACTTTAGTATCGCCAGCAATCATTGCTACTCCAAGCGGCTCAATAATGCTGTTCAGGGACTTGAGTATAATCTGCAGAGTTTCTATTTCAACGCCTTCTTCAATAATGACTGTGTTTGTCATTGCTATTGGTTTTGCCCCCATGACTGCCAAATCATTAACAGTGCCGCACGCTGTAAGAACACCTAGGTTTCCACCGGGAAAGAAGATCGGATGAATGGTATGTGCATCTGTACACACTACTAGATTAGCTCCATTGGCATGAAGTGTTGCACCATCGTCCATCTCGTCGAGTCCAATATCTCCGATTCTTCTATGACTGAAAGAGGGAATCACAATCTCTTCCAGCAGACGTTGCATAATCTTGCCGCCAGCGCCATGAGCAGACTCAATCTTAGGCATATGGAATCCTCCGAATGAACAGTATCTTTGAGCTGCCCTTTGAAGTATTTGAAGAGGATGCTTCGGACATGAATCAGAATCATGGCCACTAAGCAAGACTTAAAACGAATCTACAATGAGCGTCATTGACCAAACCAAGAGGTAGTCAGAAATGGGTGTCTGGCATAGAAGATCAACACGTACATCTACTGGAGCCCGCCTGAAGCAACTCAGGAGTAAGAGAAAGCATCAGATGGGGCGCACTCCTACTGAAACCCTGATGGGTGAACCAAAGAGAATTACAATCGATAGTAGGAGAAAGGCGAAGAAGACACCAGCACTGAAACTAACTCAGGTCAACGTTACAGACGCCGCAAAGAATGTTACTTTTCGTGCTGAACTTCAAGATGTTGAGAGAAACCCAGCCAACATGGATTATCAACGTAGAAAGGTCATCACACGAGGTACTATCATCAAAACCTCAAAAGGTCGTGCTAGAGTAACCAGTAGACCTGGTCAAGATGGCGTCCTCAACGCTATTCTAATCTAAAGTACAATTTTGATGCAGCATTTTACTAGCCTGTAGTAGAATCTGAGACCTCGGCCTCTATACTTGTTATCACAAAGTCTTTTCCACCAGTGATTTTAGTAGAGCTACCGCCGCATTGTGGGCACTTCATTGGCGCAAATATAGCAACTTGAGAGGGAATATCTGGGTCCACCTTTGATTCACCTTCAAAGCCACAATCAGCGCATCTCAGACGCCCCTTGATCGTCATTACTCGCAACTCAGCGCCTTCAAGCAATGAGTTTCTACTCGCAATCTCGAAATTGAAGACAAGTTGTTCGGGAACGAGGAAAGTGAATTCACCTACTTCTATATTGACAACAGAAACTCTAGTGGCATTGTTGTTCCTAGCAGCTTCAATAGCTGTATCAACTATCGAACATGCGGCTGAGAATTCATGCAACATATACCACCAGAATGGAGGAGATTGGATTCATGTTAAGGCATTTCCGTTGTGGTACTTGTTCAGACTCTTTATATGACTCATTGTCCAATTCTGTAATATTCTGGAGCGATTGAGAGGGAGCTGACTTGTCAAAAGGTACAAAGACCCCGAAGAAGAAAGTGACCGCAAAAAAGACGACCTCAACAAAATCCAAAGCCAAAAAGAAAGCTTCCGTAAAAACAAAAGCTAAGGCCACTGTAAAGAAAGAAGCTGCCAAGAAAAAGCCAGCTAAAGAGATGGAAAAGAAACTTCCAAGGAAGAAAGCTACCAAAGAACCTGCAAAGAAAGCTACTAGTTTAGATAACAAAGCAATGCTGGAAGAACTAGCGCTAGAAATTCAAAGTGATGATGAACAGGTTAGTCTTGGAGCAATTGAACGATTGGGAATGCTTAATCATCCACAGGCCACTCAAGTTTTGATCGAAGCATTGTTAGATTTGCGGTATATGGTACGGATTCATGCCGCAGCACAGCTTGGAGAACGTAAAGACAAGAAATCAATTGATGCATTGATTTCTTCACTTCGAGATGAATCGGTTTTTGTCAGACAGACAGTAGCAGGAGCCCTTGAGAATATTGG
>JAEOUL010000299.1 GCA_016839345.1 Candidatus Thorarchaeota archaeon | reverse complement strand
TCCCAGATTCGACCGAAGAAAATGAAAGCTAGCACAAGCTCTGATCCAGTGATTGGTTCCGCACTCCTATCTTCACGAGATTCTTTTGCTCGCTGAGCCAAGTATTCAATAGACTCACTGATAGTATTTTCATGGTCCCATGCTTCCTTGGCAAGATTGACAATGGACTCAAAACGTTCAATCGGGATTCCAAGGGCTTCAGTGAGATTCTCTACATCATGATCATCTACATTCAATGTGCCAAGGTCGTAAGAGCGCATTATTCAATTCACCAATTGAATCCGCGAAATCGCTATATTTAATGTATCTCGCCTATCTTGACTCTATATTTTCCTTATTGTCAATCCGAAATGCTTGTATTGTGTGTATACACTCTGAAACTGCGAGACGGGTTTCATTTAGTCTGACTTATGGACAAGATACGTATGGGCGAATCCGAGTTTGATGTTGTAGTGATAGGTGGCGGCAGTACTGGAACTGCTGTTGCCCGCGACTGCGCGATGAGAGGTCTCCGCACTTTGTTGTTGGAAAGAGACGACATCGCATCAGCGACAGTTGGCACATGTGCAGGGATGATTTCTTCAGGCCTCAAATACAGAAAAGAGCCTGACATAATGGAGATGTGTTCAAAAGAAGTAGTGCACTTCAATCGAATTGCTCGTCATATTGTTATGAAGATTCCAATACTTGCTCCATTCCTTCATCTAAGTGATGTTGCTAGTGATAGTGACTACATCGATGCATATTCTGTGCGTGCAGAAGAGAGAGATGTACCCGCCATGCAAATCATCACACCAGAGGCAACACACGAAATCGAGCCTAAAGTTCACCCAGATGCAATCGCTAGTGTTTACTATGAAGAATTCTTCATAGACCCATTTCGATTGTGTCTACTTCAAGCAATTGATGCCATCCGACATGGTGCTGTGGTAAAAACATACTGTGAAGTAATTGATTTCGAAATAAATGATGAGGAACATACTATTGAAGGAGTAGCCTACTACAATCGAGTTACTGGTAATGTTGAGAAGGTCCAATCAAGGATAGTTGTGAATGCTGCTGGACCATGGGCGCATGAAGTGGCAAAATTTGCAGGTGCACAGCTTGAGCTACGTCTAAACAAAGGTGCTCATGTGATTTTTGACAGGAGAATCGTAAATGTAGGGATAACAGTGAAGGCTCTCGATGGAAGATGGGTCTACCTATTTCCGCATGAGAATACCACACTTCTCGGAACTACAGCACTAGATACTTGGGAAGATCCTGATTCATTAGTAGCATCTTTTGATGAGATAGAATACCTTCTGCAGAGTATTGAGTCACTCATTCCATCAATCCGTGAAGCAAGGATTATTCGGACAATGGCTGGTATAAGACCTCTTGTTCCAGAATGGAACAAGCCTGAAAGTGAGGTGACTCGCGGGTATCAAGTTATTGACCATGAATCTAAAGACAATATAAAAGGCATAATTAGTTTCACAGGAGGAAAACTGGTTACTTGCCGTCATATGGCAGAAACTGCCACTGACCTTGTCTGTAAGAAGTTGAAAAAGAAAACAAAATGTAGGACTCATGAGAAACCACTTCCAGGGAATGAAGGCGATATTGATGTAATTGAACTGGCAAAAGAATATGATATTTCGATACATACTCTGGAACGGATGCGTGCTCGTCGAGGAACTGAAATTAGGAAAATCCTTGAGCTTACTAGGGAACATCCTGAATGGAAAACTACAATCTGTACCTGTGAGCCAATTATTGAAGCAGAGATACGGTTTGCCATTAGAGAGGAATTCCCACAAACACTGAATGATCTACGAAGAAGATTACGATTAGGAACCGGTCCATGTCAAGGCACTTTTTGCACATACAAAGCAGCAGGTATACTCTCTGAGGAGCTTGATCTTAGTGGGGATGACCACCTTGTAGACATTCTTGATTTCCGTTCTGAGAGATGGAAGGGAATCCGTCAATCCATGCGAGGTGAACAACTTGCTCAGGAGGAGCTCGCACAGGGCATTTATGCATGTGTAGGTAACCTTGACCAATCTGATGTGGACTACGACATAAAGCCATGGGAGGAAGGATCTTAGATGGAGATTGATACTGACCTCCTTGTCATTGGCGGTGGAATGGCTGGTCTAGTAGCTTCAATAAAAGCTATAGAAAGTGGAGTGAGTACAATTCTTGTTAGAAAAGGACTGGGTGCAACAGCTTATTCCTCTGGGGCTGTTGATGTAATAGGGTATCTTCCAGAGTCATCTGAACCTTTTGCCACACCAGAAGAAGGTCTTACTGCTATTGCTGGTCTATATCCACTTCATCCATACAGTGTTGTTGGGTATAGCGAGAATGTTGATTCTAATGAAGTGGTTGATGCCATTGTTTCAAGAACAAAAGATTCTATCAATTGGTTGAAGAATCTCCTCAACGGAACCATAGCCACACTAGTTGGTGATTTTAATACAAATATCTCTCCAATCACAGTTCTTGGAACTACAAAACCAACATGTTTGATACAAAAAACAATGAACCCTGGTGATGTCCAGGAACGAGAAGATAGCACTCTGTTGTTTGTTGGCATCATGGGTTATCCTGATTTCAATCCTGCAGCAGCCGCTAAAACCTATCTTGAAGATCGAATGGCACTTAGTCTGCCACCTAGAAAGGTTGCTCATTGTTCTGTGAAAGTTGCACCATTTGGAAACAACCTCAACATCTCAGCAATAGAGATTGCTCGCCATCTGGATCATGAAGGGGCTTTGAATGAACTTGCAGTACAAATCAAGGAACACGCTGACAAGGTTGGAGCAACTCATGTTGCACTTCCTCCGGTACTTGGTCTTCGAAATGCTTCAAGAAATCAGATAGGATTGAAAAAAGCAATTGGGACTGATGTATTCGAACTCCTCGGCTTTCCTCCATCTGTGCCTGGCCTACGGTTGCAACTAGCATTGGATGAAATATTCAGAAAAGCTGCTGGTAAACTTCTAATTGGCCATGAGGTTACATCCTTCGAGATGACAGAGGATCAGCTAGAGTTTGTTATTGCAAAATCTCCCAGAAGAAAGGTCAAGATCAACGCCAAGGCCTATCTACTTGCAACTGGGAAATTCATTGGAACCGGTCTCTCCGGAGATGAGAACGGAATCCATGAAACAACTTTTGGCCTGATGACAGTTACTGGCTCTTTTCACTCTGCTGATGGTATATTACCCTCCAAGGCGACCAATCGCCTATCCATCACCCCAGAGGGTCAACCCGTTTATTCAACAGGAATTACTGTAGACCCGCAATTTCGACCTATTCAAGAGGAAGGTGTTGAATGGGTAAAGAACCTCTTTGCTGCTGGATCAGTTCTAGCTGGTTATAATTATCCTGTTGAGAAGAGTGGACTTGGTGTCGCACTGACTAGTGGTTTCAATGCAGCAATGAATGCAGTTAACTATGTAAAGGAGGTGTCCTGATTTGAGTGAAGAAGAGGCTTACAAGCAAATTAAGGACAGACTCAAGGAAGAGGGTATTACGCCATATCGACCCGATGAGTTTGAAACTATCAATTCGGTCGAATCCTGTATCAATTGTGGATTATGCATTCAGTATTGTCCAGTTATTGCCGCCATTGGTATCAATCGGTTTAGTGGACCTAGAAGCATTGCTGTCCAATTAAGCAGGTCGCCTCCCGAATTCTGGGCAACTGCAGATACTGTATATCTCTGTACCGGCTGTGGAACCTGTCGTGAAATATGTCCAAAAAATGTCAACATCCCTGAAGTCGTCAATATGATTCGTGCTCGAATTTTCGACCATCGACCAGATCTTGTTCCAAAGGCTTTGCACGTTGTTCGAGAAGTAATCACTGAACACAAACTTGCCTTTGAACCTTGGGATGATAAAGAAGAGAAGAATGAAAGTCGTGATGTACGTCTTGAACGACTTGGACTCCCTTTCATAGAAAACCCCTTCTTGGAAAAAGCAGAGGTCCTATTTTATCCTGGATGTCAAGCTGAAGAACGTGCACAAGAAGTTAGAGAGGCAGCAAAAGTAATCCTAGATTTCTTCGATGTGAATTTCACCATACTGGAAGAAATGTCTTGCTGCGGACTGCCTTCTGTTCTCATGGGTGATTCTGAAACCGCAAAATCTCTCGCAAAATTTCTCAATGAAAAAGTGAAGAAACTAGATCCAGAGTTGGTTGTGACAACATGTGCAGGGTGTACTTCTAATCTTTCTGAAATAGCTGAACGTGATAATTGGGGTGTTCGTATAGTTCACATTCTCGAGTTCCTAGCAGAAGAGATAGGTTTCAAGAGATTGAATTTGGCAGTCAAGGATGCGTCTGGATTCTCTGATGTTCATATATCGGTACATGACCCATGTCATCTTATCAAACACACGTCTCGTCGCGTGATGGAGTATGCAATCGATATTCTTCGCCAATTTCCAGGAGTGAAGGTGACTGAATCAGAAGCTAAAGACTCCTGTTGCGGGGGCGGAGGTTTGGTCGCATACCATGCAAGTGATGTTGCTAATGCTGTAGTCATAGAGAATCTTGAAGCAATCAAGAAAACTGGTGCAGAACGATTGGTCACACCATGTCCTCTCTGCACTGCACAGATTGAGAGTAATCTGTTCAAAACAGGGAGTTCCGTTGAAGTGGATGATCTGACTGTATTCATTGCACAGAGACTTCCCAAGAAGAGGTGAAACTGCTCGTGCTTGACAAAGAAACAAAGAAGAAGGCTTTAGGGAAAATTAGGAAGATTGTAGGTCAAGAAAATATCACAGAACTAGAAACGGATAGGATTCTGAATGCACATGATGCCTGGCCACTTAGTTTGGCTAAGATACGCGCAAGTGAGATACTTCCACAAGCAGATCTTATTGTTTTCCCTGGAAATACCGAAGATGTTTCTAAGGTACTTGTAGTAGCAAATGAGCTGAGAATCCCTGTCATACCTGTAGGGGGTGGCGCTGGAACTTGCGGGGGAACGGTACCAGTTTATGGTGGTATTCATCTTGACCTAAAACGGCTCAACAAAATCTTTGAAATAGATCACACCTCTATGACTGTTCGAGTACAAGCTGGAGTGATGGGAATAGATCTTGAAGAGGAAGTCAATCGTCATGGATACACAACTGGTCATACCCCAACTTCACTCCGAGCCTCAAATGTAGGAGGTTTTATAGCTACACGATCAGGAGGGTCAATGTCTTCTCTGTACGGAAAAATAGAAGACATGACTCTTGGTCTCGAGTTCGTTCTTCCCAATGGTTCAGTTATCACCACAAAAGCGGTGCCTCGTCACTCTGTAGGACCTGATTTGAACCAACTATTCATTGGTTCCGAAGGAACTTTAGGGGTAATCACTGAAGCGACACTTCGTCTATTTCTATTGCCGGAACAAAGACGATTCTGTAGTTTGAGTTTTCCAGATCTACACAGTGGTCTTGAAGCTATACGAAAGATCTTTCGAGAAGGAATAGTTCCTTCAATAGCTAGACTCTATGACCCTGAAGACGCATCGTATAGTTTCTCAATGCATTTCAAATTTGAAGAAGGCTATTGCATACTACTCTTGGCATTTGACGGGAACCAAGACAAAGTTAGTATCGATGAAGCAAGATCTCTTGAACTATGTCAGGCTGAGGGTGGAATTGACCTGGGGGAAAGCATTGCGAAACATTGGTGGGAACATCGCTATGATATGTACTACCCAACCCGTCTGACAACTGCTGGTTATACGATTGTTGATACAATCGATATAGTCGCAACTTATGATAAACTAGAGAATGTATACCATGCAATGAAGAAAGCCATGGAAGCTCATGATGTGTTTGTTATTTCTCATTTCTCCCATATGTATCAGAATGGTGGTAGTATCTATATGATATTCTACTCATCCCAGCCCGATGCACTGACTGCCTGGGAAACCTATGACAAAATTTTCGCAGATGGAGTTGCAGCTTGTCATAGAGAAGGAGGTGTAATGAGTCATCAGCATGGTGTGGGTCTTTCACGCAGCAATTACACAGTAGATGAATTGGGGTCTAGCTTCAGCATTCTCAAGAAGATTAAGGATGTTCTAGACCCCCATTGTATAATGAATCCTGGAAAACTTGGATTGGGGGTGCGTGAGTGATAGATCAGGATAAGATTGCTGAGCAAGTACGAATGTGCGCAGGCTGTCCAAAGATGTGCAGACATGTTTGTCCAACATTTTTTGCTTGGCGTTCTGATGCTCCTACTCCTCATGGACGCGCACTACTTATGCAT
>JAEOUL010000298.1 GCA_016839345.1 Candidatus Thorarchaeota archaeon | reverse complement strand
CGTTTCTCTTCCGTTCTCGTGAATCTACCTCTGGTCCATGGAGAGAGCAAGGAATCACAGTGTGGAGAATGCACCGCCTGTGAAGATGTATGTGGATACATCAGACATCGAAATAAGCTACCGGACTATCGAGAGAACTGTAGAAAGTACATCTTGTTTCTAAAGTCAAAGGGTATTGAGAAGGATATCTGTGGGAAATGCATCAAAGCGTGTTATCGGAGTAGTATCTTTAGTAGGCAATTTTCTCTCTAGACTTCAAAGTTATCCTTCGATTCACTCCACCAAGAATTCCATTCCTCTTTCATTCGGTTATAATCTGGTTCTTGGATTCCTCCAACGAAAGTGGGTCCAGGATTTCCAAGTGCTCTTCGAATCAAAACAATCTGTCCAACATGCCCCAGATAGTGCAGAGCAATCCTTTGAAGACTCTCCTGGAGTGTTTCATTGATCTCAGGAAACAAGACTTCTGTATAGTCTTCATCATCCAGTGTTTCAAGATAGGCAAATCCCACTTTGGAAACTTCAAGGTAATCATCTACAAGTTGTTCAAACGTGAATGGAGGGCTAGTTCTCTCAATCTCTTCCTTAGTTGTTCCATATCGGTAATACTGCATCACATCCTTGGAAAATAATCGAGTGTCTTGACAGGTCAAGCACAATACCATATGAAAATGAACTGCACAGTGACCAACAATCCAGCTTATGCTATTGAACTCTGGTTGAGTACGCATATTCACTTCATCAGGTTGAATTCCTTTAAATGAATGAAGAAGGTTCATCTCTCCTGCCCTGAGTAGGTTGATTGCAGATCTCTTCATTACTTGCACACAATTGATTGATGGAGCGTCCTCGAAATAAATACTGAGATTAGAGAATTGAGTTTTGAAAACGGAGATGTAAAAAGGGAGTGTGCTACGCAGCCTGTTATTCGGAGGGAATTCAGTGAAGAATCAGACCCCTTTTGCACTCTGCCTCATTGGAGGATTTTTTCTAATCGCTGCAGGATATAACCATGGAATAGGTTCAATTTTTGTGATATACGGAGTAGTCCATGCTATTGCAGCACTTGCGCCATACTACGCAATTATCGATATCGTGTTGATTTTCTTGGGTGTTATAGCGTGGGCAGGAGGATATGCAGTTATTCTTGGAGGTTTTCTTCTCACAACCACTCATGTCCGACTTGGGAAATTTGTGATTGCCATAGCTGCAGGTTTCGGACTAATCAGTCTGATTCTAACAATTGTGTGGGTGTATCTAGTTAGTGGATGGGTTGGTCTGCTTGTGCTGACATGGCTTATTATGAATTCAATATGGGCTATCGGTCTAATTTTGACTATTATAGCTAGAAGCTCTGCTCGTTGATGTTGGATGAATGGACCAATCATTTTTCAGAAGGAGTGATTGCCATATCAAAGAGGAATCCACATTGAGTATTCAGGAGAAATTCGAGGAAGAAATGAAAGATATCTGTGAGGAATATGCCAATTTACTCAAGCAGAAGAAGATGATTGATGAACAATTGGAAACACTTCACAATTATCTTGAGGTCACAATGAGAAAATACGACAAGAATGATTACAATGATCCGAGTGTTCCTGTCACCGTGGACAAGATCGTCTATACAAGTGAGCGAATGAGAAAAGGTGCTAAGGACAAGCTCCGAGAATTACTGACAGACAAGCAGTGGTCAGAGATATACAAAGAGAAAGAGGTAGTATCTTATCGTGTGTCTCTTCGCGATGACTGATTGTCGCAGATTGGTACAAGTTTAGAATTCAGAGGAATACCAATACAACTTCTTTGAACCTTCGCTCAGCATCAGTTTGGTCATCATTTCACGATTCTTCTGGATATACTCACGAATGATGTCAAGCTCCTGTTTTTTTCAAAAAAGGAAAATATTGAAATGCGTTCCTTCTAGGTATTGTGTCTTGGCTGGAGTTGGAGTAGAATAGATTGAATCGTATGGGAATTATCCGTCTTTTTATTATTGGAATGATTGTTGTTAGCCCACTATTTTCAAAATTCGGAAGTAATTTTCCTGTTCAAAGTGAGATTGTTACTCAACCAATTGTAGAAATAGAATCACGGGAAGATGAAACATTTTCGCAATCCTATGAACTTCACGATAGAATATCTATATCCGACGATCTTGATTGGGATGAACAAAGTATCCCAGGTTCTGGTACTGAAGCAGATCCGTACATAATTGAAAATCTAGAGATAAAAACCAATTATGATTGTATTTTCATTATTTACACATCTAAGTACTTCATAATCCGTAATTGCCTACTATGGTCCGATTCAATTCAGGGAGAAGGAATTCATATCAATAACGCAGATCACGGTCGCGTAGAAAATTGCACAATAATGATGAAGAGCTATGGAGTCTATGTTCTGAACACAAATAATCTTGTAATAAAGAACAACACGATGTATAATATTTCCAGTTATGGTATCCGTTTGTCAACCGTCAGTAATTGTGTTGTGACACAGAATGCAATTTATGACACACTAAACGATGGAATATATTGTCAAAGCTCGGATTGCAGAATTGAGAATAACACAGTATGGAACTCAGTTGATAATGCACTATACATGTATTCTTGTAGTTCCAGTGAGATCCGGTTCAATACATTCTGGAATTCTTCTTGCGGTGCATATCTTGATTCATGTAACATTATGACAGTTGCCAACAACTCATTCAATGAAAATGTGGAAATTGGCTTTAGGATATATGACAGTGACGATGTGCATTTCGCCAATAATACAGTTCTTGATAATACAGGGTATGGTGTCCACTGGAATAGAGGAGACAATGCAATTATTGAATATAATCACATCAGCGGAAATTCTCACTTTGGTTTCTACCTCTACTATACACGTAATGGTATTCTATCCAGTAACAACTTTCAGAATGATGGTCTTGCCATCACTGGTGGAGATATTCTTGATTATGAACACACGGTTACAGGGAATTTAGCAAATGGTAAGACTCTCGGGTATTTCTTCAATTCAAAAGACATGGCAGTAGATGGTAACTCGTATGGTCAGATACTTGTTGTAAATTGTACGAAACTAGCAATTCAAGGTGGTACGATGTCACAGACAGATACAGGGATTGCATTCTACTTTTCCAATAACTGTACATTGAACTCGACCACAATCTCAAATCAAATGAGAGGTGTCTATCTTTACGTTTCAGATTTCTGCAATGTTACAGAAACTACTTTGGAGAATTGTGGAGTGTACGTTTCCGGATTTGATGCAAATAACTGGGTACACAATTTCGCTGAAACAACTGTCAACGGGAAACCCTTAGGATATTTCTATGAGGCATCAGATCTTACATTGGATGATAATTCATTAGGACAAATCATTATTGTAAATTCAACTCGTATTCAAATCAAAAACTATGAAATCTTTAGAGCTACTATGAGTCTTGCAATTGCGTTTTCAACAGATTGTAACATATCCGAGAATGCACTTATCGATAATCACATTGGTTTCCAACTTCAGGAATGTAGTAATTGTGAAATTGAGAATAATACGATTCAAAACTCAACAAGTGCAGCATTCGTATCCTATTACTCATATGAGTGTTCATTGAAGAATATCACGACATTGGATTCTGGATATGGAATGTATCTTTATGGTTGTAATGACTTCAACGTAAATGACAGTGTGATTTCGTCCAATGAATATGGTGCATACCTGAGAAGTTCAACTAAACTCAATCTATCTCACTGTATTTTCGAAAATAATGACATAGCAGTCTACACCCTCTACTTTGATAATTCGACAATATATGATTGTAATGTTCTTTCCAGTGTGTACCACGGTATCAGGTTATTGTACTCAGATTGGATCTCCATTCGAGATGGAACAATCACAAATAATGGGAATAATGGAATATACTGTTCCAGCTCAATTCATGGTGAAATCATTGGGAATACGGTTGCCAACAATCAGGCAGACGGAATTTCATTATTCTATGGTGACCACTATCAAATAATCAATAATACTGTAGAAGGAAATTCAGCATATGGAATCAATCTGTATGTTTTCTCAGATTACAATACCGTCTTCGGAAACAATCTTTCCGCGAATCTCGATGGTAATGGATACGCGTATCAAGACACAAACACATGGGATGATGGTATATCAATAGGGAATTATTGGGATGACTATCAAGGACCGGGTGTATATTCAATACCGGGTCCAGGATATAACGTGGATAGATATCCCCGCGGTCCTGCTGTCGTCCTTTCAGATCATAGCAATGAGAACTTCCAGTTTGAATCAGTCGGAGCGTCTTTCACCTGGGATTCATTCTCGAGCGAACCTGATTACTACATTATATACATTGATGATGCGGTTCATGAGGAGGGCATTTGGGACGGATCTGGAATAACTGTGGATGTCGATACTTCTTCACTTGGAACCTTCAATTATACACTATTTGTTAACGGGACTTCAGGCTACTATTCAGATGATACGGTGTGGGTTACTATTTTCGACAATCCACCAACAATTAATTCACCTAGTGATAGGGGATACAATTACGATACCACAGGACACACTCTAGCTTGGAGTATGTCCGATGCTAATCCATTTGGATTCTACCTCTACATAAATGAAAATTTGGACATATGGGGTGTTTGGACTGGTGCTAGTCCCATGTTTTCAATAGATGGACTACCAATTGGAACACATAATTTCACAATGATGATCAATGATACAAGTGGCAACAGTGCAAGAGATACTGTGATTGTTAATGTATGGGATACTGAACCATTTTTGAACTCACCCTATGGAAACGTGGTTTACGATGAAGGAACCATTGGTAACTCGATATATTGGAACGCGTCTGATTTCAACCCAGCAACTTATACTGTATACAAAAACTCGTCAATCGATGCCTTCAATCTTTGGAACGGTGAACCAATCTCATATTCCGTTGATGGATTGGCAATAGGTGTGTATAATTATACTATCGTAATTGTTGATACGAGTGGACAAACAGCGTACAATACTGTTTTCGTGACTGTTCAGGAAGCAGTACCAACAACTACGACTGCTCCAACCACGACTACCCCAACTACTACTACTCCAACTACTGGTACAGGTCCTCCTGTAGATGATGTTCTAATCCTGACAATTAGTATTGCTTCAATAGTAGTAATATTGATTGTAGTCATTTTGATATTCAATAAACGATCATGACTATGAATAGACGCGTCGCACAATTTGGTCATGAGAATTACGGCGATATTCAGAAGGATTCAATATTCTTTTACATGATTGTGTAGAAGGAAAAATGATCTCTAGAGTATCTTCATCCCTTCACGTATCACGAGTTTGGTCATTTTCGACCGATGTTTCTCAAAGTAAGTTCTAACTAAATCTGGTTCTCTCTTACTCAATTCACGTAAAACCCATCCAGCTGCTTTTCCAACGAAGAATTCCTGATCGGATAAGTGGGGAGTTACCGCTTCGAGGATATTTTCGATAAATTCGGATCTATACTGGGTTTTCAAAGTCAGATGAAGATACGGCAAAACAGAAGCTCTACGCCTCCAGAAATTATCGGACTCTCTCCAAGACCTAAGAGTGACTGCAACTTCAGGCTCTCGAAGTAGAAGTGACCCAATACATGGCGAACACAACGGATCGATTATTGCCCAAGTATCGGCCTCGTCAATCCAGCTATCTGCAAATGATAGGGCTTTTTTGACAGGTCCCTTCTTCGCATAGATCTTCAATATGTCAATTGCCGCAAGACGAGTCTCGAATGTCCTAATCTTCCAGAGCGATTCCATAAGTTGTGGTAACTTGTCAATATCCAAGCCTTTGATGTGTTTCTTGATAGTCCGATGAATATCTGGAAGCTCAGCACCAATGAACTCCAAAGATGAGGTCTTAAGATACCCAGCTATCTTCTCCTTTCTGTATGGATTACTCAATTCTTGAAGCTCTTTATAGATTGACTCAGAAAGTGATTTTGACATAATGAACATTAGGAATTATCTGATATAATTATGTAGACATAACCACAAGAAATGAAATTAAGCAACAATGCAGGTACAAAATGAAGGTGAAACAATGTCTGAAATCCCTATGCCTGCTTCAGAACCCTACCAGCCACCAAGGCAATCATCAGGTTATGGAACCTGCTGTAAGATAGCTGTTGTTATCTGTGTGCTTCTCATAATTGGAATGTTAATTATTGCATTGGCTTTCATGGGAGGATTGATCAATCTCTTTGGTGGAATCATCGGGAATGGATCAAACTTTGAATCAAGGACTCTCGTCAGCTACAACAACATAGATGTCGATATCTACGAGCCACTTGGAACATACTATTATGATGACTTTGATGTCTATAGCTATGAGGTTCTAACTACTACATCCCCTGATGTTTTATTTGATATCAGTGTTGATGACACAGGGGTAGATGCAGTATCTGTAACGATTCATATCGCAATATATGATATAGATCGAGCAACATTCGATTCGATTACGACATGGTCCGGTCTTGATACATATCTGGTGGATGAGGGAGATTATACGAACCAAGTTGATACTTACTTCAACCTAAATAACAACGCAGATACATATGTCTGGGTCTTCTGGTTTGATGCTGCTTCAAAGACTGACACTTGGACAGTAGATATTGATATCACGCTTCGATACAACTGGAATCTCTAGTTGAAGCAAATGAGGAGAGATTGCATCAATCTCTTCCTTTACTCTTTCTTTTTTATGAACAAGTATCAGTAGCTTTCAGATTCTCAGAAAATCCGAGAGATTGAAATATACGTAGAAAAACATCTGTATAAGCGCTGTGAGGGTATGGATATCCGAATCCGAGGAGCTAGAGAGAACAATCTCAAGTCAGTGGATGTCGATATAGGTGATGGTTTAACAGTTGTAACGGGCATCAGTGGATCAGGAAAGACCTCACTTGTTTTCGACACACTATATCATGAGGCAAGAAGAAGGTTTCTTGATATCTTCCGGTCAAGTAGTTCAAGAGTCAGAATGCCTCCTGCAGACGTTCGTTCAATAACTGGAATCGGACCGACTATCGCAGTGGGTCAAAACTTGCTAAACTTGAATCCCAACTCTACACTAGCATCAGCTTCTGGGCTTCATCCTTTCTTTAGACTTTTGTTCGCAAAGTTTGGCAAACGGCATTGCGTTGTCTGCGGTGAAGAACTCCAGGTTCTAACCGAGGATGAGATTTTAGCAGTTATCAAAGGGAAACTGATGAAGGGCATGTTAGAGATTTCAACATCGCTCGTTCACGAAACTAGAGGAAGTCATGGCACACTACTTGAGCTTCTTGGTTCAGAGTTTGGAAACCAGAGAATAATGGTAGATGGTAAACCGTTGAAAAAGAAGAAGCTGAATCCTCATGATCTTCATAGTGTATCATTACTCATAGGTACCTTCTCACCTGATTCAACCAATTCGCAGCTAAGAGAAGCATTGGGTACGATCAAAGCTCTCGGTTCTAATTCTATAACTATCAAAGATAATGACTCAATTCAAACCATCTCCATGAGAAATGTGTGTTCACAGTGTGGATCTTGGTTTGGGGAAGTTGAACCCAAGCATTTTGGAATTAAGTGTATTCACTGTGGTGGAGAGGGTTGCAAAAGATGTAACCACACAGGTTTGCATGAAAAAGCTGCATCAGTGCACTGGGAGATGATGAGTTTCCCGGAGTTATTAGCTCTATCCGTTTCCGAAGCTCATCAGCTCTTTAAGGATGTCATCATTCCAAAACCAGCAAAACGCCTACAGACTGAGATTTCAAGAAGACTGAATGCACTCATGACTGTGGGTTTAGACTACATCCAGCTGAATCGACCTTCACCTACATTATCAAGGGGAGAATCACAACGCGTTAGACTTGCAGTCTCTTTAACTAGCCAATTGGAAGATATCTGTCATGTGTTGGATGAACCAACTATTGGTCAGCATCCAGCTGATTTGGAACGACTTTTACCAGCATTTCGGAAACTACTTGGACCAGTAATTTTCGTTGAACATGACAGAGTTGCTGCATCTCAAGCAGACCATGCTATCGACATTGGTCCGTTTGCTGGACAACGGGGTGGTGAGATAGTCTTTACTGGCACCCCCCATGATCTCTGGAATGCAGATACGACCACAGGTCGCTACTTCAGCTTGAAGGAACGAGTACCTGTCTTGGAACCTAGAGAGCAACATGATGATTACATATTGATCCAGTCTGCGAATAAGCACAACCTGAAGTCTATAGATGTTAGGATTCCAATCGGTAGGCTCAGTGTCATCACGGGTAGAAGTGGTTCAGGGAAGAGCACTCTTGTCCAACATGTGCTTGTCCCGTCCCTTGAGAAGGAATATCCTATTGGGTGTCATGCAGTAACAGGCATGAGGCTAAGTCCTGTATTGGTCGACCAAAAACCCATAGGAAAAAACCCAAGATCAAATCCAGGGACATACACCAAACTTTCAGACATTGTGAGAGACCTCTATGCATCTGAAACTCAACTATCAGCATCACACTTCTCGTTCAACCGTCCCGAAGGTGCGTGTCCAACGTGTAATGGAATGGGTGCTGTCGAGGTCAAAATGAGATATCTTCCTTCAATCTGGATAGTATGTTCAGACTGTGAAGGAAGGAGGTTCAAGGAAGAGGTGCTAAGTTCAAAGGTGAAGTTCGGAAACCAAGAACTTTCCATCGCAGACTTTTATGACCTCTCAATAGCTGAAGTTCATTCCATTCTT
>JAEOUL010000083.1 GCA_016839345.1 Candidatus Thorarchaeota archaeon | reverse complement strand
TTGCCAAGCCATATAAGTGTGCATAGATTTCGAGCAGGTCAATGAAGAACACAAGCAAATGCAAGGTTGGCTTTCTCTGGAATCCCAGTCTAGAAACCTTTGATTTTGGAACCAAGCATCCTATCAAAGTCGGGCGATTCCAAATGGTACGTGATTTTCTAGCAGCCAATGATTTCCTTAATCAGTCCAATGTTGAGATCCTGACCCCTAGACCATTAACGGATGAGCTTCTGAAGACAATCCACGCACAGAAGTACTTAGACGCGGTTCAGAGAATGTCAAAGACTGGCGAGGGGGAGATTGCCATAGATACGCCCGCTTTTCCAGGTATCTATCAGAATGCAAGCATCACTTCGGGAGCAACGGTAACTGGAGTAAATGCTGTTTGGTGCGGAAAAGTAAACCATTTCCTTTCACCTACAGGAGGATTTCATCACGCGACTTACGAATGGGGTGGAGGTTTCTGTATCTTTAACGATGTAGCCGCTGCTGTCTTTGAATTGAAGAATCTCGGTTGCCATCGGATTTTGATTGCTGATTTTGATGTTCATCATGGGAATGGAACACAGACCTACTTTTATGAGGACCCTCAAGTAATGCAAATCTCCTTTCATGAGGATCCCAAATGGATGTACCCTCATGATGGATTTATTGAAGACATTGGAGAAGGTCCTGGACTCGGATACAATATCAATATGCACTTTCCAATGGACTCGTGTGATGGTGTCTACAAGTTTGCCTTTGATGAGATTGTCCCGCCTCTTGTGGAATTCTTCCAACCAGAGTTCATCATCTTCCTACCAGGATTCGATGCTCACTATAGAGACCGTCTTGCACACCTTAATCTTACCACTGACTTGATCCGTTACACTACTACCTATTTTCATAATGCCGCCCATAGATTCAGTGAGGGTCGACTTGGAGTTGTAGCAGGTGGTGGTTATACAAATGATTCCTTCAAATGGGGAATTGGAGTTGTAATGTCCGTACTCTCTGGGTTTAGTTATGAACCTCCAAAGCAAGAACCACCGTATGAAGACGATGATGAAACTTGGGACATAGTACGTAGAAACGTCGAGAAGGTCAAGAGGCTTGTCTTCTCAGAGCTTCAGATTTAGGGCAACGAATTTTCACTCTGGTTTCCAGAAATGTAGAAGATACTCAAAGGTTGTTGTCAGAGTGATGTAGTTTGAAGGCCAACCAAAGATGCCAACCTTGTTCACGATATTTCGTCTGTCCCAGATGATTGTATTTCGGAGTTCATAACCAACCTCCTGAAGCGATTGAACAACATGAATGTGTATTGGAACTCGCTTTCCCTTCCACCAATAGTCCGTGATATTAACCACACAATGACCTCTTGGTTTCAGAAGTTGTAATATACCCCCAAAAATCTCACCAAGAGCATTAGAGTATTCTTCAATACCCATGGTGCCAAGGTCTCTCGAGTCCTCTGAATATTGTTGTACCATCAGATAATGTTCATCTTCCCTGAGGTTTCCCCGTTTACTCTTATTCTTACGTTTCCTGTTCAAAAGATTGGCATACGGTGGTGATGTGACACATAGACTAACCGTGGAATCCTCAATGTATTCAGAAATCTTCAGAGCGTCATCATTAATAGCAAACTGACTTGTGCCATCCTCACTATCCAAAACTCTATTATTTGCATAATCAACGTAATCCGATTTTAGGTCAAATCCTACTGCATTCCGACCAAGATCCTGTGCCGCAATCAATGTTGTACCACTTCCCACAAATGGATCTAAGACAAGCTCTCCTCTGTGCGTGAACAGCTCAATGCACTTGGTTGGAAGTGCTATTGGAAAAACTGCAGGGTGAATGTTCTTGTTTCGAATGTCCCTCTTCTCATAATAGAACTCCCATACTGCAACCTGCGCTTGCATCCATTCCTTCGCAGTCAAGCAGTTAATGTGCGTGGGTGGACAGTCACAGGTCCTTGTATATCCAATCTTTAGCGGTTTTGAAATCTCTTGCAACAGCATCAGTTGCCAATCGCGCTCCAAACATATGGCACTTGTTATTTTACAGATTTCGACTAGGGAAGTGAAATTGAATTAATGAAGATTGATTGAAAATCGTCGTGTGATGCTAGTTCAACATAATTAATCTTTGAAACAAAGTCATCAGCTATCTCTCTTGCTTGGGATGAGAGGAGCAGAGCTTTTGCTCCTTCACCTGCTGCATTACCAACCTGAATAATTCGTTCCTTCTTCACCGGTGGTAATAATCCAATTCCAAGTGCACTCTCAGGTCGAATATAACTTCCAAAAGCACCAGCCAACATCACGGTATCAATTTCTGTAACTGCAAGTTTCTCCTCTTGCAGCAATATTGTGACGCCAGCATTAATTGCAGCCTTGGCCAGTTGAACCTGTCGAACATCTTTCTGATTGAACGAAATCCGACGCGAATTCGTAGATTCCTCTTGTAACATGTAGCTTAGTCCGAAGTCATCATCATCATATACTCTGGGCGGAATCGATTTCATCCTTCCAGATTTATCGACGATGCCTGTTTGCCTCATCTGTGCTACTATATCCACAATTGCAGAACCACAGATGCCTTGGGGTGTTAC
>JAEOUL010000297.1 GCA_016839345.1 Candidatus Thorarchaeota archaeon | reverse complement strand
ACTTCATGCCTTCAAATGTGATTGATAGACTGACTGGTGATTCTTGGAAACAGGCTGGATCAAAAAGCACTCTTCAAAGGGCAAAGGAAAGAGTAGAAACCATTCTTCAAGACTATTCATATGAAACTCCGGACTACATTGAAGATCTGGAAGAGACATTTGAACAACTTAAGAAGAAATACGAAGCACAATCCCAACTTCGTTAGATGGTGATTCAACTATGAACGATGTAATATCTGAGATCGATTGTATTAGAGTGAATGGTGATGAACGCGAGAAGAAGCGTGAGGTAATTGCTAAGGAAAGAGAGATGCAGTTGATTGTCAATGGTCAACCTGTCACTCAGTTCCTATACTCTGCGGGTTTAGATGAGCAGCTCGTTGTAGGTTATTTAATTTCATCAGGATTAATCTCAGGCGTCAAAGATGTCGAAAGAATTGAGGTTGGGCAGCAAGAATGCATTGCTTGGGTTTCCGAGAGTGGAGAACAAGAAATGATTGTCCAAGATGTAGGGCTAACTGTTTCTCATAGGCAACTCATAGAAGTCCGTGCTAGACTCTTAGACAATCAGAAAAATCATAGAGCGACACGTGGATTTCATGGGGCTATTCTTTGGGAACTATCAACTGGTAGATGGTTTGTGTGTGAAGATATTGGTCGACACAATGCAGTTGACAAAGTGATTGGGTATTGCGCTCAAGAAGGGTATAACTTCTCACAATCAATGGTTCTGCTATCTGGAAGACTCTTGTCTAATATTGTTTCAAAGTGTAGAAAGAGCGGTATCCCACTTATGGCTTCAATGACTGTCGCAACTGACGGTGGGATTAAGCAAGCAAAGGAATCTGGAATGACGATCATTGGAGCCCTCTCCGAGGATGGATTTTGGTTGTATAACGAGGGTGTTGTGAAGGTAACCTGAATTCAAAGGGAGAACAGTTAAGACTTCGAAATCTCACTCTAGGTTCAAACTGATATGAGTGTGGTATAGTTGGCAGACATCGAGACGTGGGCCACTGACTCATTCGAGGCAAAGTACAAAGCTATGATGGCGGGTATGTCTGAAGCTGATATTAAGAGAAGTGCAGAACAAGTGGTTCATCTTTGCCAGTGCAATAAGTGTTCAACAAATACAGAAACCGGAGAGGTCAATGCAGTCTTCTGTACTTTTGGGAAGAGTGGAATGATTAATGAACAGAAAGGTTGCCTTTGCTCAACTTGTGCTATAACTAAGACAATGAGTCTTCGATGGGACTATTATTGTACCCGCGGATCAGCACTGGAACTATCAGACCTATAGGGAATCACTTCAGTGAGTCCATGCAATAATGACTTTTTAGAATCAGCATTGACATTTTACATCAGCAATATTCAGAGTTGAGACGTGACGAAAATGAGAAGGAGATCAATGGGTATTTGTTTTGCAGTATTGTTGGCTACTGCTATTGTTGTAGGCGGTCTTTATCTCTTACTCACACTAGAGCCAATAGTTGATTATGACGAAACAAAGACCTTGTATGAGGAAGAGTATGCAAGCGCAGTGAATATCTCAATCTATTATGATGTCTGTTTTCATAATGTGACTTTCAATGTTGTCGATGATCCTGGTTTCATGATACGGATCAACTGGAAGCTAACAGTCCTCGTCGAGGGAGCAAAGGGGAAGAACACCAATCTTCAGGTATTGAACACCTCATATGGTCAACATGTCAACATTCAGATTCTAAAAGAGAACCCAGCTGATGTTTGTGCTCTTAACAAAGGCGACGCAGAAGCAACTGTCAACGTTACTATCAATAGTGCCTACACTCTTGACATAGAAGCACTAGCAGGACATGGTAATATCAATTTAACAGCTGTTAATGCAACATTTCAAAACATATACTTTCATCATGGTATCAACTGTCCTGGTAATAATGGAATTGACATTGCGAATTCAACAGTGTATGGGGATGTTATCTGCCAAGTCACAACAGGCCATTTCTGGGTTCGACTGGAAAATGTGTTTGTTGGTGGGACAATAGAGTGTACACCAGAAGATAGAGGAACTCTAATCGAGATATGAAGAATCGTTAAAATAGAATGTTAACCATTCTAACCACGAAGAAACACTACAACTATATTCAAAGAAGGTGATAGGAATATTGAAGAAATTACGATCGTGGGTATGGAGTAAGGGACAGTGTCAAAGACTGGTCATTCATGTCTTCTTATTATCCTGCTCACTCTAGTGCTATTCATCATCTCTCCAGCAAGTGCAGATGTTCCACCTCCAATAGTAATTGTCGAATCAGAATCAGGAGGTCTCTTTAGTATTGCCAATAATGTTTCAATGCCAAATGCAGATGTGAATGTGACAATTCATCTCTCTGATTCATAGCAATACAGTATCAATGTATCATGCAGTTTCAATATCTCAAGTCAGACTACTCAGAATCTAACGACTGCATTTGTCTATCCTAGTGGTTGGTATGACTTTGAATACCCCGAGAGTTCTGGAATAGACAGGTTCAGTATTCATGTAAATGACACAATTGTCAATCACACCATTCTTCATTTTGATGAATTCAAGGAGGATTACGATTTCAATCAAACAGATTGGGACAAAGTTGATGATTGCTACTTCGCTCTGTTCAATTTCAGCATCAACTCTGAGGAACCACTCTTAATCGATGTAGCATCTGACTTCGAGGTCTGGTCTCCGGGTCATGATTTTATATTCGAGTATATTGTTGATACAGCAAGGGCATGGGAGGGTGACACACACGAGATTGTATGGATCGATTTCACTCGCGGCCTTGATACGCAAATTCTTGGGTATCGATATTATCCGAACGATTCATTGGACTTCTTTGGAACCAATTATACGGCTTCCATGATTTGGGACTTCAATATCTCAAATTTCCTGCACGATCGAGTTACCTTTGCAGTTCAGCAACAGGAGCATCCCAAGTACAATCCTCCTCCACCTCAAATTCCGTTCATATGGATCTCAATGATGGTGATTGTAACTATTCTTGTCGGCACGGCCATCTGTTTGAGAAGGAGAAACAGACACTGACAACCAAAGTAAATGAATTGCAGAACAGTGTGCAGGTATACTACTTCCTTCCTTTTGACATTCATAAATCGTGAGAGGTAAAGAAATACTCAAAACAATGGGCTCTCTCAAAAACTATGACCTCTAGGATCAAGTTCGAAGATGAAGGTCATGGTCTCGCAAAGCTAAAGAATAGGATAAAGGCCTATAGTGAGGTTGTAGCCTGGCTAAAGGAAATCATATGAAATAGGAGTTGAAAAAGTGTGAAGACCTGGAAAGCCGCTTTGGTAATAATACTACTCGGTGTAGGACTATTCTTGTTGTGGCTATTCTACAGAATTCTCAGTATGGAACCATTACCCATTACCTAGAAGCAGCATCTAACTTTCAATTTTGAAAATAATCTAAAAATGAAGTGGTGAGAGGATTATTCCTCAGGATTCGATGTGGCTACTCGTCTGGGGGGTCTTCTTTCATCCGCTTCGAACATGAGACTGGTGAGCTCAGAGAAAGCCTCATTGATATTCTCGCCAGTCAGAGCAGAGGTTTCCATGTATAAAACAGGGGCATCAAGTCGCTCGGCAAAGTACTCTGCAAACTCTTTGCCTTCTTCGGTTGATACAATGTCCTCAAACTCACCAGACTCTCTCAGATCTGTCTTGTTCCCAATCACAGCAGTGGGTAGTCCTTGCCAACCATACCACTCAGACCCACGTAGGTGTTTATGTGCCTCGACCAACCACTTACTAGCATTATCGAATGACTCGCGCTCAACCACAGAATAGACAAGAATGATTGCGCTGCTTCCCTGATAGTAGTGCCTTCTCACGCTGGCATATGTGGGTTGACCAGCGAGATCCCAGATGATATGCCTCACATTAACGCCGTCATGTGTTGTATACTTCTGAGCAAAATCAACACCGATTGTTGCCAACTGACTTCTCTTAAAACCCCTACCAAGATAACGTTCCCGGATGCTGGTCTTGCCTACTGCCCCGTCACCAATCAAGACCAATTTGTAAGTTCTATCACCGGGAGCTCCGAAGTTCATTTAGTGTATCACCTGCAGACCGACAATTCAAGATATTTGATTATTGCTATAGGGTTGTTTCAAGGAAAGTTACTGTTTGAAATCTACTGAACCTTGCTTCTTTTCAAGACTTCCCCTTCGTATATGTCAAGTTCTCTATCCTTTTTTACAAAATCCAAACCATAAACAATAGCTTTGCGAATCCGAATGGGTGCTAGGTCAACTTCTACTCTTCTAGAAGTTCTCTCAAACCCTCAGGATAAATTCGAATCCCTTCCTGTTCTATCTCAGTGATTGTCTTCCAATATATGACCATTGGGAGTGGTGGATCCGTTTCTGTTTCCAAACCCTCTATGACCTCTCTTTCATAAAATGACTTGTCAACCAAATCCGCCTCATATACTAACACAATCTCATGCCCTATATCGTCCAAAACATCAAAGATATTCTCAATAGACCCAAGAAAACGAACATTTTCGATATCTGCTCCAATCTCCTCTTTGATTTCTCTCCGAATTGTTGCTTCTCCATTCTCACCATACTTGATTTCTCCCCCTAGTGGGATGTAGAAGATGTCAGAATCAGTTGGCCACCTTGAATACTCGAGAAGCATTCTAGGACCATCCCGTACTACGCAGATAGCCTTGGGCCTTATGGAACGAGGTTTCATCTATCAATACACCTTTGATGCAAGTTCCAGAGAATAGACACCTATCTAAAATCATCGAAATTCGCAGTTCTGAAAAATGAAAAGAAAGATAGCGGCGGGAGAGACTCGATAGACATGATT
>JAEOUL010000296.1 GCA_016839345.1 Candidatus Thorarchaeota archaeon | reverse complement strand
TTGGCAGTGAAGCTTGCAGATCATTTCTATAAGGAAAACAATATTCTCTTCCCTGCATGCATGAGATTATTCTCTGAGAAAGAATGGGACACTGTTGTCCAAGATTTTGACGACATTGGATATTGCAGCTACACACCAAGACCTCTGAGAAAGAAAATCGGAAGTAAAGGTGCGAGTATCTCAGATGAAGGAGAAGTAACATTTGAGAGTGGAACTCTTACATTTGAACAACTAGAACTGATCTTCAATCATCTCCCAGTCGATACAACTTTTGTTGATGACAAGGACCAGGTTCGCTTCTTTAGTGAGTCACCTGATCGAATCTTCGTACGGTCTCGTGCAGTTATTGGAAGAAGCGTTCAATTGTGTCATCCAAAGGGAAGTATAGATAGAGTGCAAGAGATCCTCGATGATTTCAGAGCCGGAAAGAGAGATTTGGCAGAGTTTTGGATTAACCTTGGAGGAAAGACCATTTACATCAGGTATTTTGCAGTAAGGAACGCTGATAGGAAATATCTAGGCTGCCTGGAAGTGAGTCAGGACATCACTGAAATTAGAAAGATTAAGGGTGAAAAGAGACTACTTGATGGTTAAGGCCAAGACGGCTTCATCGCAGAGTATGGTGTATCCATACTCTTAGCGAAGATAGAAACTGGCATATGTGCTGTATCGAACTGTACCGAGATTTCACCCTGATTATCTACTAGTATAAGCCCAGCTTCACCACTTGTCTTTTGACGGAGTTCAGCCATGACTGTAGATGCAGCTTGTTCAACAGATAATCCCTGCTCAACATGAAAGACAGCCATCCTACCCATTGTTATCCTCAGAATCTGTTCTCCTTTCCCAGTGCAACTAACTCCTGCAATGTCATTAGCATAAACACCTGCTCCAACCACTGGAGAATCACCCACTCGACCGGGCAATTTTCCTGGCCAACCACTCGTTGACGCTGCTGATGCAATGCGACCATTCTCGTCAACAGCAACTGCTCCAACTGTATCGCATTCCCTCGCTATCTGAGGTCTCTCAGTTCTTTGATGAGACATTGCTTCTCGATACCCATCAGCTAACATCTGTTCGTATAATTTGTTGGCTCCAGTGCCAACGATCTGGGAATTGGATGTTCTCTCCAATACATATCTCGCAAGAGAAATGGGATGTGCAATATCCCGTACAGCCATGACTGCGCCGCTTTCAAGTCGGTTGCCATCCATTATGACCGCATCTAATTCGATCTCACCATCTCGGTTCCTACTTGCCCCCCGACCAGCAGTAAACAGCTCAGTTTCTTCTAGGACCCAAATTGCAGTTTCCACAGCATCGAGTGCAGAACCCCCTTTCTCTAGAGCACACATACCTCTCTTGGCAGCATCTTCGATTACAACTAGGATCTCATTGTGGTACTTCTCTTCAAATACTGTTGCACCACCATGAACCACAATAACAGGTAGTTTCATCACTACACCGTATAGAGAGTGCTCCAGTGCTAGACAAAAAGATATCGAACCTTATTAGAGACCTAACCTATGGAGCTCCTCTTCAAACATCTTTTGTCTGTCAGCAAGCTGAGTCCTACGACCAGCAAATATTCCAAGATCAATGATTCCTGATTTGGCTTCTTCATCAAGACGAGCTATCTCTTCCTTGATCTCTGTCAAACGCTCACGAATCACATCAACTCTCGAGGCTGCACCCATCTGTGTATCATTGGTTGGTGATTGCACAGATATAATCTGACCATCTCGTATTCTGAAAATGCGATCAGCCTGTCTGGCTATCGACGGATCATGAGTCACCATGAGTACAGTCTTTCCATATTCCTTGTTTACTTTGTGCAGGTATTCAACAATAATTCCGCCAGTCTCCGTATCCAGGTCTCCAGTGGGCTCATCAGCTAACAGAACCTGAGGATCGTTCGCAATAGCTGCTGCTATTGCAACTCTCTGCCTTTCGCCCCCAGACAGTTCATCGGGCTTGTGTTTCATCCGGTCTGACAAACCCACGATTGAGAGAAGTTCCTCTACTCGCCTCTTTCTGGTACTTCCATCAGCTTTGGCGGCAAGCATTGGCAGCTCGACGTTCTCATACGCGGTCAAGGTGGGGATAAGATTCAATTCTTGGAAGATATGTCCTACAATCTCCCTCCGAAGAGCAACGAGTTGAACTGGGCTAGCGTTTGTGACATCATATCCAGCTACAACAGTGTTTCCAGCTGTGGCTCTTGTTATGCCGCCAAGTATGTTCAGTAAAGTGGTCTTTCCAGAACCACTGGCTCCGACTATGGCTACCATCTCTCCTTTGTTTACTCGAATTGAGAGACCCCTTAGGGCTTGAACCTCAACATTTCCTAATCGGAAGACCTTGACAAGTTCATCTGCCTGAATGTATGCTTTGGTATCACTCATTTAAATCACCTAAGACCTTAATACGATCACCTTCGTTTCGGCTCTCCTTGAAGCCCACCAGACTGGTATTATTGCAGCTAAAAGCACAACACCAAGTAAAATCAGAATTGTGTTTCCTGCTGCTCCTCCCAGAAAAATCTGATATCGAATCAGTCCAGATTGGTTCTGGTTTAATTGAGACACTTGTCCCAAATTTTCTACATATCCAACGAAAAGTCCCATTAACAATGCGAACACAATTGTCACTAAGACCTCTGCGAGTAATGTCTTCAACAACTGCCATTTATTGAATCCCCTAACAGAAAGTAATGCAATCTCAGCATCCTTCTCTCTCAGGGTGAGAATGACTACAAGACCAGTTCCGACAATAGCAAGAAGTATTGCAAACATAATTGCCATCCATTGTATCTTTATTGTGCCACTCCTTAATGCACTACTGTTGTAATCAGCTATCTCAGAAGTTACTGAGTAACTAGCATATACATCTGAGATGTCTGAAGCAAGCTGTTCTTGCAGGATTGTGCCATTGGTTCCCTCAGTAGTGTCTACAAGTATGTTTGCTGTTGATGTCAACAACAAATGACTCTCATTTAGAAATCCTTCTGAAACGTAAGAAAGATATTCTCCTCCTGTGGCGAAAGATACACCACCAAAGATGAACTCAACTGCAGTCTGATATCCGATTACACCAACAATAGTTAGTTCATAAGTACCAGAACCGAATGGACCAGCTACGAAGATCGAATCACCCACATCAAGTTCCAAATGTTGTGCAAGATCTCTCGACAGAATTATCTCATTATCGTCAAGATTTGAAATCATCTCCCGGAAATCACCTACTGCCCATTGAGCCTCCCAGAACCCGATGTCAAGCCATTCATCAGGTCTCACTCCTCGAGTTTCGATAGACACAGCTCCAACACTTAGGTCAAGATAATACTCAGGTGTTGCACTATCAACAGAGGAGTAGGATTTCACAGTAGACAGGATATCAGTGACATTTGCACCAGGGTTCAACTGAAGTCTCAAATCTGCTCCAACATCGTACTGTGCTTTTCTTTCAGTATAATCATATTGAGAATACAGACTTCCTGTGGCAAATATCCCGTATGAAACAATTAGAGCTATAATAAACACAAGTGATGCTGTTCTTGAGGGATTTCTCTTCACATTTCTGGTCGCGAGATTACCAAATGCTCCAAAGAATCTCTTCCCAGCATTAACAACCGTTTCTTGAAATCTCAGAGAACCTTGCATAAAGACCTTTGTTGCACCATAGAGGAACAATAGTGGTCCAATCGAGTTGAGAATTCCATCAACCGCAAGCCAGGCTCCGATAACTATCACTATAAAGAAGTTACCTGTTGGAATTGTGGTGAAGAGTGCTGCCACATCGATTCCGAGTATCCAGACTATCATCTTGTAAGTTCCAAGAATTAATGATATAGTTGGTAGCAATCGTTTGTATTCAGAAGTTTCCTCCACGAAAATGTATTGTTTCAAGGCATCAAGGATTTCTAGCTTTGACGCACGACCTGCTGGTCTCCACACTGAGAAGAGACCTAAGAACATCCCGAGAATTATCGATAGAGTGACCGAGATTATGTTAATCAATACACCGGAAAGGAGGTCAACATTCGTCACACCCAGAACATAATATGCAGCCCAAGTCCCCACAAATATAGAAATCCCTCCAGCTAGTCCTCCCACAAGGGCACCTTCCACGAGGAACATTCGTCGTATCGTATGACGTTGGTATCCCTTCGTAAGTAACAGACCAATCTCTCTTCTTCTAAAGTTATATCCAGCATCACTCACCAATGTTCCGACAAAATAGGCTAGGAGAAAGATTGGAAGGGACAATGATAGAAACTGGGCACTCATTCCTAGTTGGGTGAATTGATAAAACATGAGGGGAAACTGAAGGTTTGAGATGACATTAGCTTCATAGACTGATGTTCGAGTGCTGATGATTTCTTCAAGACTTTCAATTCGGGTTAATGATGTAGCGACATCATATGGGTCAAGGTATTGAGTTCGGTCAATCTGAAGGTGGATAATGTTTCGTACGTCTACACCTGTGTGTGAACCAACTGCTTCAGCTTCATCCAATATTGATGAAAAGACCATATTCCAGTCTGTTATCATATAGTTATAGGATGTATCCAAAGTAAATCCAATTGCGCCTCCTTGTCCTAAGCTCGCAATTAAGCCAAAGAGACCACCTAGTGGGTTGGGAACAATTGCCCTTCGGAGATCTTCAGGGAGTGTAACAAGTCCGGCAACAGTTAGATTACGTTCCATGATATAAGGTGGAAGGATTCCACGTGACACAGTTACGTTGATTTTAATAACTTGATCAAGAGTAAAGAGAGACTCATTTCGAGATCCACTTACGATATAGGTTTCGTTTGGACCTAGTGAGGATCTACCCGATATCAGTCGCATACCTGCTGAGAATTCTGAATCAAGCTCTATACCAGCCAATGTAAAATTCGCATTCGTTCCATTTGTCAAAAATGTAATCGAGGTGGAGCGTGTTGTGGTTGATACTCCTTCCAGAGATATCAAATCGTCCTCCAGATTTCCAAAATCATCCACGGTCCAGTTTGAACGTCTAGAGTCAATCGAAAAGTCATATGGAATTCCTTCCACACTCGCATCAAGTGCATCCCGAGAAAGAATGTCTGCTGCAACATTGGTGGATGTGAAGAACGTAGTTGCAAGAAAGACTCCGATGGTCAATGCGATGAAGAGACGATAACTACGAGCAACTCGCTTTAAGGCGTACCTGAACATCGCGGCTTCAACCTCCTGCACTGACCTTCTCGAAGACTAATAAACTTCGCGATTATATCATATGTGATATTGTTGTGAAAATCTCGAAATTCTGCTACTAGCTTCAACGTAACTAACCTACTTCATCTTCTGACAAACTCTCTCTTTCGCTCAAACTAACTCTCTTATCATAATAAATTGCTAGCCCAACAACAACTGCCATGAATCCAATACTAGAACCCACTACAATAGGCATTGTCACTGTGGGATCGATTACTGGCAGTGGATCTGATTCATAGACAATGTCCTCATACGCAGAGTTCCTCGATACATTCGCCAAATCATAAGCACGAATTCTGACCCTGAATGTCCCGTCATTTGGAAAAGCCGGAACTGACCCGGTATAGAATGTTCCATTGAAAGTCATAAGATTATTGAGAGCCATGTTTGGGCCAGAAACCTGAACTGTGACGTTTCTCAATCCAGGATCATCATCATTCATGATAGCATCAACTGATACATTGGCCCAGACATCGAAGCCATTCCCAAGTTCGGGCTCTCCCTCAATTCCCCATGCATACACATCAGCTTCTTGACTCGGAGTAAACCCAGCATCATGAGCAGTGATGGGTTGTACAGCAGAAAGCAAGAGGGCTCCCATGAAGATTAGTCCAAATATGGTGAGTGTACGAAGTCGGACCATTGCAATCAAAGTATCGGTTGCAGTTGTCTTAATTAGCTCGCTTATTTACGCAGAATAAGCTTTCACAGAAAGAGAATGTTACAAATCTCATTTCTTGATGATTCTAAATAAGATGAATCCAAACAGCGCAATAATCGCAATAGCCATGGAGTACCGTATTCCTAAGAATTCCAATGTTCCCTCATAGGGCTCAATCATTATGTTGATTGCTTCAATGACAATTGATGCACCAAGAATGATGTTCAAGTAGAGAAAAAGTCGTTCTTGGCGTTCCTGGAGATTTCTATTCTTTTCCTCATAAATCAACTGAACAGATTCGTTGACATTCTGCAGATCATTTGTAACATGAGAGAGAACCTCGTCAATTCGGAAAAGTTTGATCAGGTGGTCATTTAACGTCCGTGCATGTGCTCGCATGTTAATCATATCTTCTCGACGAATTACTGCAATTAATTGCATGAGAGAGTGATTCGTTTTTTCGAGCTCTCCTTGTTTTTCTTCAATAATTGAAATATCCTGCATTCTCAGTTCTGGAAGGTCGTGAAGGAATCGCTGGATTAACTCCTGCAATTTCAGCATAACGAAGATTACACCACGTGC
Organism: Candidatus Thorarchaeota archaeon; assembly: GCA_016839345.1. The sequence goes on along the minus strand of JAEOUL010000296.1, from coordinate 5,608 downwards.
TCGAACTAAGGGAGGATCCATAATGTCTTCAACATAGTTCCAGTATTTCTCATATCCTTCTCCCTCAATGTAGATAAAAGCACTATTTCTCGCATAGAAATGCAACTCAGTAGTTCGATTTGAAAGATTGTTCTCAATTCGACGATTATAGAGTTCGTCACTATAATCTGGCCATTGCCCACTATATAGCCCCAGATAAGGTCCTAACGCCTTCTTGTATCGTTGAATGGTAGGTGAATCCCATACTTCGACTTTAGGATCTGTTTTATCTGCTGAGAGAACCACATAGAGGGGTGAGTCTATGTCAAACATAATACGACCTTGTCGATTGAGATCTCCAAAATTCTCCATCAACACTTTGCTTAAACGTATTGAAACATTTTGAATATCTTTGACATCAATTCGGGCATGAGCCAGGTCTGTTTGAATTTTAAAGACTCCTAACCATGACATGTCTTCCAAATTCATCTCTGCTATGTGACTCCAATGTATTTCTACCTCAAGCGCCAGTTTGTCAATTGCAGGGTCTTCAATCAATGATTGTTCAATTTTACCTACCAGATTTGAGCAGATTGCATCAAGCTCCTCACCAAAAAGACCTGGTTCTGCAAAGAAATTTACAAACCACCGGACATGTCTGACGTAAAATCGAAGTTCATCCTCTGCTTTACTAGTTTTTTCCTTACTGCTCATTGGTTCAACCGTCCTCTATCGATTGGCTTCTTTATTTCTTCCATCTTCGACTATACAAAATTCATCAGTATGTTACATAATAATCCACTGTCTGATCTTTCTAATATTGATTGAATAGAGGAAATAGCCTAGATTTTATTGAACTGATTCAGAGAATAATGCATTAGCCATGAAATCTATAGTTGTTGTGTTTTCGTTTCATCACAAAAATCTGAGAAGACTGCCGAGGTGCATTTGCGGGTAGAAATATCTGATACACAGATGGAATGAAAAGACTGCAAACTAGTGGATTACAGGTTCAATATAAATAGGGGGATGATGTATTTCTTTGTTCTAAATTGTAGAAGGAGCCGACTAATTTGAATGATGGTGAAGAGTTTCTCGATGCTGAACAGAAGAGATTTTTGAAAAGACATTGGAGAATGACGATTGTATTTGTCGCAATTATTGCTGCAGCTGTCGTCGTTGCAGTTCTAGTCTTGCAGTGGTTCGTGGATGTAGCTCAAACGACAGGTTTCGTACCAACTACTCTTGGACTATGGTCAATAGGCCACGTGATCAATTTCATATTGCATCTTATCTTTTGGGAACTTCTTCTCGTAGGAAGCTGGGTACTAGTTCTAGTTCTGCTAGTACTTATTCTATGGTACAGAAAACTTCCTGAAGAAGAACGGGATATAAAGGCCAAGCGTGGTCGACGTGAAGAAGGTGATGCGTTCGGATTCCTAGTTGGAATTACTTGGTTGATTGTAGTATGGTTAGACGGTCGGTGGAACCTCGCTTTTGAATCATGGACATTCAATGACTGGGTATATTCATTCTTGGCCGCTTTTGCTTGGGATCTGTTGATCTTTGGCATTCCCATATTGTTAGCTTTCATGTGGTGGATGAGAAGGGAAATCACGACTGAATCCTAGTTATTAACACATTGTATACTGAGATATCTAAGAGAAGATATCTCAGTTCATTTTTATCTATGATACTCATCTTGCTAAAATACGATGACCGGTACAGATGATAGCGTGAATGCTATGTCAACTATTAGTTTCGATGAGCGATTACCAACTAGATCAAAGATAGCCTTTGGTCTATCTCAGGCATCAATCAACCTCCTTCAAGTTATAGCTCTAGGATCCGCAATCACATTCTACTATAATGTCAAGCTTGGCTTGAGTGAAGAATTGATATCGCTTGCTTGGCTTCTATTCGCATTCTGGAACGCTATAAACGATCCTTTGTTTGGTATCCTCCAAGAAAGGATTGATACTGATATGGGCAGGCGTATCCCTGTCTTACGATATGGTGCACCATTCTATGCTGTTACTTTCATTATCTGCTGGTTCCCGTTCTTAGGAAATACGCAAACTGCCTTATTCTGGAACCTGCTGCTGGTTCTCTTCCTATTTGATTCCATGTTCACTATGGTTGGTCTAGTGATAACTGCGTTACCTGCTGAAATGTGCATCACTCAAGAAGCCAGGTCCAATCTCAGCTTATACAATGTGATTTTAGGTTCCCTTGGTGGACTGATTGCAATGGTTCTTCCATTGATTCTACTCACCGATGAAACGACAACAGAACTCAATCCCTTATTCAAACCAGTGATGCTAGTCGCAGCAATAGCTGCTGGAGTAATCATATTCTTTTCCAGTTATTCATTGACTGAGAATGAGTATGCGAGGACCGAAGAAACATTTAGTTTCATCAAGTCTATGATTGAGACCCTCAAGAACAGAGAGTTTCTAGCATTCGAAGCTATGAATTTCTTCCGTGAGATGGCTTTCACAATAGTGACCGGGTTAATGATTTACTTCGTGCAATATGCTCTTAGATTACAGGGTTTAATAGCGTCTCTTCCACTCTTTATCGTCTTTGTCCTAATGCTTTCCTTTAGCTTCCTTGCAGATAGGATGGTGAAGAAGCGAGGGTTGAAACAGGTGTATGTCATTGGACTTGTGATGACTAGTTTTAGTCTTGGACTACTATTTTTGTCTGGGACATCTCTGTCTTCAGTGATGCTAAGCATGGCATTGATAGGAATCGCGTTAGCGCCTGTTATTTTAGTATGGAACCCTCTATTGGCTGATGTAATTGACTACGATGAGATATTGACTGGTAAGAGACGGGAAACAACATACGCTGGAATGAATGCTTTGATCACCAAACCATCTATCTCCATCGCTAATGCACTATTTTTACTAGTAATTAGTGGGTTTGGATTTGACAATTCATTGAGTGTACAACCCGATTCTGCAATCCTAGGAATTCAGATAGGATATGCACTATTCCCCGGAATCTTTTTCCTAATCAGTGCCTTCGCTATCTGGAAATGGTACAGCCTAGATGGTACAGAGTGGCTTGCTAAGAAAGCAGAGTTAGCTAAAATCCATTTACAAAAGGAGAGAGAATACATCGAGCATTTGAGAAGGGACGGGAAAATATCCAAAGTCTATCAGAAACTTCACGGAGAGTCACAAGAAGAAACATAATGGGTGATAGAACAACCAATTTAGAGAGATGAAAAAAGAGTATGAATTCAGCTAGCAAGCAAGGTCAATTTAACTTAAATTTGAGAAACATCCATTAGACATGGGAGAAAAGCGTGTCGTCTATGAAAACGCTATTAGTAGTAATTTCAATCCATCACAAGAATACTGAGAAAGTAGCCAATGTCTTCTCTCGAATTCTTGATGCCCAAATAGTGGCACCTCAGCAAGTAAATTCTGAAAAGTTGCAAGAATACGACCTGATTGGTTTTGGATCAGGGATTTACGATGAAAAACACCATAGAGGTTTACTGGATTTAGCTGATAGACTGCCAAAAGTCAGAAACAGGAAAGCATTCCTTTTTTCTACAAGTGGGATTACATCGATGGCAGACAGATTCCATACACCACTGAGGGAGAAACTACAATCAAAAGGATACATGATCGTTGGTGAATTCAATTGCCACGGTTTTAATACTAACAGTTTCTTGAAGTATTTTGGAGGAATGAATAAGGGGCGTCCTAACGTCGAAGATCTCACGAACGCAGAGGAGTTCGCGAAGAACCTGATGAAGGTGGAAATCGTTTGAGCTGGAAAGAATCGATCAAGAGAAGGTTTTCGAAGCAGATAGAAGAGGAGCTTAAGGGCGACCTACCAAATGACGAGCGTCTCATGTGTATCGCTGCAACTGTGTTTTGCGTTTTGATTACGCTGTATTATGTTGCCCATCAGATGTTGTCAACAGGTTTCTTCACATCAGCACTAGGTCCTATTGAGATTGTTTTTCTTTATGGAATTTTGATTTATTGGATTACTGCTTCCGTTTTGTTGCTTATTGGTCAGAAGAACATTTCTCGCGATTTGGATTCTTTTGGTGGACTAATCTTCTCTACTATCGGATATGCATGGTTCCTCATTTTCTTTCCGTTTGACTTTGTTCATTTCGCTGATGTCCTTCCAGATTTCTTCAGAATTCTGCTACAGTGGATTTCCAACGACATAGGTCGAGTGATTTTAGTGTTGTTGTTCCTTTTCCATCTGGTTTCAGCAATCTATTCCTTTATACTGCGTGTACTTGTTCGACAAGAGATGACTTGACTCAAGTCATTTTCAAATATGGCGATGAGATCAGAAGAAGAAAGCCCCCGGTAACTTTGGGGGCTCTATTCTTTTAGTTCTACAATTCTTCTTGCTTTGGCCACTTCCATGCATACCACACAATCAAGACACAGAAGACGACATACCCAATGCCAAGAATGTTTTCATACAAAGGCCTAGCAATGATGAATCCTATTCCATCGATAAAGATGAAGAAAATGGCTACGATAATGTTTGCCCACCGATTTGTTTTATACGGTAATTCCAGAGATAGAAACACCATAAAGATAGGAATCATCATCATCACAGCCAACATTGCAAGCATCTCTTCAGTCATAGGAATATCCAAGGTTCCATTTATGATATTCTCTAGCATTCCAGGTTCCAGATATCGAATTACATCTCCTTGAATACTGACGAGCATACGTGCGACCCAAAGTAGTGAGAGCTTCAACCTCATTTCCAAAATTATAGTCACCAATCTCTGGGAAAATCTTATGGTTATATATAGACGTTACGAGTAATCTAACGAGGTCAAGTGAGAGGTAGAAAAAATGGATTCCGACAATAGGAACGCAAGAATTGCAGGTGTTTCATTCATCATTAGCTACCTGGGTCTTATCCTAGGTGCATTTGTTTCAGTATCTATTCTGGAAGGTGATTATCTAGCTCTTGCCTATCCAAATGCAATACAATTGGGTATAGGAATGCTCCTTGAATCACTCAATGGTATTGCAGTCATTGGAATAGCAGTAATGCTGTATCCAATCTTGAAAAGGTACAATGAAGGTATAGCGCTTGCTTACCTTGGGTTCAGAGGTGTTGAAGGCTTTCTTTCAATTCTAGGGAGTACAAAGGCAATTGCACTCGTTGATTTGAGTTATGAGTATATTCAAGCTGGTTCTCCGATTGATTCGTATTTTGAAACATTAGGTGCATTAGTTCTAGCAGATCGTCATTGGCACATGGAGATGCTTACGTTGTTCTTCATACTTGGTGCATTCATATTCTACTATATCCTATATCGAACAGAAATTCTCCCTCGGTATATCTCAGTCTGGGGTTTAGTAGCAGTTGTATTGATAACAGTACTCAATGTAATCCTGTATCTTGGCTTTAATCCAGGTCTCGTTTTGATCGTCTTTGCTCTGCCAATAATCGCGAACGAAATCTTCCTAGCTATATGGCTGATAATCAAGGGACTCAATACATCTGCGATGGCTGCAGACGCTAGTTTGGAGGTGTGAAGTACATGGATGAGAATACATCATGGAAAGGAATGATCAAAGCAGGAGGGATCTCCTTACTCCTAGGAGGAATAATCCTCTTC
>JAEOUL010000045.1 GCA_016839345.1 Candidatus Thorarchaeota archaeon | reverse complement strand
GACTGAAGCACTACTTCTCGAATGAATTCTAACACGGGGGCATTATTATCCATCCAAATCATCGTATTCGCGTAGCGTAATTTTCTTGAAATATCGGATTCATCCTTATAGTGATCCATTATGAAGTCATATGCCTCTTTAGTGCCAAGTTCTCCCAATGCCCATACCCACCGCCGGTCGAAATCTTTCTTTAATGATGCCATTAGGATATCCTGTGCGATTTCTTTCTCTGATTCACTCAACGCATCTACACACCAAGGATCTAACATTGTGTAGAGCATTATGTCCGGCTTGTCCTCCATTTCAAACATATAATGCTCAAACCGTTTCCACGCCTTAGACCTCTCGTTGTGCTCTGTCAGCTTGTATTCACCTTGATCGAACATCATTCACAGCTTGTTGCGTCATTAGTCTTCCTTTTACTAACTCAGTGCTGGTTTTGAATCGAATTAGGATGTTTACTGCATCAAAGGTCAAAATTACGGTGATCAAGACATTCAGTCCCGAGGATGTTTTTGGACACGCCTTACACCTTCCTTCCGGACAGAAGATCAACAAATGTGGCCTCTTCAATGAAGGTGATGAATTCATCATTGATAGTGTGATGAAGCAACCTGAAGGATTCTGTGGCTGGGCGTGGCGAGACCTCTACAAGGATATCTCTGTGCTCTTCTTTGGTGGCAACTTTGCCATGGGTCCTGGCATTCAATATACATCTTGCACAGATGGGAAGAAGCCTGTGTGTTTCAAGCTTGAACGGCTCGATGAAACGGTTACTTCAGGATACTAGGTTCGAGCATCTCTCATCAGTAGTTTAACTTCAAAATGTGCCCACAAACCACCATCTCTTTGAAATCTAAATAGTCGATAATCGAATCAATTGCCTTCATCACTTTATTAGGCTTGATTCTTGTAAGGTATTCATGCTCTTCACTCTCAGGAATTAGAAACTTATACTCGTACTCATAAAAGTAGAATCTACCACATTGAGGACATCGAAGCAATCGATTCTTGTTTGACTCAAACCTGATTACTGCTTCTAACTTGTCCAAATAGCGATCTGGGAACTCGATTTTTGTTATATCTGCCACAGCTTTATCAGGAATCTCTCTACAGATGACACACTCTTCCAATTTCCTGGTGGGTGGATTACGAGGGAGTTTCTTCAGCCATCGAACGATAAAATCTCGCTCGACAGTGATGTTGGACCAGCCGAGATGAAACTCCCTAATGGTTCAGATGGTAATGTTGATTTGGAACTAGTGTAGGAAATTGTTAAGAGTTGGATTCTCAACCAATAGGCTCAATGGAAGACGAAAAGATAGAAGTTTATGATATAAGACAGCATGGTAAAACTGATGCACCCGCGAGAGAGAAATATAGGAAACGAAAATGTGCTGCCTGTGGAAGTAAAAGAACTGTGTTACTGTTTGAGTCTAAGACAGAATACACTAATGAAGATGGCTGGTACTTCAGTGACCATCTCAGAGAGTACAAATGCTTGGAATGCGAGAAATACTTTAGAATACAGAAGAGTGATGTTCATCGTGAGTTCTATACACGTTGTTCTTGAGTAGCTGGCTCTATGTCTTCTCTTTTGGCTTCCAGACAATTCCAACTACGAGTTTTTGTTGAAGAATACTATTTCAATAAGGCGAACATTGAAGAGAAAAGGAATCAGGAGCAACGGACCTATTCTCCACTCCGCAATTCTTTTAACCGTTCCAGCGCGCAAGACGAATCGCACTTGTTGTGCAATGGGCCGGTAGATCAGCCCGGTTGTGTCTTCAATAAGAAGGCTCAGGGAATTAGATCGCCTCCTTGGCATGGAGGAGGTCCCGAGTTCAAATCTCGGCCGGTCCACCAACTTCATTGATTTCTATGTCATGGATAATGGGGCAAACCATACTCCAATGATTGAATATTCACTAGACCATCTTGTGTTAGATTGCATCTGTAAGAATTCATCTGGTGGCCCTCGCTTAATCGAATATTATACCACCAACGAGAGTAAGTAACATTAATTTCTAGTTGAAAACAGAAATCATGATTATCAAAAGCATCCCCATTAATATTGGACAGTATTATCTCAACCTCAAGTCCCAATCTTACGAGACTTACATCTGGTCCATCATTAAAGACAAAATGAATCAACGATGGTGCCCACCAATCTGAATCCTTTTTTTCAAGTTGATCATAGTCATGATTGTTGAAGCTGAATGTGCCGTTGCGGAGGTTATCTGTAACTGAAACAACAAATAACGATAAATCGCTTCCATAATTTGCATCCTTGAACCAAAAAATGGTTGATACCTCTCTAGGTATGATGTGAGTATTGCCTGAATGATTTACAGGAAGAAATACAATGAAACTGTGCCTGTTTATGGTAACACCTTCACTAATATTATAGAAGTAGAGTGTTTCAGGAAAAGCAGAGAATATTGTAGGATTGGAAATTTCATATTCATATCCTGTTGATGCGATATCTACAAGTACAATACTTGAGATTAAGACTGAACACAATATCACTACCAAGATCAGGTTTTTTGGCCGTGTAATTTTCCTTGTACCCGAAATCACCAACTCTAATCCCCAAATGTTGTTTATTCGAGAAATGACTTAAACAAATCGAATTGATACAAATCAAAAGCATGGAGGAGGTCCCGAGTTCAAATCTCAGTCCTTACTTTAACAAGTTGTTTGAATAACGCGGGATAAAAATTAATACTAGGTTGAATAAGTTTATATTCTTACCAGCTGAAATTACCCATACTCGAGAGAGTGAATCGTGAAGTAGGGGAATTTCATGAAGAATAGGGTATTAGCGAAAGCTATGCTTGTCGCACTCGTACTAGGAGTATCCGCGTTATTTGGAAGTCTGCCAACCGCGCAGGCAGGATACATCCCTGGCGGAATGGGGGCGGTCGCGCCTCAGGAAGATCGTGATTCAGTATTAGACTGTGAGTTCATGACACCTGAAATTTCAGATGGACCGCCCTCCACTATTGGAGAGGAGATTCTCTCTCCTACAGAAGTGAAAGCAGAGCTTGATCGAATATATAGTAAAGAAACAAACAGATACTCTCAGTTGACATCAACGGTGGATACAGTTGAACCTGCAGACATGAGAGGCATAAGGTATACTGATCAGATGATCATCAAGTTCGACTCGTTTGAGACCAGGGACCTTTTTGCCACAACTATTCAGTCTGGTACGCCAGTAAATTGTCTACAGACATTGCCATATATCATAGTGCCAAAGACTGCCTTGATTTTCAATCAACTAGTGGATGCTCAAGGTATAGTTCGCATTATGGATGATATGTTGCTCTCAGCTCCCGAGTATCAGATCTATGAGCAGGAAGATATAGTTGATGAGCTTGCACTATACAACAGTGAGGGACGCATTGCACATGGGATATGCATGACCTTGGATACACCGGTGAAGGGGTCAAAATAGCAGTTCTTGATACTGGCATCGACGCATCCCATCCTGATCTTATGTATACAAGTGATGGCAGTACCAAAGTCATTGCTGCAAAATCCTTTGTTGATCTGGATTTCAATGGGATACCTGATGAGGGTCCCGAAGATTACATCGGCCACGGTACGCATGTTGCAGGTACCGCTGCAGGAAATGGGTACCAGATTGGTGTTGCTCCGGATGCCCTTCTGATGAATGCAAAAGTATGTTCAGGTGGTGGATGTGCAACCAGCTGGATGGTCGAAGCAGTGGAATGGGCAATCATGAACGATGCGGACATCATCACGATGAGCATCGGTGGTTCTACATTCTGGGGGCTTGATCCTCTGGATGACATCATTGACTATGCTTGGCAACAAGGGATAGTTGTCACAATCGCAGCAGGCAATGAGGGACCTATTACGTCTACTGTTCAGAGTCCTGGAACTGGTCCCAGAGTCATTACGTGTGCTGCATCGGATGGCTATGACCTCATAACTGCATTCTCAGGCCGAGGACCAAGTGCTTTTGTTCATTTTGACCCAGATGTTTCCG
>JAEOUL010000295.1 GCA_016839345.1 Candidatus Thorarchaeota archaeon | reverse complement strand
CAACGTGTCGCTCAACACCAGCCTCCTGAGTTATTTCATCCAGAGTTGGGCCAAGAGAGCCGCGTTTTCCACTGTCTAGTTTTCTAATTGCTTTCAATACCTTGGTATTGAACCTATCAAAACGACTACCCGCCCCCCAGTCTTTTTCTACACCCTCTTTCAGTTCAGCAATTTCAATGAATTCTTTGAGTGCGGGTTCAAGTATGCGATTCCAAGCTGTCTTCAAATCCTTAGCTGTGACCTTGTTTTTCCAATATGCCCTAGCAGTTGATCTAGCAAGTCTGAGAGTACTGAGTGGTCTTCCGAGAGCATCAGCATCAAGGAGCTCTCCTCGTGCTAGTGACTCTTCTTCAAGACCGAAACTGTCACGCAGTGTTTCCAATCGAGAGAGCACATGCTCCGTTCCCGCATCGATACTCCGTTTGGAAACCTCAGGTGTGAGTAGTTGAAATGTAATGGCAGATTTTAGAATAGGTAGTCTGAGCTCCGAGGGGTTTCCAGTTTCGACCCAAAAGTCTTCAGATGCAAGTGCTATTGGAACATCCGGTAACGAAGCTGTCTGAGTTTCAGTAAGTGTTCCCATAGACACCTCCCTAAACCCAGAGGGATCCTTACGTTTCACACAGAGCTGTTCTATTCTCTTCTTTGAGTAAGATCCAATATCAAAACGTATGAGTTTTGGCGCTTTCACTCTAATTCCTCGAATGGATCTATACGCCGTTGGTCGACCTCTCATAGCTGGAGGCAACACATTCCTGATGAACGAGAGCAGTCGTTTCACCTTGGTTTGTGAAGCTATTGCCTGAATTCCAGTAGTTAGACCACCAATACTCTCCTCGTATGGAGGACTAGACACAAAAAGACGGGCGAAAACTCTCTTACTGGCTTCAGCCATTCCAACGTGCTCAAATAGAAGATTGGAGATATCCGAGAGGTTAGAGGACGGCCTAATATCTGCTAGAAAATCAACTGAGAGAGATTCGCAAGATTCAGCTGTGAAAGCACGTGTCGTAGTTTCAGAGCGGAGGGTTTGTGGTACAGTAATCCTGTTTCCTATCACTTCTACATAAGCACCGTCAGGTGGTATGGTTTGATCTTCTCTGAAGAAAATGTATTCTCCTTCTAGTATCCATTGACTAGGTGTGAGAAGCACCAACGAGTTATCCCGAGTGTGGTGTACAAACCCACGATATCGATAGTGCTTTCTGGAAATCCTCTCACTGAATTCCCTCAGCCGTTGAGATTCCCATTCAGTGAATTCGGTTCCATACTGTCTACTGTAGAGGTCACTCGCACTCATTGCATCAGCCAGACGGTCTCTTTTTGCTCCAAGGCGTTCATACAAATCTTCAAACACGCCCATCTAGCCATTCTCCTCCCTGCGGATGTATTCACGATATGCCTTTGGATAGAGCTTGGATAGTTCTTCAATAGATGGCAGACGTTTGCTATATGGGGTATATAATTGACCTGGCTCTACATTGGTTATCTCTTCGTCAAGGAGAGGACGGAGCTGTTCATTGATTTCGAAGCCAATGAAATGTCTGAAATTTGATTTTGCTGCTATTGCGGTCGTTCCATTTCCCATGAATGGATCTAGCACAATATCACCTGGTATTGACGAGAAGTCCACACATCTAGATACTACTTCAAATGGCAGTTTGGTTGCGTTCTTAATCAAACCTGTGCGATATTGCCGTTTGACTAACCAGACATCCTCGGGATAGTTTTCGATTTTATTGAAGAAGTACTTCTTCGGGTTTTTGACGAGTAGTATAATGTGATAGTGACTCGTAACAAACCGTTTCTTAGTATACACTCCGAAGGGATAGTGCCAAATTAGATGATTCAATGTCGTAAGACCTGCGCTTCGAGCTCCCTGAAGCACGGCATCAAGGTTTGTCCAACCACTGAATACATAGGCTGATGACTTAGGCTTCATGATTCTGGGAAGTTCCGCCATCCATCTTTTGGTGAACTCGTGATAGGACTCATTTGTTTCCTTATATCCTTCAACTACTAAGCGTTCATCGCGATTATAGACACTACTTTTTCCGTCAAATTCAATCCCAAAGGGAGGATCTGCAATGACTAAGTCTATTGAATCATCTGGAAATTGTTTCATTCCCATGATGCAGTCTTCGTACCTTATAGTATCTAACTCGAACTTGGATGAGGGAGATTTTGTTTTTGCATAGAGTCGTTCCGCTTCTTTTCTAGTCCAGTCGAAAGTTGGTTTGAAATAGAACTCAGCAAGATTAGGGATATATCGTTTCGTTCTTCCCTTCCTTGATCCATCCTTTTTCTTTCGATCAGTATCAGTGGTCATGTGCTATTTCATAATGATGTTCTTGTCGGTTCTTCTTAAGACTAGTCATTCACATGATGTCTGATGGATCGACACCTCGTGACATAGCGCGCTGTGTCATCCAGTCGAGTTGATTTGCGGGTTGCTCGGGTTTCTCAGGAGCTTCGACACGCTTTATCTTGAGAGCTTCTTCTGGACAAACAACTGCACAGACACCGCATCCAATGCATCGCTTAGAATCGACAAAACAGATATCATCAGGCACACTTAGTGCCCCAAACTGACATCTATCCACACATGTTTCACAACCTGTGCAGAGGTCCGCATTCACGGTCATCACGAAGTCTGTCTTGATGTAATCACGCGGGTTCTCAAGCTGTTCTACACCTCTAAGAACGCCACAACAACATGTACAGCAACTACACAAAAAGTTCAACCCGGATTGGACATTGTACGTGCAATGAATAAGTCCTGCATCCTCTGCCACTTTCAAAAGCCTGAGTGCCTCCTCCTTTGTGATGGCCTTTGTGAGTTCGTCATCATCGTATGCATTCTCCCTATTCGGAGCGAATGTAAGACAAACTTCCTTGGGATAGTCACAGCCCTCACCAATCAGATCCTTTTGCTTGCGGCAGATACAGGTACGTACACCCCAAGAGGCTGCAGACTCGATTAATTTCTCAGCCTGCTGAAAATTGTGAATCTCAAGCTCTGTACTCACAGCTTGATTGACTGGAATCACCTGAAAGATGACCGGTTCAGTCATTGCTATCTTCTTGAATCCAGTTTTATTCTGAAAGTACTGTTCTAGGAGCTGAGCAAACTCTGCATCCATCCTGTTCAGTTGCTCCTCGTAGATACCAACAGCCCATGGCATCAGACCGTACTTCCTAGCACCTGCGCTCTTTGACATCCAAGAGCTTATTTGACCCTTCTCATGCATTAAATCGAGATGGTTCTCTAGCTCTTTCTTAGGGCGATTCAGTCGAGTACTTATTTCATCCAAGGTTTCTCCACGCAGTTTCAGTTGGCTAGCAAGCTCAGCCTCTTCTGGTTCGAATACCCACTCGAGAATCTTGAGATGTGAACCATCATCAGCTGGTGGAAATCCATTTGGAATTGTATCTAAAACTTCAGCGAGTTTTTCATATGGATTCATAGCAATCACAACTCATTCTGCTTACGCAGAGCTATACATAACCCTTCTGCAAAGCGGGACATTGGAGTTTGATTCCTAGAGGACTGAGTTCCTCATTGACTTTCTCAACAATATTGATGCATTCGAGTCCTTTGCCAATTAAAATGTGGGCAAGTGATTGTTGAAACGGTGGGAGAAATGGAATATCACTAGCTTCCAGTATTGCCGTGTATGCTTCTTTGACACGAGGTATAGTCAAGCAGTTCTCAAGCTCAGCGAGACTTGTTTTGGTGTCAAGTAGCATCTGACTGATTTTCTTGAGAAAAGCAGGCTTGGGAACATTGACAGATGAACCAAATAGCTCCTCCACATTCTCCTCAAACCAGTTATGCATTCTATCAACATCATATACTGGTAGGACAATTGGTGATTCTCTTTCCTTGTCAGGTGCAACGATTCGAATCATCTCACGTTTCTCTGCAGAAAGAACGAAATCAGAAAATCTCCGATAGCCAAGTTTCTCAGTTTCAAGTCCCAATTCTCTGATTCTTATTCCAATGTCCCTCAATGAGTAAGGAGATCCCTCATTAAGACCATCCTCTGCCACTTTAGCTAGAAACGCAAATGCTTCGTTGACCTCTTTTGAGATCTTCACAGACTGAGGAGGTAGCTTATCAGGTAGAAGCAAAATAGTTGAGGGCAAATCACCCTTACGTTGAACGTATCCCTGAGCCTCTGACCATTCCAGGAAATCATTCCAATGCCCAAAGCCCATTTCTTTTTCATTAAAGTCTGGATTGAGAGAAGTCATCACATGTTTTGCATGACCAACACCAGGTTTACTACCAGTTTTAGTAATCACTCTGACGACCTCTTGAAGCTGTACTGCTGCAAGGTGTCTTAATTGAACAATACTTTGAACGGATTCCTCACAGTCTTCTGGACGCACACAATCCAATGCAGGTCTAAAGGAGAAAATGTCACTGTAGATTGTTGCAAGTTCGGGTAGTTCTGAGGCAGTGATGATTGGATTGCTGATAAGCCATAACTCCACTCCATGTTCTTTGAGAGCACCTGCAATCAGTTTGAAATCACCATCACCTGTGATCATAACATAACGGGTTGTTTCTGGATAATGGACTAGGTGGTCCAGGATATACGCAGCCATCTTGTAATCACTTGCATTATCTTTCACGTCTGGCACATGAATCAAATCATAGCCTAAGCTGTACAGTTCCTCAGCCATCTGCCTCCGTAGGTCCCAGTCAGCAAATGCATATGCTCTAACGATTATACCCGTCTGCCGAATTCGTTCTGTCATTGATCGATGAGTCGCTGACTCATCAGCAACATTCTCAACATCCCAGAAAATGGATATATGAGGTGTTGTTTCTGCGGAAGTCATAACGCTCACACTCTAATTCTAAAACAGTTTGGGGGTTTCCCTATATGAGCCTGCTGTCGAAGCGAGCACAATTAATTGACGTATAGGATAAATCTATTTACAGTCTTCTAGGTGAGCGGTTGAAATTCTATTTACAAAATGACTAGGGGAAGGTAAGAATGTTGTCCCCGAAAGGTAACGATTCAAGCCGCCCAGATATTCTAGGACAAAGGGATTGCTTATTGCATTTTATTACCAGCTTCATGAAATCCCATCTGGAAGATGAATTGCAAACTCGCAGGTATCATCTCCTTTGATTAAAGACCGTATAATCTCTATCTTGAGAGGTTTTTCAAGAATTCCTTCCCAAAGTTGTTTTGGCCATCCAGCAGAACAATTACAAAAGATTTTAGGTGTTTCATCAAGATTTTCTCTGATTAATGGACAGAAACAATAGGCTCTTCGTTTCTCAGCAGCTGTTTTGGCTTCTTTATACGCTGTTGGATTTGCAGGACCCTTTTCAGAATAAATGATCGAGCCTTCCCTTCGTAGTAATTTCGGATAATATCCACCTTTGGACTTCAATGCTTCAATGACAGCGTCTATGCTACTAGTTTCTTTATACAGGTCTCTCATCGGAGGAATTAGCTCAACGGGGAAAACATGGGCACAGTGTGATAGAATTTCAAACTGTTGTTCAGCATTAGATTTGCTTTCTAAGATACTGAGCGCTTTGCAGAGAGCTTTTTGACGCATTTTTACGGGCGAGTCAATATCGAGACCGTTAAGAGGTGCCGAGATTTCCTCTTTTATTTCAGGACCTAACACAGCTTCCAATTTTGAAAAGAGTCTATGTGTCCAATCATGTAGGACTGATTGAATCTCAACCACTGTGTTTTCTGGATTATTTACATCTACGCGATGAAAAACCTCTCTTGTCGATTCAGCAATAGGGTGTCCTCTAGCGTAGGTGTGTTTAGACACATTCGTATATGCAATACCAATCTCTGAATAAGGACCTCTATGTATCATTGTCATTGCATCCACCATAGGAAGGGTTGTTGTCACAATCCCATCTCCTTTGACCTCTCTCGTTATTGGTACACACACATCCATGTCATGTCCAGCTTCGTCACTCACACCCCAGTGATGAATTACAATGGGACTTCCATTAGCATACTCCCCGGCAATTGAATTTATTTTATCAAATACATCTGGGAGATCGCTTACCTTTCCATGAACTCTAGTCTGTGCTACTAGAACTTCCTTCAGTAATTTGTGTATGACTTTCTCCTCATTGGATTGCATATCTCTCACTATGGACTCAATCATTGAAACTGTATATCAATAACAAGTTCGTAGCAAGAATAGCAATCATTCGAGTCTAAATCTCATGGCGGTCCAAGTTGCGTTAATTGATATTTGGTGCACTGCTTTCAAACCTAGTCCTTTGGCATACTCCCAGATGCCATCTCGGTTGATATCAGTCTTGATTGTCGAATTCCCCTTTGGATAGGACACCCAGAGCCATCTATCCTGTTTGAGATTATCTTTGAGATGACTGAGTTGCTTTTCCATCTCATTACGATTCATGATGAAGACTTGAATGATATCTGAATCTGGACTAATGTTGTTAGATAATCACTCCTTCAGGAAGGGGACTCAGAAGCGACTGGTAATAGTCAGGCGCATTTACCAATACAACCCTGAAATTCTCCTTGATGAATAGCTTGGCTGGTAAAGTTTTTTCGAAGATATAGCATTGAATTGCTCTGTTTTACCTATCAATCTGGCTGTATATACAAGGGTATTTCCCAGCAACAAATCTATATTATTCAAATCATAATATTAGATAATCTCATGATGAGGTCGAGCATACATTGAAAGAATGCGCAAAGTGTGGACGGCAAAATCAACCTACGAGGAAGTATTGCACTCGCTGTGGAGCCTCGCTTCTGAAAGTAGTAGAACCAGAAAAACCCCCCACATCAGAAAAACCAGCTGTTGTCGAAAAACCAGTAGCTCCAGTTTCTCAGCCAACAGACCCAGATCTAGCAGTAGATGAACCCCTGGTCAGACCAAGTAAGGTTGAAACAGATAGGATGAGGCCAGCTGAACGTCATGTTGAGAAGACAGAGCTGGAAAAAGCCAGAGAGGCATTTGCCCGTGCGGAAACTGTGGGTATTGATGAAGAAACTGGTGAAGGAATTGTAGAAACTAGAATGCTCAGAGCAAGTGAGGTTCGTGAGCTAATGGATAGCGCGGCAAGCTGGTCTGAACCTGATCCTACACCAACTCAACCCTCTGTAACTCCCGAGAGTCCAGAACCACCCGCAGCTCCTACTATGCCTACTCCACAGGATATCGAGAGAGGCCTTCTTGGATCCAAATCAGAATTCGTTGAAAAACCTAAACCGATTCCGGAAGTTCCTCCACCTCAACCAAGTGCTGAACAAATTGGACCACCAGGGACTCCAACAAAACCCGCACCAATGGCTAGGCCAAAACCCACTCCTGCACCGGTAACTTCCACTCCAGCTTCGACACCTGCTCCCACCGTTAAGGCTAAAGCTCCTACTCCGCCTCCTCCTCAAGATGTGACAGCGGAGATGTGGGAGTTTGAAGCAAAAATCCCAGATAAGACATATCTCGAGGATGTAAACATTAAGGATTCCTTGGCGGATTTGAAGCATCTACTCATTGAATTGAAGCAGGTTGAATCAGATTTGAACACCTGTCGTGCTCGCCAAGATGAGGTGGTGCTACAGTATAGAAATACTGCAGAGGTCAAAAGAATCAATTTTGAGAGGCTTCAAGAACAAACCAAACATGCGAAAAATGAATGGAACGACGCAGAAAAGGAATATCATAGAGCTGAAGTGAGAAGAAAGAATGAGGTTTCTAGCAGAGAGAAACGAATCGATAAAATCCAGAAACAAATCAAGAAAGTTGAGTCAACAGTTACAAAGCGTGTCAAAGAACTTGATAAGCAGAAAGAGAAACTGGCTCAGGAAAAGGCAAAAAGCACATAGCAACTGAAATAAATTCGAACATATGCACTCAGAGAATCTTGAAGAATTTCTGTCATTCACAGTTGAAACCATAATTGAGGCAGGAAAAATTACGACAGATTACTTCTTGAAAGATGTTGACTATGAAACTAAGATTGATCATACTCCTGTTACCATTGCTGACCGTTTGGCAGAGGAATACATCCGCGGACGCATTAAAGAATCGTATCCATCACACTCGATACTAGGGGAAGAAACTGGGGAGAGTAAAGGAAACTCATCCTATAGATGGATAATTGACCCAATTGATGGCACTCAGTCTTTTATTCGAGGAGTCCCTTTGTACACTGTTCTAATTGCTCTTGAGCACAATGGAGAACCTAAGGTTGGTGTCATCCATTGTCCGCCACTTAGGGAAACTGTTTCTGCAGCAACGGGAATTGGGGCGTTCTATAATGGTGCTTCATGTCAGGTAAGCTCTACTGCGAAACTTGAAGATGCATGGGTTCAAGTGACAGACTACGCAGATTTGTCACGACGACGTCCAGAATTTACTGAACAACTATTAAGAAAGGTATATTCTTGTCGAACATGGGGAGATGCATATGGGTATTTACTCGTGGCTACTGGTAGAGCTGATGTAATGATCGACCCGATAATGAATATCTGGGATATTGCACCTCTTAAACCCATTATCACTGAAGCCGGCGGAGTTTTCACAGATCTGGATGGAAATCCACATGCTTTAGGCTCTTCATCTCTGGCATGTAATTCAGATTTACATAAAGAAATAATGAAAATTCTTGGATAGTTTCTTAATACAATAGTCTTACTTCGTACATAAGGAACATAAAGAAAATCCAATCGACAAAAGATAGAGTGGAGAGTACGAGTATGTCTATCAGTTATCGAGCATTTCTACTGAGGTTGAGAAAGCTTGCAGAAATCGCTCTTGGAGAGTATGGAATAAAGCCAACAATGCTCAAATTCATTACATACAGTGGAAATGGGCTATACCAAGTTTCTGTGCCCTCAGGGAATCCTATTGTTCCAGGGAAGTACACATTACGACTCCACCAACCAAACTACATGAAGCCAGAGTTCATCAGTTCTGAGATGGAGTGGTTGTCAGCCTTGCACAATAAGGGAATAATGGTTCCAATGCCGATTCGGAATTTAGATGGCGATTGGCTTACAGTAGCCGATGGAAACTATGATGTACCACAGAAAAGAAACTGTACACTCATTGGTTGGACCGAGGGCAGGATATTGGGAGAGAACATTCGACCAAAGCATTTCAGAGCACTAGGAAAAGTGATGGGTAGAATGCATGAGCAATCTAGAGGTTGGAAAATACCAAAGAAGTTCGCACGACCTCACTGGGATTGGGATGGACTTTTCGGAGATGGATTCAGCTACGGTGTTCCTGCTGCAGATGCACGAGAAGCTATTCCAAAGATACATCAAGCCACCTTCAATGAAACCCTCAAGAAAGTAAGAGAGGTGAGTGAGCAATTAGGTAGGAGAAAGGATGTCTACGGATTGATCCATGCAGATTTGGGAGTTGATGAAAATGTAGCATTCCTTGCAGGAGATGCTCGACCATTTGATTTTGATGACTGTGGATTTGGATTTTGGATGTTTGATTTTGGAGTTCCTTTGTCTCAGCACTTCATTGATACAAATGATAGCTCAAGAATTATGCAAGAAGCATTGATTTCAGGGTACGAGGAAACAGCCACCACAGACAACATTGGTCTTGAATACATGGATGTGTTTATAGCGGCGCGAATCGCTCAGTTGATGTTCTTCTACCAGGCAAGTGGACTAGCCAATCCGCAGCACAAGGAAGAGAGTAAACGAGAAGTAAATGAGCATGCTAAATTTCTGAAGCACGTTCTCAAGGGCATGTGATTATCAATGATTGAAGTAAAGTCAGGAAGACTAAATTCAGAGGATTGCAAGAAACTTGCTAACCTTACGAGATCTGCAAGAAAAGGCACACCTTTAGAATCCAGTAAGAATGTGAATGAAGTCGCAAAATGGATTGAGAGTATAAGTACAAATGATGCCTTTCGCATCATAACTGCGTCAGATGATAGTGGAGAGTTCGCAGGTTGGATCTACTACTATGTTGCATTTCCTCTTATGACCTTCATAAGTGGTTTCTACCCTGTAGTGGATGAAACACATGAGTCTGAAAAGACAGCATTAGCGTTGATTGAGGCATCTAAGAGAGATACTATTGAGAGTGGACAAACTAGGCTGGAGATTGAACTAGAGTTTCCATCAGATGCACACAGAACATACTCGGAAATGATTGTTGATTGGTATAGAAAGTGTGGTTTCCAGTTTGCGGCAGAGGAGGTTCACAAAAGTTCCGACCTCAGTACAATAGAATTGCCTGAGATTGATCCTCCTGTGGGGTACGTATTGAGGAATTTCTCGGATGTATCATATGATCTTCTAGAGGAAGCAGGATTTCAGACATTTAAAAGTGGCAATGATGAACTATTTCTTTCCATGAGCAATGCCGAACAAAAAGTGACTCTCGAGCATTTCTTTGACCAGTCAGAGCCTTTTATCAGAGATGCTTCATTGATTCTAGAGAGAGATGGCAAAGTCATTGGGTTTGT
>JAEOUL010000294.1 GCA_016839345.1 Candidatus Thorarchaeota archaeon | reverse complement strand
CGGTCTCCTGTGCGTGCATCATAGACTGTCCAATCCCTCTCCTCCTCAGCTTTTCCTAGCAGCATTCTTCTATACTTCGAACCATGTGGTCCTACTATCACAGGAACTCCAAGCCTCCAGAATCCTGCTGCTATAGATGCGGCTTTCTGCGACATAGCTCCCCAAGATATGCCAACTGCACCAACACGATTGTGGATATAGTCAGCAATCTCTGCATAATTACCTCGCAGATTTCTTTTCGCGAATATTGCTGCTATCTTGATCGCTGCACCAGCAATATGTGAGTTCGCAACACAGGATCCAACATTGACAACTCCACCTGCATCAAACTCGCCAGTCCTTCGTTCATAGATAGATTGACCATTCTCATCTTTCACATGACCTGCTGAAATTGCAGCACATCCAGAGGTCACAATGATGTACCTGCGTTTGGCGAACTCTTCAGCCATATCATGCACATCTTGACCTCCACCTGGATAGTTCGCACATCCAACATGTGCGATTACTCCAGGAATCTCACCGAACACTATAGGCTGTCCAACGTTCCTAATTTCTGTGTCTTGAATTGCTCCGCGTCCAGTTCTAACAATATGAGTTTCTTCTTTGCAGTCAGCTTCAGCTGCTGCGACCATCCAGCTATGTAGGTCATAATCATTCGGGCACGCTGACTCACAACGTGCACAACCGATACAATTGTGATAGACTTCTCGGAGGGGCTCAAAATTACCGACTTGAGCTGCTAGAACCGCCTCCATTACATTCTGGTTGTTTGGACATGCTCTAATGCACTCACTGCATTTCTTACATTCCTCGGCCATCTTTTGCATTTGTTTCTTTGAAGGAAAGAACTTCATCTTTCGTCTCTTGTCTTTCACTGCAAGTGCTACCTTAGTAGCAACCTCTCCCACTATATTGTGGTCAGGAATATACGCACCAGGTATCTTCCCTGAAACTAGTTCTTTGACAATTGAGTCAACAGGGTCATCTGACCGATCAGGTAATCCCATGACAGCCTTGTCACTAGTTGAGATGACAGGAGCACTAACTTTCTTGGCTTCTCTCACAACATCAGTGCGGACACATTGTTCGTCGACAACAACAACATCTGCCTTCCCGCTTCTTATGAATCTAAGTTGCCAAGAGATTGGCCCAACAACCTTGGCCTTTGGATCTCGGCGGGTGATATCCCAAGCCGTGCAACATATACCCCCTACCTCAGCCTTATCATTGAGTCGTTTCTCAGTGATGTAGTCAGTTATCGACGCAGCTGGTATTATATTATGCCCGATGGTCAGTATAATGGCCTTGTTTGTGTCCATCATTCCAATCCCCGATTCAACAAGTGGGGCATCAGGGTCTGCTTGAGGCATCCCAAGTGTGGAAACTTGAGCAAGGTCTGCAATCTCCATGCTTAGCTGATCAATCATTCCAGCATGGAACACTTTACTTTCAAAGTCCATCCAGTTACCTTCTTGACCCGTTGCAGTCGCAGATAGAGTATGAGTCATCTGGGTTTCGCAGTAATCGAGAATGATGCTGGCATCCTCTAATGTCCGAGGTCGCATTCCTGTAACCAAACGAGTAACAGGTGCATGTATCTCAGTACCTGGACCTTGTATAAGTTCGGTTCTTGGTCCAAACTCCTCTATCAGATAATCAATTAGATGTCTTGAATGAGCCAAGTGTGCGGCACAACCTATATTGGCTGCAGCCAGCACAATCCTCGCTTGCTGGCCTTTAATGTCCAATCCACATGCCCCTCTTCTATCCCCTGAAAGGTCGCACTTCCCCATAGTACAAAGACAGCAAACCTGACAATAGGGCATGTATGACGGTTGGTATTTCGTCAAAATTTTGTGATCCCACGAACGAAGTGTTGTTGGACCTGGCATTGGAGTCGGACCCATTGGTTCGTCCCATTCGTCGTCCACAATCGTGCCGATTCGAACCTCAAGTCCTTTGAACCTGCCTAGTCCAGTTTCCGCTTCATCCGCCTTGAAGTAAGCTTTCTTCTTCATTCTGAACTCAGTTCCTGTGCGTAGTAAAAAGCCCGAACACATAGCAACATAATAAGGTTGTGAATCAATCACGTTTCTTAAAGTGAGCTTTCGGAATCAGATATTAACTCCGTTAAGTAATTTGTTTAGGAAAGTAAATCAATATCCGTCGATTATTTCAAATTGTAACAGAATCTGAAACTGATTATTTGGTGGTTTCTGCAACCAAACGTTGTTTTATTTCTGCAATCGCAATCATTCCTGGTGAATTGGCATCGAGGTCGATAGGTGCAACACCTCTCCTATCTGCCTCTTTGACAGATTCGTCCATAGGCACTATTCCTAGGAGTGGAATCCCTTCTTTCTTTACCCAATCCTCAATCATCTTGGCATCCTCAGAAGTTACGACCTTATTACCCACAGCAAAAACATGCCCGACGTCGATATCCTGTGCAAGTTTCTTAATCTTTCCAAGAATATCCAATGATCGCCGCCCTGGTTCGGCAACCACTACTAGTGCATCCATCCCTTTTGTAGTTCCACGACCAAGATTTTCAATGCCTGCGTCCATATCCATTACAAAAGCTTCATCTGTTCCAAGGATAAGATGTCGCATGAGTGACTTGAGTAGAGTTGCTGATGGGCACATACATCCAGAACCCCCTATCTCAACAGTGCCTGCTACTAGTAGACTCACGTTATCTGGGCCTTTTATCGCAAACTTTTCTGCAAGGTCATCCACACGAGGATTGAGTTTGAAGAATTGTTTGTATGAACCTGCCCCCTCAATCTGCAGTCTTTCCTCCACAAGGGGTTCATTCTCTGTTAAGGGTACTATCTCATTTGCAACATCTGCTGGAATACCCAATGCTGACCATAATGTGTAGCTTGGATCTGCATCCACTGCAAGTATTCTCAGTCCATCTCTCCCGAGCAACCTGGCTATTGTTCCTGCAATTGTTGTCTTCCCAACGCCGCCTTTTCCAGCAACTGCAATTTTCATTGTGCTATCACCATTCGTTATGTCATCTTCTTCTTCACTAGTTCATGCAACTTCTTCAGAATGTCACTTGTCTTATTCGATTCGTTTCTACCCGTCCATGGTTTGAACCCAATCTTGACTTGGTCCAGTCTTGTCATATTCTCTGATCCTTGGAGAATCATATCTGTTGTATGAATCGATATATCAGCTCTCTTTCCTGTCAGTCCACCAGAAGGGCCAATATATACAATATTTGCCTTTGCTAGCGATTTTGCAGCAGGTCCTGGAAGAACAGACAATGGATCATCTCCAACAATCAGTGCTGTTGTGAACTGGTTTGTAGTGATTTTTTGAAGAGTACTCGGAATTTCCCTCGTTGCATCAATAACACCCATGAGGTTGCTTTCTGGATACATTGGTAATGCATATGCCTCTTTTCCAGTCTTTCTTATTGCTTCGACTAACCGTAAAATCGCAGAGAGATTCTCTTCAGTGTTACCAGAATTTAGTAAACCACTGCCATAGAAGATTACAGTACAGTCAGACTTTTTTAATCCACTAACTAAACCAATCACTTCCGCGGCAGGTATTCCGAGAATTGGACTAGTTATTGATGATTTTCCCTCTAACTCCCCTATTAACACATCAAGAAACTGCTCATCTGATCCTATCGGAATAATCATCCTATGATTCGCCATCTTCATTGTTTCAGTTTCACGAACATCAACAACGCCAATGATTCTGCTCTCAACACCCTCTGGAATCTTGTCACCTCTTGGTAAAACTGCAAATCTGCTTGGGTGACGATGTATGCTCTCTGCGGGATCAGAGCCCCAGTAGATTATGAACTCGCCATTATTTCTAACATACTCCAAATCCACATCGAGCTTCATCGAATGAAGGTTATGAGTCAATGCCTGTATTACGCCAAGATTAGCTACTGAATCAAAATAGCCTCCGAGTGTTTTTGTAAGAGCAAGTCCTTCCTTGATTGCCTCGTTTGAACAGTGGGAGAATCCATAGACCAAAGGATTGTCTGCTGAAGACAGCAAGTCAGCAGCTTTCTCAAGCTGGTCATCAATTGATTTGGAATGGTCGTGGCTGAGTGCAACTTCAAGATGAGTGAATCCAAGGCGGCATAGTCCGAGAGATTCTACCTCGTTCTTGTGAAACTCGGCGACAATATCATCACAGAGCAGTGAACAACCATTACAAACGATATCTTCCATCAGAGTCACCTACCAAATCTCAATTGCATCAGTGCAACAGTACTGCTCACAGACACGACAGTTCAGTTTGTCCGGAGGAAACCTCCGACACTTCTCCAAGTTGATTATCTTCGAGATACCATTCTCAACTCTGAATACAGTGTCACCGCTTTTCCCTGCTTTACCTAATGCTGTATCTGGCTCAGCTGCAACATCTACTGGACAGACAACTACACAATTTCCGCAGCCTGTACAACGATTCTCATCAAGTTTGATGCCTGTTGCCTCGGCAGACTGCATTGGCGCAATTATTTCCCTGATCTTTTCAAGGTTCTTCTCAAATCCTTTTTCAAGAAGAGGCGGACAGTCATCAGGCTTCACTTCTCCAAGTGCAAGCTTTGTGGCAAATGCCATACAGGTTTTTGGTTCGCAAAGCTTGCAATTAGTTTTGGGTAATAGATTATACATTTCCATCGGATTGAGTTTCAAAGCCTTGGGTCTCCGTCATCACTGGTAAGTCGTATAATACCAATGGTTTTCTTTTTGAGTTACCACCTATAGCACAAGATATTTCCGGTATGACCCTAACGGTTACCCGGTTAATAGAACCCATACCCAATACTTCATCAACGAACAAATGGCAAACATAACTTCAGGATATGGTGCAATCCTTGAGCAAGAAATCGAAGGCAAAGGCAAAGCCCAACGACAAGGACAAACTTGCAGTCTTCCTCTGTAAATGTGGTTCAAATATTGCTGATACACTCGATGTTGATTCTCTGAGAGAACGATACGAAAAAATGGATATCCCCTTGGTTGAGGTTGATGACCATCTCTGCTCAGAACAGGGAGTCTACGATTTTGTAGCAAAAATCAAGAAGAGCAAGGCAAATAGAGTTGTCATTGCTGGATGCTCACCCCTATTGCACAAAGAACTGTTCTCTGACGCGGTAAGAGAAGCTGGAGTTGATCCTGGGCATCTGCACATGGCAAATGTCCGTGAGCAGTGCAGTTGGGTTCATTATGACGATCCCGAAACTGCAACGAAGAAAGCTGCGGCCATTATCGATACTGGTATTGCTAAAGTACGTGATTCTAATCCAATTCCCACTCAGAAACTTCCTATGACTCAGCGAGCGATGATAGTGGGAGGAGGAGTAGCTGGATTGACTGCCGCTCTTGAGTTGGCTGATACAGGGATTGAAACTGTGATTGTAGAGAGGGAGGGCTTTCTAGGAGGGCATATGGCAAAATGGGACAAGCTATTCCCTACATTCGATTGTAGTATCTGTATTCTGGGACCAATGATGGCCAGAACAGCCAGGCATCCCAACATTCGTATCATGACTCTCACGAATATCACTGATGTTCGAGGTAATGTGGGTCGATATCGTGTCACAGTTAATCAAAGAGCTAGGTTCGTGGACATTGAGAGTTGTACAGGTTGCAATCGCTGTCTCGAAATATGTCCGGTTGAAGTTACAGATGAGTACAACAACGGATTAGGTATGAGAAAAGCAATGGTGCGTCCCTCAATGGATGCAGTACCCATTGCTCCTTATATTGACACTTCAAACTGCATAGGTTGTCAATCTTGTGCTGGAGTTTGTGAACCGAAATCACTACGTTATGAAGAGGAGGACACATCAGAGGTAATTGAAGTTGGAGCTATCATTCTTGCTACTGGATTCGAACCTTTCAATCCAATTATAGTGGAAGAATTTGGGTATGGTGTCAATCCAGATGTTATCACTTCCGTAGAGCTGGAGCGTCTTATCAATCCTGAAGGACCAAGTGGTGGAAGATTAGTAAAACCATCTGATGGCAAACCTCCAAAGAATATTGTTTTCATACCTTGCGTAGGAAGTCGCTCCGAACGATTTGGTAGACCTTATTGTAGTAGAGTTTGTTGCACAGCCGCTGTTAAAGAGGTCATGCAAGTCAAACAGAAATTACCTGAGTGCGATGCCTACGTATTCTATACTGATATGCGTGTTGTCGGGAAAGGGCAGGAAGAGCTGTACGAACGCGCTGCGAAAGAATACCGCGTGAACTTCATTCGTGGTTCAATTGGAGAGGTTCTGCTAGACCCAGTTTCTGAGAGGACAATCGTTAGAGCAGAAGATACCTTAGCTAGAAAGATGATGGAATTTGAGATCGACTTGGTAGTATTAATGGTTGGAATGGATGCAGAACCTAGCAATAGAGAGTTGTCCCGATTGTTCAGAGCGCCTCTAGACGAGAATGGCTTCTTTATGGAAAGACATCCGAAATTGTCACCCAGTAGTACTGCATCAAAGGGTGTTTTTCTCGCAGGAGTTGCACAGGGTCCAAAGGATATAGCTGATTCGGTAGCACATGCAGGTCTTGCTGCGTCAAAGGTGAAAACCCTTCTCACATCTGGTGACATTATTGCAGAGGCATGTGTTCCATCATTCAATATTGACCTTTGTATGGGTTGCAGAATCTGTGAGGAGAACTGCACACCGCAAGCCATCAAGTTCAATGAGGAGAAGATACCAGATATCGACCTCGCTGCTTGTCGTGCATGTGGTGCTTGCGTGGCTGCTTGTCCATCTGGTGCTTTGGACCTTCCATGTCTTACAAATGAGCAACTTGAGGAAGCTACAAAGGCTGCAGTTACATTTAACCCTTTGAGACCTGCAATTGTAGGCTACCTGTGCCGATGGTGCGCATACTCTGCAGCAGATCGAGCAGGAACTGAACGGCTTAGTTATCCGCCAAACATAGTTTCGATTCAAGTTCCATGTACGGGCCGGCTCAATGCAGATACAATCTTGACTGCATTTGCTGAAGGAGCAGACGGCGTGGCAATCCTTGGATGTCATGTCCAAGACTGTCACTATCGGTCTGGAGCTAGATATGCTATGAATCGAACAGATAAGATTCGAGAAATTCTAAAAGCTGCTGGGATTGATGGACGAAGACTCTATTTCGGAAGTGCATCAGCTGCTGAAGCTGATAGTTTTGCTGAGCAAGTGACTAGATTTACCAATGATATAGTTAGACTTGGTCCACTCGGAAAGGAAATTGAAGCTGCTCGATCACGCCGCAAGGACAAAGCGGAAGTTACAGGTAGGTGATCTCATGTCGGACAAACCAGGACTGATCATTGGTGAGAAGCCTGTAATCTCCATGGATGTTGTTGATGGAAAAGTCCGATTGATTTGGAAGACCTCTCTCCTCACGAGGACCTTGGACCACACAATTGACAAATGTGTTGGATGTAGTCTATGTCTTCCATGTCCTTGGGAAGCAATAACTCTCGGACCAGTACAGGAAACTGCTTCTGGCAAAATTGAGGGTGCTCCTTTGGTAAATGTTGATCCAGACCTCTGCACATTTTGTGGACTCTGTGATTCATCCTGTGTTTTCGGAGCCTTTGATGCTAGCTATGAAGGTGAGAATGCAATCAATACATACAATCGGATTGAGGGAACCCATGAGATTGATGAAAAACAATGTGCACCGTGCCTGCTTTGCGCAAAGGTCTGTCCAACAGGATCACTCCAAGTCGATGTCAAGGTTGATCATAAGAAAGATCTCGTCAAGTACTCGGGGGAGGAGTTTGCCACAGGGTCTATCAAGATTGATGAAGACAAGTGTTCATACTGTGGTTTGTGCGAGATATTATGCCCTGAGGCAATCAAGATATTCTGGTCTGATTCTGCAGAACCTCCGGAATTCAGACCTGCAATTGGAATAAGAGTCGATGAGGACCACTGTGACTACTGCGGTCTTTGTGAAGACATCTGTCCGGATGATGCAATAAAGGTTGAATGTAAAGAATCGAGTGATAGGACAATAGCTGAACCAAAGATTACAGGCGAACTTACTCACACGAATGAAACCTGTGTAAAGTGTAGTCTCTGTGAGCAAGTTTGTCCCTATGATGCTCTGAAAGTCATAAAACCGTTCTCCGGAGAAGTTAGAATCAAAAAGCTTGAGAAATGTGACCCTACTGGCTGCAACAACTGTTTCAATATTTGTCCTGTCAAAGCAATCTATCCTACTGGAACAGCAGATAAGATTGCTATTCGTGATGAACACTGTATCTATTGTGGTGCTTGTGAACATTCATGCCCATATGATGTCTTGGAGGTATACCGTGAAGGTTATCATGTCAACGAACTCGAACAGGCTCGAGAATGGGAGCGGGCACGCAGACAATTCTTCGAGGCTGTGATTGGAAATGAACCACCAAAGAGTGGTCTCTTCGAGAGGAATATCTTTGTCAAACCTATACAAAGAGCCCGAGTTCAAGCATCTTCTAAGAAAGAATGGGAATCGACTGATGGAGAACGAAAGAGTGCAATGAAGGCTGCACGAAAAATCAAAGACCTCTTCAAAAAAGACTCACGAGTACACCTCCAATTCGAGCGAGGACGAACTGACAAGGT
>JAEOUL010000120.1 GCA_016839345.1 Candidatus Thorarchaeota archaeon | reverse complement strand
GGCAATACGGAAATAATCATTGATGAAATTCTGGCCGGAGCATCTGAAAATGGAGCCATGGTTGAGAAAATTATGCTACGTGACTTGGTGGTGTTTCCATGCAAAGGGTGTGATTTCTGCAAGAAAAAAGGGCGTTGCTTTTACAAAGATGATATGAAGTACATTGAAGCTCGCATAGCTCAGAGTGATATTCTAGTGCTTGGTACCCCGGTCTATTGGTGGGGTCCAACTGCTCAATTCAAAGCTTTCTTGGATCGATGGTATGGTGTTAATAGAGAGATTTTCATTGGTAAGAAAACAATCTTGGCCATTCCACTAGAAGCAGAGAACTCAGTCAATGCACAACCGTTACTCGATATGTTCAAGGGAATCATGGATTATCTGGGAATGATTCACGTCGATACAGTCCTAGCTTTGGGAGTATTTGAAAAAGGTGCAATCCATAGATACAACGATCTATTAGAATTTGCCAGAAGTACAGGTCAAAAGGTCGTAACAAATTCTCACTGATACATTTGACAATGCGCGACCGATAGGATACCTAGTCGATATCACTTCTTGCCAACGGGGCATACATCAATGCATCTGGTGCATTCAATATAGCTTGTTGGAGTGGGTCTGTGAAAGAGCTTTTGTTCCTGTTGTCTAACAAAGTCAGGAACATCAGTCGATGTAGGGCTCTCAGAGGAATAGACCATGCAGTCAGTGATATTCAAACGATATGGCTCAATTGCTCTTGTCGGACATGCCTTGATACATCTATCACAATCCCGGCATAAATCATCCGAAAGTGGTGAATCGGTTTCCAAGACCGCATCAGTTAGTATTGCAATTAGCTTTACCCTCGGACCATAGTCAGGTGAAATCAGTAAGGTGTTTTTGCCTTGAACACCCAGACCACATTTGACTGCAGTAGTTTTGAGAGGAATATTCGCTGACCACATTGCTTCGAATCCTCTTCGACGCAAGAAGTCGATAATAATCCAAGCTTTGTTCTTCATGATCTCCTCGCCAAAATAGTAGCTCTCAAAATTTGACTCTCCCTCATGTTCTTTCGGTGGGTCAACGTTCAAACTGAATGTTTTGTCCCATGAAAACCACCCAAGCAGAATTACTGACCGTACACTCTCAAATTCTTCCTCTGGTGTGTTTAATTTGCGGATGTTTCGAACCCATCCATAAGGCAAATCAGGAAGCATATCTGGTGATGCAACCCCAACTGATACGAATCCGACCTCAAGTGCTTTCTCTTTTAGTTCAATTGACAAGGTAGACATACTTGGAAAACAGTTGTCTATCATATTGGTGTTCAGCCGACATATGACGGTAATGTTTTGAGTCAGTCAAAATCCAGTAGATCTTGGGGCTTCTATGAATCTGATGGCTCTTTCGGGGCATCGATTGATACATACACCACACCCAAAACACGATTCTACATCGATCATGGCTCCAGTTTCATCCTCAGGTAGCGTAGCTGCTTTGAATGGACACACACACTCACATGTACAACATCCGGAGCATTTCTGAAGATCCACAGCTGCAGCATAATGTCCCTTATGAAACGGACTATCGACTCCAAATGTTACACGTTTTAGATATGGTTGACAGACCTTCATGTCGCAATTACAGAGCAATCCCAAATATGGGATACCAAGTGCAGAAATCGCATGCACCGTTGGTTCTCGTTCCACCATCTCTTCAAGCATATGACTAGCAGTTTCTGCACTGACATACTCATGCCCGCCTCCCAAGTATTTCGGAAAACGTCGAGTATATTCATCAGTGAATGCAATACCATAGCAACGGAGACCTTCATCCGACCCATAGACCTGATATCGACAAATACAAGGGATTCGTACAATTGTGCGTTCATGTTCTTCAGTTTGTTGACTGGCAAGTTTCAGAATTGACAGTGCCTCATTAGTTGTAACAACTTGGTGGTGGAGGAATAAACCATACCTTCGATCAATCTTCTGACGCTCCAGCTCGAATTTATCTTTGGGTATGATTTCTGATTGAGTATCACTACTCACTGAATGAGGTTTGATTTCACGCTGAAAATAAGAATCACAGAACTCTCTGACAAACTCACTTGTGGCCAATGACTTGGAATAATTTCTGGCATTTTCATACCATCTCTTACCACTACCATGTTGTACGCAATAGTCGCACAATCTTCAGTTCCTCCTGATTCTAATTCCTAAAACACTCTTTAAGCCTGATACTTGCATCTGTCGGTACTCAACTCAATAGATCTCTCGAGATGATGCTCTCAAGTAACTCACGGCTGTAAGTCCTCCATAAACTATGAATGCTAGCCATATGATTGCATTGATTAGTAATAGATTCGTCTTGAAGAACAGCTCCACAACAAGAAAGAGACCTATGACAAAGATGTTTGAAACCCCACCTATTGTTGTATCATTTTGGACCTTGAGCACGAATTTCACGATGTACATGATTGCTACAATGGACAACGATGCCCAGTTAATGTATTGGTTGAAGAGGATGGACAGGTCCATAAAATAGATGGTGCCCACGGGAGTGGGGATAGGGGGTAGATACAGGTAAAGGAACACACAGAACAGGATGAACTCCCCAATTCGTATCCACCTCGTTGGAGTCTTTGTGTATACTTCACCATAGAGACCTTTGTCATACTCCTGCGCCCCGAAATAGATGAAATAAACTGGAGCACCAAAACTGAGTGCATTAACAAGACACTGGGCAAATCCATAAACAACAGTCAACCAGAAGCTCTCCCATGTTGTCAGAATACTCTCCCACACAACAAGATAGAGTGGCATGAACTCAAGCATGACCAAAGCTGGTAGAATACAAAGGGCGATTGCTGCGAGTGCGACTAGGGCAGCTGCAGCCTTTCCACCTCCAAACTTTCCGACTCCAATCCTGTAGAAAACAGTTCCTGCTACAATCAATCCAAGAATTATTGCTAGGGGTGGTGTGGCCAATGGGAGTACAAACAGCATGAGAATGAAAGCTGCATTCGCTCCATAGAAGACACGCCACCTGAGGGGAACTCCAGCAATAGTTTCATCCATAATGTGAACGGTATTAGCTAACCTATAGCGTTGATAATATATGAGTCCAACCCAGGGTGCTGAGAAGACAATGGGTACAGCGATGAAATGAAAGAGCCAGTCCAACATTGGATCTTCAAATGGTACCATCTGAGGAATGAAGAACATCAACAGAAAGAAGTAGATTGGACCAACGATAGCAAGAAGAACAACCGCGACTCGGGTCATCAACCAATCAGGACTCAATGGTACGTCTCCAAAAAATCGTACTCCTAAGTCTGATATAAGTGTACACGAGATATGCCGAGAATTTATTTGGGAGGGCAGTGCATGAAGAAACAATGCATTCGAAGATTTGTGGTATCTCTAATGCAGTAGGTGTGAGTTCGTGTGTATAAGAGGAAAATTTCTGCGTCGAGTTTTGTAAGAAAGAGCAAGTTGATCATTGGTCTTGATATGACCGCTGACATGGCTGGAAAAGATGGACCTGCAATTCAGGCTGAGAAGAAACGATTAGAAGAGGAAGCGCTTCGAATCATCTCACTCACTTCCGAGCATGCAGTTGCCTTCAAGATAAACCGTCATCTGGTTCTGCCAGTTGGACTATTTGATGGAATTCCACGAATCATAGATGCCATTCATGATGCTGGAATTACAGTAATAGCTGACATCAAACTGAATGATATTGGGAACACAAACAAGCACATTGCAAAGTACTACTTCGATGCAGGTTTTGATGCACTCATCGTCAATCCACTGGTTGGAATGGAAGGAGGTCTTGCCAGTGTCTTTGAGCTGGCCACACTTCGAAAACGGGGAATAATCACTCTCTGTTACATGTCCCATCCAGGAGCTAAGGAGGGATACGGTCTATATGTATCACCTGATGGAAAGAAGTCTGAACCTTTCTATACTCATTTTGCCCGAATTGCCAGGAAATGGGACACAGATGGGGTAATTGTCGGAGCCACATATCCAGAAAAGATTACTGAGATTCGTGAGGTTTTAGGAACCGAGATTCCTATCCTAAGTCCTGGGGTTGGAGCTCAAGGTGGTAGCGCAAGAGCAGCAATTGAAGCAGGTGCTGACTTTGTAATAGCAGCTAGGTCCATAATTGAGGCTGAAGATCCTGCAGCCGCAGCGGCATCAATAAATGCTGAAACACGGCAGTAATTTTAGTCAAATGCACATTTGTGACGTTCAAATGTGTACAACGCAGTTCGGAAGCGTACTTCGAAACCAATGTTCAAGTGGAAAAGGATAAAGGCCAATCGAACAGAAGCATGTACAGAAGTGTCCATGCTTCATATCACGAGGATATGGTGCAAGTCCTCGGGAGCGGGTAGATATGGCAAACACAATAGGCAATGGCTATAGCTTTGCTACTTGGACTAGTTTTATTGAGGAATCTCAGATTCGAGCCCTCCTCAAATATAAGGTAAAGTACTACTTTGCTGGTGGAAAACCTGGTATCATGCCTACCGATATCTTCGCAGATATTATGGCAGACCTCAGTGAAAGATACAAACAGAACCCGAAGTTGGCTCTTGAAGACTTCAACTATGGACCCACAGGTGGGGAGTCATGGTTTTTGAAGACACTTGCTAAACGTCTGTGTGAAGTCAGGAGTATTCCCATCGACTGCGAAACTGAATGGGAGAATGTTTCAATCACAAACGGTTCTCAGCAGGCGCTTTATGCTCTGCTTGATACATTGATTGATCCTGGCGATGTAATAATCGCACCCTCTCCTGCATATCTTGGATTCTTGGCTCCTGCGGAGAAACTTGGTGCACGTGTCATTACAATTCCCACTGACCTTGATGGTATTATTCCTGAGGATGTTGAAAAAGCAATCGGGGTTTCAAAGAAGAAGTTTGGAAAGAACCCAGACATTATCTATGTCGTTTCTGACTCTGACAATCCAAAAGGCACAACACTACCATTCAAACGCCGTCAGGCACTCTTTGATATAGCTGAGGCTAATGATATCCTACTGATTGAAGACTCCGCATATGCGGAGATTCAATTCAAGAAGAATCCGAAACCCATCAAGACTCTAGACAAGGAGAACAATCGTGTAGCCTATCTTGGTACGAGCAGTAAGGAAGCGGCAGTACTCAGAGTAGGATATTCAGTTCTTCCACCCAATGTCAGAGAGCAAGTTCTCAAAGACAAAGGATACCTAGACTTATGCACGACTACCCTTGTCCAACGTATTCTCGATGAATACTACCGGAAGTATATTGATGAAGCATTGAAAAAGAATGTTCCACAATATCAGAAGCGCTATGAAGCACTTGCAAAGGCAATTGATGAATCATTTCCAGCAGGGGTCCGAACAGATCCAACTGGAGGCTTTTTCATCTGGTGGCAAAGTGAGGACAAGAAATTCAATGCTGGAAAATTCCTAGAAACAACTGGCATACCTAATGACATCTTGTACGTTCCTGGAGTTGCTTTCTATCCTCAGTCTGGTTTCAGGCTCACAAAAGATAACAAGGATGTTAGACCTAGTCTTCCAGAGCTCAACACCATGAGAATTGGTTATTCCTATGCTCCTGTCGAAATCATCTCCGAGGGAATTGCTCGCCTAGGTAAACTGCTTTCAAAAGAACTAGGATAGGTCAAATTGAGAAATTGACGAATACTGTGGCACCATTCTTCATCTGTCCAACATAGGCCCGTTCATATGGTCCAAACAGATCTGAGAATCCCGAATTGATAACCCATTCAATCCAAGACCACGACGATTCCTGACCCAACTTATTCTCTGCATACTGTCCAAATGTCCAACTGAGATACCTCTCAAGACTAAGTCTAAGAAGTTGAAGACGCTCCTGCATTTCACCTGAGGTGGATGCAGTCTTCTCGGTTATTTGCCTTAGGGTTTCATTAAGATTTGAATGGGTGCTGACTATGATTTTACTTAACTCATCCAATTTTGCATTCATCTCATCGAATCGTTCTTTCTTTCTGAATCTAGCAATCTTTCCCAATATGCTGAACATATCCTTTCTATGGAGTACTTCCAAATCCTCACTCTCAAGTGTCTTTGCTAAGTTCTCATTCCATGGTGTGTTGAAGTAAATTCTAGGATATTTGATGAAGAGTGGAAATGGTATGGCCATTGCATCTGCTGATGGAATTACCTGAGCATAATATGCCGCTTCTCCAGGACCACCCACATGTGCTACTGTGGGAATAAGTGTATCAATTACTATCTGCCTTGAATCTACGCGTGGCGATATGCGTTGTGCAATCTCACCTAAGAAAGGACTCTCTGCTGAAGTTTCAATCTCGATTACTTCCGAACAGGAGGGGCATCTGCCTTTCAATATGACAGTTGAACCTCTGTCCTCGTAATAAAGCTCGGTTCTGCTACTGTTACAACCAGCTTCTGGACACTCGTAGAAAAAGGGAACATAATCAGAGCCGCGACGATTAATCCCTGAAGAATATCCACTCTCAGTAATTATCCCTGAAACTTCTTCATGTGCTCCCAAGAAACGGTCCCTATTTTCTCGAGAAAGCATGAACTCAAAACCTTCGACAAGAAGATCACGTATCTCCCTGTGAGATGCTGTAAGTAATGGTATACCAAGGTTTCCAATGATATTGAAGAGATATCCAATTATTCTTTGAGCCCATTCGCCGAGTGTTTTGGAATTAAAGAACGCGACTCTTATTATCGACAAAGCTTGATCAAGTCTCTCTTCGAAAAGCAACCGAGAATTACCTTCGAGTACCTTGAATATTGGTCTGTAACTAGACCGGATATCTTCTTCAACTTGATTCAACCAATCGCTACCAGGTAGTGGCAATACACTAACTGGAGAGTGTTCATAATCCTCAGGCACAGGTATGCTTACTAGATTGCCTCCAGATCCCATTATTGGAGTTCTGATATTTGTTAGCTCGGATTGAACAATGTCATAATCTGCAACGCAAAAGAAAGGAGTCAAAGATACCCCATTCTCGGTGGACAGCGCAGCAACACGCGCAGCCGTAATTGCTTTGTTCAGGATGTATGATGGTCCTCCCATTGCAATGGTCTGATGTGCGGATTCCACAGCACCTTCTGATAGTGCATCTATACTCTCTCTTACTTTTGCTGTTAGAATTCCAAGGTCTTTGTTGATATCAATCAGGGTTTTCTTTACGAGGGTAGATCTCTCAGGAATGTGCCATAGTGTATCTTTGTAAGTGTCTAACAAAGCAGGCGCTCTCTTAACAAGAGCATCCAAAGATATGAGCGGTGAATTGTAAAGTCTTTTTGCTAAGTCTGAATTCTCTCCCAGCCAGATAAAATCCTGATAGATATTGAACACACTCGGCTTCAATGTCAGTTTCAATCCTCCGTTATGAAATTGCTTCATCGAATACCTTTTCATACATGGGTACAATTCTCTCTACAGAGAATGATTCTTCTACACGTTTTCTCCCAGCTTGTCCAAAACTTTTCCTCTTAGTATCACTCTCTAGCAATTCTATGACTTTCTGGGCGTATTCCTCCTGCTCGAATCCTTTGGTGACTGCTCCATCTATTCCAGGTCGTACGAGTTCTGGAATACCCCCTGCTGGGGTTGTCACAACAGGAAGGCTACAAGACATTGCCTCAAGGAGAACAAGAGGCATTCCTTCAAGAGTTGAATTGAGAAGAAACATATCAGCTGAGCACATTATCTCCTGCATGTTGCTCTTTACACCCAATAGGTGAACATTGTTGCAGAGATCTAGTGCTTCGATTTTTCTTTCAACCTCGATACGTGTGGGACCATCGCCCGCGATGATGAGTCTCACCTTTGGATAGTGATCTGCAACAATTCTCATCATTTCAATCAACTCGACAACACGTTTCACCTTGCGAAAATTCGAAGCATGAAGAAGTATCTTCTCCTCTGGATTTAGCTCTTCTGTCATCTCCTCTTTCCGCAGACCAACACATCCACTCTCAACGTATAATCTAACTCCGTTGAGATGCTTGAAGCTTTCAACATCGATAAAGTTTGGAATAACATGAATTTCTCTCTCGATGCCTAGTTCCTCGTGAGCCTTCTTTTTCAAAAATTCAGAAACCGATGTTACAGCATTCGCTTTTTCAACAGTATGTTTCACTACTGGTTTGTACGCTGGATCGAGTCCCAGTGTATGTACGTCGGACCCGTGCAGAGTGACAACATATGGAATTCCTTCTATCTCCCTTGCCATATATGCCGCCATAGCATGAGGGAACGCATAGTGAGAGTGAATAAGATCAAGTTTAACGTCTCTAGCGACCTTGATTATCTTGGACGTTAAAGCCATAGCATAGGGCGGACCAGTTGCCTTGAACAAAGGGTAGTCAAATCTATCCACAAGATCTACGTGAACCCCTGTTGTCTGCTCCCACATTAAGGAGAAGGGTCTTTGATAAGTGATGAAATGAATGATATGATTTCTGCGTGCTAGCTGCTGACCTAAACGAGTTGCCAAGTAACCGCTACCACCAACAGAAGGGTATAGATTAACTCCTATTCGCATCCTTTCACTCTCCGTTCTCCATCTTTCGCCTGTCCCTTTAAGGCAAATGGTCTCGACAATAAAATAGCTGCAAACCTTGATTAGACAGTGGATAGCACCACTGTGTATGAGCGGTTCGGATGAGGGATTAATCCTCGTTGTAGTTGCCCATCCTGATGATGAGAGTCTAGGTGCTGGTGGTACTATAAAGAAGCACACAGACCTAGGTGTACAAGTTGATCTACATTGTATGACAGGAAATGAGGAAAGAAATGCTGAGCTGAAACAAGCCTGTGGAATTCTTGGTATCACGAACCTCTATCTAAGCGTACGTGATGATTTTGCTATTGACATGAATCTCAGGAATGAGGTAGTTGGAGCCATTTTGAAATCACGACCACAGATCGTCATTACACACCATTCAGGTGACTACAATCACAATCACCAGCAATGTGTTAGAATTGTGGAAGAGGCTGCAGAATGGGCATCTCATACAACTATCTTTGAGGATGCGCATAGAGTCGAACGCATCTATAACATGGAAATCAACACGTTGATCTCTAGACCAAATGTTCACGTTGATATCACTGACTCATATCAGGCTGCCCTAGCTGCACTGAGAAAACACAAGTCGCAGATTAAGAAAGCTGACATTTTCTATGAAAAACTATATGATGCACGAACACGTTTACGCGGTGTTCAAGCAAATTGCAAACGAGCTGAGGCATTCTCAATAACCCTTCCCGAACATGCTGGTCCATTCTATCGGGAAAACAGTGTTCATCGTCTTATCTAGACTAAGCACCTTCAGCTTTTCTTCTTCTTGCAGCAAGAAGTTGTTTGAGTTCTCCCATCATACTCATGCCGCCACCTGGAGCTCCAGCTGGTTGTGGAGTGGGAGCTTTTTCCATTGTTGGGATTGGTTCTCCTCCGGCTGCTGCAGGATCTGCAACGGCGGGACCACGAGCTGCCATCGAGGACATCCTGCTCTCCATTGCACTAACTTTGCTCTCTAAATCCATGACAGTAATCTGGAGGTTTGTAATAGCCTCTGTCAGCTTAGTTGTAATGATACTCACTACTTCTCCAAGTTGACGGATTTTCTGTTCGTTGGGGTCTTGCAAAGCCCATTCAAACTCTTCTAGGATAGAATCTTCAAGCTCTTTCTTTTCATCTGGCATTAGATTGACCCCGTAATTCATGATGTGAAGTTATGGTACCGCTATAAACCTTCTTTGCATTAGAATAATAACTACATTGAGTTTATTGTGGAATTTACAATATCTTCTGCATTTTTGAGGATTTCTTCTGAAATATCCTCAGTAGGACCTTCGCATGTTATTCTGATAACTGGTTCTGTTCCAGAAGGTCTTACAAGCACCCATCCCTGTTTCAATGAAATACCCAAACCATCCACTCTCAGGACTTCTACTGGGTCCTTCATTTCCTTAGGGAGTATGGTTGCTAATGCTTCCATTACTACTAGTTTCTTTTCGTTGGGACACTTCAATTTGCTTCTTAGAATCGGGTACTTTGGAATTTTCGAAATCAATTCTCCGAATGTCTTGCCTGTTTTTGCCATAAGTTCTAGGACTTTGCATGATGCTAAGAATGGTTCTGGAGCAAGATGAGCTTCAGGGAAAATAAATACCCCACAAGCTTCTCCTCCCATGACTCCCTTGGTTTCACCGACTTTTATAGCAACTTGAATATCACCGACAGGAGTTCGAATTATCTTTCCTCCCGACTTCTCAACTGTTTCATCCAAAGCTACTGAGCTGTCAACAGTAGTTACAATAGTCTTATTCTTTGATTCAATCAGAGCCTGTTGAGCCAGAAGTGCAATGGTTCTATCTCCCCGAATTACCTCTCCATTCTCCGTCACAAAGACTACTCTGTCAGAGTCTCCATCATGAGCAATCCCGAGAGCTGCTCCAGTTTTCCTTATCATATTGATTAGATCTCCAAGAGATTCCTCATCGGGTTCTGAAGGTCTTCCCGGAAAATGACCATCAAGTTGACCATTTATCGTAACTACACTACAATTGAGCCGTTGCATCAAGTAGGGAGTCAATACGCTTGCTGCACCATTCCCTGGGTCTACAATAACTCTGAATGATTTGGAGCGGATAAGTTCTGCATCACACATCTCAAGAATGGCTTCAATATGTTCATTCACTATGTTCTCGAGCTTAGTTTCTATTCCAAGTGCATCCCAACTTGCCACTTTGAATCTCTTGGCTTCGTATATCTCTTCGAGTTTCTTTTCTTCCTCTGGAGTATACCCCATGCTGCTTCTAGACCAGAATTTCACACCTGTATATTCGGGTGGGTTATGAGATGCCGTCACTATGAGACCCGCATCAAACCCATGTTTCATAGTACCAAATGCAAGTGTTGGTGTTGGAATTATCCCTCCTCGAACAACATTGACCCCTGTTGACATTATTCCTGCAGCTAGTGCATCTGCGACCATGAGTCCAGTAGTTCTAGCGTCTCTGGCAATTAGGACAGTTCCACTCTGAACATATGTCCCTAAGGTTTTTCCTAAATTCAGAGCCATCTCAAGGTCGAATTCCTCCCCGTAAATCTTTCTCACGCCCGTTGTCCCAAAAAGCTTGTCAGTCATGAGTCACACATCACCTCTCCATGTAGATTCAGAGAAAAAGATACCTACTGTATTCTGTCGAAGAGAAAGTCTCAATCTACATGCGCAAACACAAATCCTCATTATTAACGGGCGGTCAGCTCCTTTTCTGTTAGAAGGAGCGACTACAAATGACAGGAGAGATCAGTCTTGCACAGAGCATAGATGAGTTCTATGATGCGAAATTGGGTTCCAAAGAGTTTGCTTTCATCTATACAGGATATGCTGGAATTTTACTTCGGACGAAGAACAAGGTTGTTGCTTTCGACCCCTCAAATCTATTCTCCAAGGTCAAGAGGCACATCAGGTTTCTTGACCTCATCACCTACAGTCATAATCATTTCGACCACTATAACCTCAGTAATGCTGTGGCTCTTTACAAGACCACAGAAGCCACCATCATCAGCCAGTACAATATGGTGGATGAACTACGCTCTCGAATCCCTCATGAGAAGATTCTCTCAGGACCGGAGCTGTTTCAAAGTATACGGGATGGACCAAAGTTCACGCTTGATGGTATTAAAGTTGAGTTGCATAGAGGGGTGCATCCACGTCCAATCATTCAGTGTCGAGTCACGATTGGACAACTGAAGGTCTTCCACGCCGCTGACTCAGGCTACTGGCCTGTTAGGAAAGACAGAGTCGATGCAGCCTTTCTTCCAACAGGAGTACCATCACCTACATGTCATCCGGGTGTGGCTCTCGCTATGGCCATGGACATTCGACCCTCTTTCGCTGTGGCAGTTCATGGCAAAAATGAGGAATACCAGAAGTTCAAGGACCTTGTTAATCACGAGTTACCTGAAACTCAGGTCATAATTCCCAATGTGAACGAACTTGTTATCTTGAACAAGCCATGAATACGTTCTAGGATACTACTGCAGGTCATCTTTTTTTCGGATGTATATTACATCATACGGTGAAATCGCGAGTAGTAAGTAACTAGTATTGAATATCTATCTCTATCTAACTTTGAGTTTGCGAGGAATGTCCATATACCTATCGATTAAGGATTAGTGCCGGTGTTCTTAGTGATTGAAAAGAAGGTCGCTAGTTTCAGAGCACTCTCGTCGCGTTCTGAAGTGACGTAACAAGTTATTAGTGATGTCTGAGCTGATTGATTTAGGAGGTAATTGAGAGTGACTTGTGGAAAGGGGATGTATGGGTTGAGAAGAAGGAGAAGAAGATACCAGTCAGTAAGAGGAAGCTTAGAGATAATTCAATAAACAAACAGATGTGGTTTCAATGAAAATCGGCGCAGAGGTTGAGTGTATATTCATTTGTGTTGGAGCACTAATCCTGACAATTATGGTATATTTCATTTTTGATACCAATATTGCATCGCGTCATCTTCTTTTCATATTTTTAGGTGCAGGTGGTATTCTCTATTATATCAGACTCTGGATTTTTGGTAAGTTTCACAAAAAACGAGATATCAGAGATGTGTATGAAAATGGACAAATAAGAGCTGTCAAAACTACCATCGATTTGAGTCTTTCTAAGATTAAGGAGTTTGATCTCAACCTGCTTTCAGCAAAAGAATGGCTTGAGGAATTAAACTTAAGCTTCAATCGTATAAATGAGATTGATTTAACCCCCCTAGAATCCTGTAAACTTCTAAGAAGATTAATTTTACACTCAAATCATATACAACAAATAGACCTAACACCACTTGGAAAATGTCTAGCGCTTTCATATCTTGACCTAGGTGGGAATTACCTCACATCAATTGATTTATCTCCATTACACACCTGCAAACAGCTTTCAATCCTGAATCTTGTTGCTAACCAATTGGAAGACATAGAGCTAGGTCCACTTCAAGAGTTATTTTCTCTCGAAGAACTCAATCTCAAGGCAAACGATTTGAGATGGATTGATTTGTCTCCTCTTGATAATTGCAATTCTCTGAATTTTCTTGATTTAAGTGAGAATCAACTCACTGAAATCGACCTTAGTCCTCTAAGTGGATGCTTCAAACTTGAAGTGGTTGACTTGTCAATGAATTCTATCAAAACAGTAGATGTAACTCCTCTTCTCAAATGTAGTAGATTAGAGAGTCTTATTTCAGGGTCAATTGAACTTGTAATCAAGGAAACAACCAATAGTCAGGTATGGCCAACTGGTCTAGAGAAATTAAGAAAGAAGATACGGGTTGTTTAGCCTCAGGGTATCGATTGGACGACTGAAGGTCTTCCATGCTGCTGACTCAGGTTACTGGCCTGTGGGTAAGAAGAAGGTAGATGTGGCGTTTCTCCCAACTGGAACACCCTCTCCAACATGTCATCCCAGCGTGGCTCTTGCAATGGTCATGGACATAAAACCCACATTTGCAGTCGCAATACACGGTGACGATGAACAGCGTCAGAAATTCAAGGATCTCGTCGAGTACGAAGTTCCAGATACTAAAGTCGTAATTCCTCGAGTAAACGAACTTGTCATCCTATGCAAGCCATGATTTTCATTTGTACTTCTTGTTGCAGACCAAAATTACTGCTACGAGAGCCGCTCCCGAAACTCCAACAATTATCAGGAGTTGCGAGTCTATTCCCTGATTGTATGGTCCAACGATGAACGCCCACACGGCTACTTCAATCCCATAATCTCCATAGCGTTGATATCCAACATATGCAAGTCCGTTCTCTGCCATGTGTAATATTGGTTCTGCCCCTCCATAGACTGGCCATCTCTTATCTCCTATTATCTTGTCCCAGATGAAAACTCCAGTTGAGTCGAGTTTAACTATATGATATTCGTACGTAAGTTCCATTTCATGCAGTATCGCTAGGACACTTCCATCAGGGGCCACATCGATGGACCCGCACCGGAAATTCATGTAATTGCCATCTGTCAACGGGATGGAATAATTACTGTGCCATAATTCAACTCCGTCTGAGTTCCACTTACTTATCGTCGTCCCCCATTCAGGGAAAATCGCTTCTGGTTCTTTCCAATACCAAAAAGCGGCAACGTAGATATTTCCTCTTTCATCGAAGTTAGCAGCAAATGCTATGCGACTGATATTCCAGATAGGCTCGCAGGTGAGGTTGCGTTTCTCAACATTGTATGTGTCCCAACTATACATTCCATCAGGCTGCATTTCCAACATTGCCCGTACTGGCATCAGAGGAACCACACTTGTTTTGTTCCACAACAATATTCCTGCTGAGTCGAACTTCAGGAATGATGACTTCCAGAATTCAGGTTCAAATCTATTATTGTAGTATGCCGCCCAGACATAGACGCTGTTGTCAGGAGCGACTGTGATTGCTGATCCTTCCTCAGTATAGATTCCACCCCATTCAGTCTGCCAAACTATATCACCGTCTGATGACCACTTCGCGACTATTAGATTATGGTACTCATCATCCGTGGAGATGTATCCCGTGGTATAGATATATCCATCATGAACTGTCAAAGCATGTCCGTGAGTCATATTTCCTAAGGGCTTTGCCCAGAGAAGCTCAAGTTGTGTAGAGTATCTCAACAAGAACTGCGAAGAGTAGGAGCGTCCAGTTTCATTGAAGTATTCGTAGCTCGAACTAGTGTCACAAAGGACATAGACTGACCCATCTGCATCTGTCTGAATGTCTTTGAACCAATCGGTGGAGTTTTCATACTCTTCCGGAATGTCTGGAAAGACCTCTCGCAACGAATATTCCCATGTACTGTTGTACAGAGGGGTGAGAACTTGTGAGGGATCTGGTTCTTGATCCATGTAAACCCAAAGTTCCATGCCACTGATTCGAATACTGACTGCTCCATTATAAAACTCCCAAGGGTGAATATATTGAAATGATTCAAAATAAAACCTAGGAGCCAAGCCTATAGCAACCTGTACGACGTCCTCTGGGTCTTCCTGAAGACCAGAGGAATTCTCAATCATTCCTCCCCAAGTCTGTTGCATAGCAATATAGTTGAAGTTCACTCTTCGATCTTGATAGGACTCGCTGTATGCAGCATCTCTCGTGTCATATACCAATATCCAGTTTCCTGATGAATCAATCATCCAAACATAGACTTTAAACATCAGGTTTCCATACGGCTCGGTTGCAAAAGACCCCTCTAGAGTTGTGCTAAGATTGAAATTGAACTCGGCTTCAAGCGGTATCTCATTTGATGGCCAATCAAACTCTTGATAGAAATAGATGAAATCAAAGCAATCCGGGAGTACACCATCTGCATCTGCCTCAACTCTAAAGTCTAGAGGGGTGTTGGCAACATGGTCCCATGTGAGTTCTATATAGTTGAAATCCTCCTCATCCGCTGCGTGGTGATAATTGGAAGAAAACTCGCCTGAAGTTCCATTTATGACTGTACTCGGCTCAGAATCAAAGTATGTGTCCTCGATGATATTTTCAAACGATAAACTCGATGGTATACTATTGGAACTGTGGTTCATTTCAAGAATGTTCAATTCACTAATTACACCAACCTGTCCAATTAATAGAAAAATAACTAGAAGTGCCGCTACCCGCAATTGCACCTACGAATCCTCCGTTCTCTTAGGATTCTACGGAGTTATAAGTTTCTTGAAACGTGGAGCAGGATGAAATGGAAAAACGTTGCCATCTCAGTCGCAATTGTGTCTTCAATTCTGAGGAAAATGCAACGATTATCAGGTGTCTATATCACCTGCTGTGATCTCGCTCCATGTTCTAAGTGATTCGACAAACCTCTTTGTGATAGGGTTTCCAATGCCGTTTTTAGATAGACACTAAAGAAAATGTCTGCTCGTGTTTTCAGTCCGTATTTGGGAAGATTCCTCCATCTATCCATTCGCTCGAATATCTCTTCAAATATCTTCATTGAAACTACCTCCTCCTACGCCTTACTCTGATAACCTTGTCATGTTTTAATCCCATATCAATTCTATTAGGCTGCTTCTGTAACT
This sequence comes from Candidatus Thorarchaeota archaeon, assembly GCA_016839345.1. Next base: position 5,822 of record JAEOUL010000120.1, on the reverse strand, counting down.
TTGCTAAATCTTACGAAACCTTATTAGTGCCGTAAGACTCCTATCGCTTTAGACGTACCACCGCCTATCCCCTTCAGGTGACTATACAGATGAGCAGCTCGTACGATTACCTCTTCAAAATCGTTGTATTAGGTGAGGGTGCCGTCGGCAAAACTGCTATAGTGACCCGCTTCTCTCACGGATTCTTCCGCACCGACTACAAAACAACCATCGGAAGCCAGTTCGCCGTGAAAAACGTTGACATTTCTCGTGAACCTACGAATGTCACCGTGAAGTTGCAGATCTGGGATGTTGCAGGACAGAGCCGATTTCAGATTTTGAGGCCGATGTACTACAGAGGCTCGAGCGGTGGTCTCTTGGTGTTCGATGTGACCAGACGTAGAACCTTCATAGTTCTAGAGGAGTGGCTCGACGAGCTACACAAGGCAATCAACAAGACAATCCCGCTTGTTCTGGTAGCAAACAAGACTGACCTGCCTGATCGTGTTGTTGAGCCTTCTGAAGGAAGAGAGTTTGCAGACAACCACGGAATGCCCTATATCGAATCATCGGCAAAGACGGGAGAAGGAATCATTGATATCTTCCAAGAACTGGCTGAGGTTCTAGTCACAAATCGTGAGAAAGGGTCCCTCTAGTCACTAATTTTGTACAAAACCCAAGCAATATCAGTAAGAATTACACTGAATGATCTGTTACAATGACCGACGCCGATGAAATCTTCCCAGTCAACACTCTTCCTGCACTTGCTTGGGCACTCGAATTGTACTTCAAGGCAGGTGGGAAATTCAAGGAAGGAAAGATACTAGAGCTCATTTTTCCAGTGAGTGATCACAAAGAGATGATGCGGAAGAAAGGCGTTCACGAGATTTTCATGTTCATGTCAAAACGCAAGCTGTATCTAAAGGCTCGTTGTGATTTTAGTAAAGAGTGTAGCTTCAACACAGGAAGAATCGATGCTTCAGACAGAGAGGCAGTTAAGACGCTTGGTTGGGGTGAGGCTGAATCTCAGACATTCTTCAAGGCTGTTCGAAAATGGATTCAACGCCTTGATCTGGATTTTGTGACCTTCATCAGAGCTCTAAACACTGTGTGTGACCGTCGTGTGGAAATACCCTTGACCACCAAATATGGTCGAACCTTCAAAAAATTCGATGAGTATCGTCGAAACAAGTGGCCAGAGGACGCCACCCCAGATAACCGTGACAAGTTCCTAGATGAGGTTCTAGTCCGAGTTTCGTTCTGGATACAATCAGCTGCTCAAGTAGGAGCTCTGAAGTAAAACCAGTGTATGATTATCCTGATTTACGTATCAACCTCACTATCAATACGACTGCCACGCAACTAACTATTGAAATTGAAAAAATAATGAGAATCAACATTTCATCATTGGCCTGTTCGTTACTAGGATCAGCCGTTAAATCATAGTATGCTAGATCACGTTCCATTCTTGGTCGATGATCTTGTGACGATGAAGTCCCTGTGACATTGAAAGGAATATCTCCAAAATTGTCACCGTCGTCATCAGTTCCATCATAGTCTGACCAATAATTTGCATCATAGTAGTTGCCTGAATTATCTACGACAGCTTCCGCATTTCCGTCAAATGTGTTCCACGTTATGTTATTTCCTGATGAATATCCTGTAAACAATATACCTGCACTGTAATCGTTGGCAGGCATGAAATCCTCAGGCGGATCAAGACCAACATTTTCTATAATATTTCCATAAAATTCGTTTCCTACACAACTAGGTTCTCCATGAAGACAGATTCCATAGAGAGATATGTTGATTATAGTGTTAAATCTGAAAACACTATAATTCACTGCAGAAATCTGCATTCCACTATATGCATTCAGAATTGTGTTGTTCTCAAAAATACTATGAGTTACAGGAGCCGCAAGTACAAGACTTGTTCCAGTATTATTCATTCTATTTAACCCAAAATAGATGTGCTCCGAAAAGCCTATGAAAATCTGACTTGTTTCCCCTGTGAGTGTGTTATTAATGAATGATGCATTTCGGCAATTATTTACACTAAATCCAATATCAATAAACTCACTATCTCTAAGAGTAACATTGTCAAGGTCTGTCAATTCAACGCGAGAGATGAATTCACAATCATAGATTTCTATCACACTTGAGTTGTAGAACCAAATCCTATTCGGCTCTGTTCCTTCGAACTTGCAATTCCTAATTATGAAATAATATGGTAGATGCTGTAGCCAGAGTCCCCCATCAGGAGCCACGAATCTGCACCATTGAATTATGAATGGGTCGGATTCTGTTCCAGTTCCAGAACCGCCTGTTTCGTTCAAAAATGTGATTATTCTCGGGTATGGATCATCATGTCCCAACCAATACGCGAAGTTGAACTCAACTTTGCCATATACGTCTGAATAAACCTCGTCCGCTGAAACTAAATCAAAAGACCCTGCGCTTATCATTGTCATAATCAACAAGAACGTGATGATACAAACATACGTGCGTCTATCCATGAGCCCTTCCCTCACGGTTCTTTCAATCAATCATAATTTAGGTCTAATATCTATTCCTTTAAAGAATCACAAAAATCTGCATTCTATCCTAATTTCATTATATGCTGTTTGTAATTAAACAGATTAACTCATTCAGATCTGCTTTTCATAACCTCTTTGACCAATCAAAACTGCTTTAGAGCATGCTTGTCTGTCAGAAACTGAGGTTGAATTAATGCTATGATTATCGGTCTGCTTGTCAATCCCATTGCTGGAATGGGTGGCCGAGTCGGTCTGAAGGGAACTGACGGGGTTGTAGAGGAGGCTATCAAGAGAGGAGCCAGTCCAGTAGCTCCTGGTAGAGCATTAGAATTCTTGTCTGCACTGGAATCAGTCATGTCGATAAAGAAAGGAATGAAAGAGATTCACATCATAACCTGTCCTGGAAGGATGGGTGAAGATGTTGTCCAAGAGGCAGGATTGAGACACGAGGTTATCGATATTGAGATTGAGAACTCCACGGATGCATCGGACACAAGGGAGTGCGTTTTATCTCTCTATGAGAAAGGTGTGCGTCTGCTGGTGTTCGTTGGTGGTGATGGTACAGCAAGGGACATCTTGGATTCTGTTACTGACTATGAACTTGATGATCTCCAAGTTCTAGGAGTACCTTCTGGAGTCAAGATGTATAGCGGCATCTTTGTTGTACATCCTGCAGACGCAGCGGAAGTCATTCGACTTGTCTACGAGGAAACTGCTCAATCTGCTGAATTTGAAATCATGGATGCGGATGAAAAGTCAATTCGACAGGACAGGTTCATCATTCGATTGTATGGCTATTTGATAGGTCCCTCAGTTCCTGCAAGGTTTCAGGGCGCCAAGCAAGCAAGCCCAGAAACAACTGACGAACAAGAGGATCAGGAATCAATCGCGAAATATGTTATTGAACAGATATCTGAAACAGATTCATACATTCTAGGGCCAGGGACCACAGTGAAAACAATCACAGATATGTTGGGTGTAAAGAAGACAACACTTGGTGTTGATGTCTATCATGAGGGCAAAATTCACAACGATGTTAATGAGAGTGAGATTCTAGAACTTGTGAAAGATTTCAGTAAGGCATGGATTGTTGTATCTCCCATTGGACATCAGGGCATGTTGTTTGGCAGGGGAAATCAACAGATAAGTCCGGGAATCATCGACCGTGTGGGAAAAGACAACATTATAGTAGTCAGTACACCCTCAAAGCTCAAGGGGATTGAAGGAGAAGTTTTGAGAGTAGATACCGGTGATTCTCAGGTCGATAAGATGCTTCAGGGATATATCAGGGTGGTCACTGATTATAACGAGATGCGTTTAGTCAAGATTGAATGAGGAAGGAAAATGATTGTGCTAATGACTGACTTCGGAGTTTCTGAGTATGTTGGAGTGATGCGGGGAGTGATATACTCTATTCATCCAGAAGCACAGATTGTTGATCTAACGCATTCAGTACCCTCACAGTCAATCCGTGAAGGCGCATGGATTCTGCTGCAGAGTTACAAATACTTTCCACCAGGAACCGTGTTTGTTTCCGTTGTGGACCCCGGAGTGGGTACAGCACGTGATGCAGTCGTTGTTGTGACAGAGAATTATGTTCACATTGGTCCGGATAATGGATTATTGTTTCCTGCGGCATCAGAAGATGGGATTGAGCATGTCTATCGAATCCTAACCGATGAGAGAATGTCTAAGACATTTCACGGTAGGGACATCTTTGCCAAGGCTGCAGCTTATCATGAGGTTGGAACACTCAGTGTGATGTCCACCGAAGCAAAACCCGGTCTTGATCAGGCTCTGGTCTTCTTTCAGGAGGGTCGTCAGGGCGAAGTCGTTCGAATAGACAAATTTGGAAATATCATCACAAACATTCCTCCTGCTGCAAAGTCAAACTACAAAATCTCTGTTCGAAATGAACAGCGTGAACTTTCATTTGCAGGAACGTATGAGTATGGTCCCGAAAATAACCTCTTTTTGGTCACCAGCAGTTATGGAACACTCGAAATTGCTGCAAAAAATAGATCCGCGACAGAATACATTTCAATAGAGATTGGTGAAAGAATCGCTATCGAGTAGTTATTTGTGAAACTAATTATCTCCTGAACGTGTTTAGGATTCTCCTTCCTTTATACGTCAAGGTGAAACGTATATTTTCTGAGCTCTCTTGCTTCTCAATGATTCCTTTCTCACACAAAATGTTCACCATGATTCTACCAAAATCGTCGGGGAATAGTAAGCTCAGAAGATTGAATCGCGGACTATTTGAGTATAAGTGGATGAGTTCATCTGCTGTAAGTGATTCAGCGTTGTAGAGATGATTAAGCGGAGATAGTCTTGATCGGAATTTCTTTTTCAGATTAAATCGACTAAAGAAACTCACTCCATATTTCATAGCATCCATAAATGATATGACTCCCTCAGGTGTGACTTTCCTTCTTTCACAGCTTAGGAATCTCACATGGGGGCAACAGAATGCAGCTTCTTCTACAGTCTTAGGCATCGTTACTATGATATTTGGATTGGGTTTGGGTTTGACTTGATTTGGATTTACCGTGATTCGTATCGGAACCCCTGTAACAGGATCGACAGACTCGATATCAGTTCTGACATTAAAAAGAAAAGCCACTCCCAATGAATCAATTGCACACATAGCATATCCTCTTCCGATGCCTTCAGCTGTAATTTTGATGTTCGTTGGAATAAGTGAGATTGGATATGCTCCTACCACTTCACCAATTTCATTGAACCGGAGAAGAGAGAGGAAGGAGGAAACCTCGTCGTAGTTGAATTCCTGAAGACGGTTGGCAAAAGTCTGCTTGATTTCGTAAAAGGTCTTTCCGTTCAAAATACTCTTGAGAACTTCAACATGAAGTTTGACGAACTCCTCAATGATATCATCAATAAGATTGGGGTGGTCCTGCAATTTAATCATGACTCCAATTTTTCAGTGAGAGTAGCATGATTCAGTTAATCAGTATGAATTAGGGTTTTCAGCCAACATATGCCGGTTCTTATCTTCGAGAAATCTCTATCTAGAACACAGCCAAATTGCAATGACTCACATGAGCTTTTGTCAACGAATCAAATCATTACAGAGCGTGATTTTAATGGTATGGACAGGATTCTTCCTCACAGTCTCTATTCTTTGACGAGTATTTACAAGACTTGACTTCAGGGGATTCTCCTAGATTGATATCATACTCCTTCCTTAGGAGGTCTAATGCCGCTTTCATTCCATAATAGATTGCACGCTTACAACAGCGTCTGAGACCATCCTGAGAAAGAGAAAGCGCTGAAGAAGTTGCT
>JAEOUL010000293.1 GCA_016839345.1 Candidatus Thorarchaeota archaeon | reverse complement strand
TCAACTATGATCTCAGCCTGTTCAATATGAGTCCCATCAGGTGACTGACAATATACTGATTCAGGTGATGAGATAATGGTTAGATTGGATAGAGCTGGTAGAACTTCAACTTGGAATGAATCTGTAAAAGGAAGAAAATCTTCGTTTCCATTACCTGAAACTGTCAGATTGTAGAAACCTGGAGATCCCAGAGAGGCGTTCCAATTAAGGTAGACAATTCCTTCTGAAGATGTTGTTGTGTTTGAATATAGTATTGTTTGCGAGTCTGAGTCTTCGACATGTAAAATGACTGATTCATTAGAGTATACGATATTTTCATTGTGAATGCTGGTAATCTTTAGTGAAAGCAAAGTGTCCATTCCGTATTGTACTGATAAAGAGGAAAGAGGAATTGTGGTAAGATGTCCTCTGTTTATTGTTATTTCGATGTTGTCGCCAGCACTTTGAGAAACTGTGTCAAAGATTTCTGCTGTAAAAAGAGCAAAAGCTTGAACCCCTAGTTCGTTGGGAGATGTATGTTCGGGTAAGATTGTATATGATGAATTCAGGTATCGAACTGCAGGAGATTGAGGAATAAAGTATTCATCCGCGAAGGAGGGTCCCAAGTCAGTCACAATGGCAAAGGTAACATAGCACCATCCCTCATCACTAAAATCTGCGATGAGCTTTGCAACCATGTCAATGGTTTCTCCAACCTCGTAAACTAGTTTGTCTGTTTCAAAATATTGGAAATCAAAGTAGAATGCTGAAACTGGAATAACAAGGCATGCAATAAAGAGAATGGAGATTGGTCCAAGTGCTAATCCTTTTCGTTTCACCTAACTACACCAGAAAATTGTGAGTATCTTTCTTAAAAAACAGCACACGGATTCAACGGCAGGTTTAATTCGCAATTGCATGCCGTCAACTATGGCTATAGAGGATAGAGGTGTATCATCATTGGTAATTAGGCTCAAAGATGCGGTAATAGATTCTGTTGAAGAAACTGAAACTAGGAGACTAAAGATACTGAAAGTGTCTTCAAAAAGCGATAATGCGACACTCACATTAGAGCTGCCTGATGCATTATGCGACACATTGAACACCAATGATTCAATCACTGTTGTGATTGATTCTAAACCGATTGTGAAAGGTGAACAAGCGAAGCTATACGTTGAGAGTAGCGTATTCAAGAAACTGGAGAAAAATGGTCTTGAGGTGATTGGATCAGTAGGCGGACTGAGGTTGGTCTTTACTCTTGGAAAAACTACGCCAAGTCAGAGTAATATTTTCAGTTCTGAGAGATTTTTCCTAGCAATAATGTGAATCTGTATCCCTTGAGGAGTGTATTTGATTACTTTCGGTCATCTCTCTTTCTGACCAGACCGATAAAGCCTATTCAATACCAGTTATAGTTCACTTAGACAGACTAGTCTTCTGTGTGAGTGAATATTCAGTATCTGAAACTTAGTTAGGAATGTTTGCACACATTCTATATGGGTGTGGTTTTTGACTGATGGAACATGTGAATCTCGTCTAACCAATTCGAAATCCTGTCCTGACTGTAGTGGTTTTCTTGTCACTAGTCAAGGACATATAGTGTGTGCTGAGTGTGGTTTGGTACTCTCAAGACAATATGTCTTACCTACATACCAGATGGGAGAGAAACCCAGTGGCGATTCTCCTGATGCTAGTATGTATGTATCCTTGGGTAATCGGATGCATATTGTAGATGGTCTCGGTAGTTACATAGGTTTTCACAAAGACAGGTATTTCCAAGATGCTCAAGGGCAAGCGTTGTCTGGGCGAATGCAGAAGAAGTTCAAACGTTTGAAAACGATATATAGTACTAGAATTAGAATTGGTAAAAATGAAGCAAAATATAGAGCCCTACGAACCCTCAATCATGTGTCGAAGCTTCTTATGATTAACGAGCAAGTTCGTGATCGGACTGCGTATCTATACAAGAAAGTTGTGAATGAAACCGCAGGAAATGTTAGCAATAACATTCTATTGATAGCAGTCTGCCTTCTCATGGCTGTAAGGGAATTCAAGGATGAAGCGCCGATAACACTTGATGAGATAGCTGATGTGTTTGAGAAGTGTGGGCATCGAGTCAATGTGAGAGCAATTGTGAGGGAAGCACTTAGACTCAAATCTCTTACAGGTTACTCGCCTGAGATACGAAAACCAGAGGACTATGTCCCAAGGGTGTTGTCTATGTTGATGAATAGCTCAAGAGTGATCAGTAAGGTTCAATCAAGAGGCTGGGAAACAAAGGACTATGAAAACGCTCTTAGAAGTAAGATACTGGAAGTCCTCAAGATGATACCTGCATCGAAGCGGGGAGGAAGAAATCCCTTCATATTCACGGTTTCGGCGGCCTATGCCAGTGATAGATTGATTGCTATGCAGTATGGAAAACGAGCTGTTCTGACTCAGAAACTTGCATCGGTTGCAACAGAAGTGGCTGAATACAGCATAAGAGATCACTTCGGGATGATGAAGAAGATTATCGAAGTGGCCCATGCAAGCATCCCGTGATTCATTCTCATAGGAGATTATCTTGAATTTCTCTGATTAGGGTGTAGAAGCTATGAGGTGTTTACTGGGTGAGCTCGGATATTCATGTAATTCATTGTCCTATTGGACGGTGTGAGAAATGTCCCCAAAAAAACGACCAAGGTTGTCAAAAGATTGGTGCCATCAAAACATCTGGAAATGAAACGCTACAGATAGTGTTAGTTGAAAACGAGAGGGGGTTACTTCATTTCCGTGATTCAAATTCTCCAAAGCAGGTTGAGCCTTCTTGGAGAGCTGATGGGTGGGAAACTGTCTTCATAGGTCCAAACAGTCATCTGCTTGAGGGAATAGATGATATCTTGGCAGTGTACAAAGTCGGATCCTATCTCTCCATTTTCAAACAGAGTGATTTCAATCAGACGAAATATTTCACAGTCCCACTAGTCAGAACCGCTCTAGAGTATTCTCTCATTGAAGAGTTGAGTCATAGATCAGGACAATTTGGGGAAAGAACACAATCACTGAGATATGGGATTACTCAGAAGCTGCAACAATCTATTGGTAACATTTCAAATCATATTATGAAATTGATACCTGAAATTAATGAGAGAACGAGATTGAGGCTCTCAGAGATTATCGCTCATCGTCGCAGTGTTCTCGGGTCCTTAATGCCAATTATTCTTGATGATTATGTGGAAGAGATTTATCTTGACCGTCCTGGAATCCCAGTGTACTTCGATCATCAGAAATATGGCAGATGTATTACTACTATTTCATTTCAGGAACAAGAAGTACCAAGGCTTATCACATTAATTCGTGCTGAGAGTAATTTACACCTGGATAGAAGCAATCCATCTCTTAAGATGAATTTACAGATTCAAGATGCATCACTGCGTTTCTCTGCAAGTATCCCACCACTTAGTCCGGATGGATTTCACCTTGAGATACGCCGAGCAAGAAACCATCCATTCACAGTTGATGATTTGATTGAAAATGGTACACTGACACCTGAAGTTGCAGCAATCTTACTCTTTGCTGTTTCATGTCGGTTCAATATTACAATAACAGGGGGTCCAGGAACTGGAAAAACAACTTTGTTGAATGCATTAGATTTGACTACTCCAAAATGGTGGAGAAAAATCTACATTGAAGATGCTATTGAAAGTAGAGAGCAAAGAAACCACCACCAAGTTCGATTTAAAGTGGACCCTATGGATGAGCAATTTACGAAATTCAGTAAGGGTGATGAAATAATCAAATGTCTACATAGATCGCCAGACTATCTTATTCTTGGAGAAATTCAGACTGCTGAACACAGTAGTGCTCTTTTTCAAGCAATTACTGCAGGTCTCCGAACTATCCAGACATGCCACAGTGATTCGGCTTCGAGTC
>JAEOUL010000292.1 GCA_016839345.1 Candidatus Thorarchaeota archaeon | reverse complement strand
TTGAACGTATCTCATGATATGCTTGTGGCTGAAGCTGGGGGACATCCAATGGCTGCTGGTGCATTTATCCAAAAACCCCAGTTAGATGAGTTTCTAAATCTTGCATCAAAAAAGCTAGCAAAGTTTGTTGGGACGAATGAGTAAAAAAGAGCGCCGGGGGCTTAGTCGCCCCCTGATTCATTTTAAGAACTTAATAGTCCTCAGACGTTAATGAAGCTCCGATTATGCCGGGTATGAATAGTAGACCGAATGCAACTCCAAGGTCTATGACCATGTTTCTTGCTATGTTGAACATAGCCTCAAGATTGGTAGGGTCTCCAGACCAGGTCAAAATGTAGAACCCTAGGAAGAAGAGTACCATTGAGATGATTGAAACAAACAGCATTCGGACGCCACTCTTGGAAATCAATCCAGCAATGAAACCAGCAACACCTAGTGCTACAAGTGGGGAATATATTGGGACCGCCGCTGTAGCTGCAGTGTATGGAAACAGCAAAACTCCAAAGAGCGTCGCACCCATGAGCATGAGGTTATCGGTAATGTTACCGCTACCAATGATAGCTTGGATTGCCGCAAGATCGAGACCAAGGATTTGAAAGGCTCCGATGATGCAAGCAGTCACTAACGCGATAAGTAGTGCCATAATTGTTCTGAACATTGTATACATACTTCCTTTGGTCAGAAAATTCTCCGCTATATCTCCCTGTGTGTCCATCGGCTTTTATATTTCTTGGCAATTCCTAGCTAATAGACATATTCCTAACTTGCGCTTTCACAAACTATCGAATTCATTCATTATTTTGATAATTCGTTCTTTCACTGAGAGAATTAATTTTGTTATTCGAGGGCTTGCTATATCTAGAGGCAGGTTATCAGGATGGAACCAACCCACCTCTGCTTCAGGTGTTTCAGGCTTTGTGGTTTCCGTCGTTGCACGAGCAAGATAATGGTTTAGCAAATAATGAAATTCAATTCGCCCAGATTCATCTGGAGTAATCAAATCTAGAGTGCTGACAAAATCTACTATCTCACATCGAACTCCAGTTTCTTCTGCAACCTCTCTAATAACAGATTCCTCCTGAGTTTCACCAGTTTCGACTCCTCCACCGGGTATACTCCAGAGACCCTTTCCCGGATCCTTGTCTCGTCTAACTAGGAGAACGCCTTTAGAGCTGACAACGATGGCTCCTACCCCGGGAATAGGAAACCGAGGGTATCTTCTTTCATTCATCATGTCACTGCTAGACTTGCTGGCATGATAATTGTTGTCCCACATTCCTCACAGGAAAGTTCTTGATAAACATCAAATCCAAGGGCTGTATCATAAGGAAGTCGAACCTCTTTTTTGCACTCAGAACAACAAATCTTGACATATCCGCGAAGTTCAAAAACCATTCTCCAGGCGTTCCTGGCTGGTTCAAGTCGGCCAATACGATTGTATTCAGAAGCAAGCAGAACCCAGGGAGCTGCTGCACCTTCATCCGCTTGACTCCAGCGAATAAGACAGTCAATATACTCATCACTCATTTCTAATTGAGAATACAAACAACATAACCCCCTCCATGATTCTGGGTCTTTACCTAGCTCAGCTTCAGCTCGTTCTAGGTATAGATTGCGTTTTTCATCATCCCCTACAAGATGAGCCAAGTACGCTAATCTGGATAATGCTTCTATGTTGTCTGGATCTTGCTGAAGAACCTGATTGAAACAGTCAATTGCACCATCATACTCGTTAGTTTGTAGTCGCAATTCCCCAAGCAGTATCTGAGATCGGTAGTCTGTTGGATCGACTATATTTGCACGCCCTACAAATTGTGAGGCCTCATGTGATCTCTTCTGAATCAATAATAGATATGCGTAATTTGAAATTGCAGACATAAGTTCGGGATCTAACCGATGGACTTTAGCCCACTCATCTGTAGCAGCTGTGAAGTCTCCGAGTCTATACAGTGTCAAAGCATAGAGACCACGGATTCCAATTTCTTCAGGAAATATTTCCAATCCATTTTGAAGATGATTCAAAGCTTCTCTATATTGGCTGCTGCTGTACATTAGCCTTCCAAGATCGAGCCAGACTTCAGGTTCTGAATTGTCGAGTTGAAAAGCCTCACGAATTCTGTCTTCTGCATGAGACAGTTTCCCAAGTGCCCATAGAGCACGTCCCAGAAATAGTTCTACTACATAATGCTGTTCTACAAGCTCCTCAGCTTGTTCAAGTACAAGCACAGCCTTCTCTGGATTCTCGGTCTGAACGTAGGCCATACCAAGACAGACTAGTGCATCTACATCTCCATCATCATTTTCAACAATTGGTTCCAATAGGGCTATCGCATCTAAAGGACGACCTTCCTCAAGAGCCTGCATTGCGGAATTGATGATATTTTCAGACACGTCAAATCCAGCCTTATGTCATGGATGCTCGCTCACACTTGGATTATAAGTAAGATTCGTTATGGCAAAAATGATGAAAGAACGTGATTATGCAACGCCATTCCATATGCTGCATTCAGCTATGCTACTTGGACAGAAGTCACGACTCGTTAAATTCAATCAAGCTATTCGTCAAATTGTAAAACCAAATGATTATGTTGTAGATATTGGAACAGGCTCTGGAATTCTAGCGATTATGGCTGCTAAAGCAGGAGCTGAAAGAGTATCGGCAATCGACATCAATCAAGAGTCTTTGGATTATGCAAGAAAAGCAGCTGCGTTGAATGGAGTTGCAGATAAAATTGAATTCATCAAGGGACACTTTTCAGATTTCATTCCTACTGAAAGAGCGGACGTCGTTATTTGTGAAATGCTATCATCGATTCTCCTAATTGAACAACAAGTTCCAGCCAGTCTTCATGCAGTTGATAAAATCTTGAAACCAGAAGGTTTCATCATTCCACAGAAGGTCACAATATACACAGTCCCAGTAGAGAGTTCTGTAATGGCAGAACGGTTTTCTTTTGAGCAACTTCGATTTCCAAGTGTAGTCCAAACAGTAAGTTCTGAAGCAGCAAGAGACCTTGCAGATATTCAAGTTCTAGATGAATTTGATCTTACAAATCCGCCATCAGATTTCTCAGTTGATAAACAACTGACATTTCATATCGTCAATAATGGCATAATACATGGACTTGCTGGTTTCTTTGAATCAGTAATTTTCAAAGATATCAAACTATACATGGAAGATGGATGGAAACAGCTATTCATACCAATAAAGAAACCAGTCAAAGCAAAGATGGGTGATAAATTCACATTCAGAGTTGTATATACTCCAGGTGAATATAATTCACTTTATGTAGAAATGTTGTAGGTTCATCCACTAGCCTGTTTCATCATTGGCGGCAATTTCGGGGTTCTTTTCCAATACATTTCTCTTCATTTGATATCTCTGTTCAGCCAACTATGCAGTGGACACCCCCTACTACTTTTCCTGACCAAGAGTGATGATAGGGACATACTTTTATCATAGTCCGCAAAATCGTGTCTTCGGTGGCTGATTGTTATGGAACTAAAAGGTCCATTGTGCTACGTGCTTGATTTTGATGACATTTACAATTATGCATATCAAACTGCAGAAAAGGTGAAGAAATCTGGCTGGAAACCCGATGCAATAGTTGGAATCGCGAGAGGCGGATGGGTTCATGCAAGAATTGCATGTGACCTTCTCGGTATCAAAGACTTGTTCAGCGTCAAGATTGACCATTGGGGAGTCACAGCTACTAAAGATGGTAGAGCCAAGTTGACATGTCCCCTAACTGGAGATGTAACGGGAAAACGGGTTTTGGTTATAGATGATATAACTGATACTGGAGAGAGTCTCACCATGGCTGTTGAGCATGTAAAAGAATGCGGACCAATCGATGTTAAGAGTGCAACTCTCATGCACATCGCAGGTTCTAAATTCACTCCGGATTACTTCGGTGTTGAAGTAGCTTGGGCATGGGAGATATGGCCTTGGAATTTCTATGAGGATCTCACGTCATTAATTACCAAGATCTTTGAAGGAGAGAAAGTTAAAGAGCTCAGTACAATGGAACTCAAGAAACATCTTCGAGAGTATAACAACATTGTACTCTCTGATGATCAGTTATCGAAGATAAAGGCACATATGGGTTATCTAAAAAGAATCGAGTACCCTCTTGACAAGGTTTGGAGATTGAAGAGTTAAGGTGGAGATAGAAAATGGCATTTGAAGCAAAACTATCAGTTGTACCAGTCGATAGAAGTCAATCAGAGGAGCTAAAAGAGATCATCCCGACTGAGATTGGAATGTTTGGTGGGTCCGGAAATTATGATTCGGAAGTTATTGAAAATCCAATCGAGGTCAAGGTGTTCACGCCATATGGTGCTACATCAGATAATTTCATCCTGGGCACTGTTAAAGGCCGCACTTTTGCATTTCTTGCAAGGCATGGTAGAGGACACACAATTGCTCCACATATGATTAATTACAGAGCGAATATCTGGGGAATGAAAGCTCTAGGAGTGAAACGAATCATCAGTCCAGCAGCCACAGGTAGTCTTCAACCGGACAAAGTCAAACTTGGTGAATTTGTGATTGCGGATCAACTCTTTGATAGAACAATGGGTGTTCGCAAAGACACATTCTTTGAGGAAGGAACTATCGCGCATCTCCCCTTTGCAGAACCGTTCTGTCCTGAGTTGAGAAAGGTGGCTGTTGACACTGCTGCGCAAGTGAAGTATAAAGTTCATGAGAAAGGAACTTATGTCTGCATTAATGGACCAAGATTCTCAACTACAGCTGAATCAATGTTTTATCACAACCAGGGGTGGGATGTCATTGGTATGACTGCATATCCTGAGGCGGCACTAGCTCGTGAGGCTGGAATCTGCTTTGTGAACATTTCAATGCCAACTGATTATGATGTTCATGGTGAAGAGCATGTAACGCACGCGATGGTCCTAAAGACCATGGCTGAGAATGTTGAACGGGTTAGGAAATTGACCTTCGAAATGATCTCCAACATTCCAAAGAAAGCCAATTGTGATTGTCAGACTGCGATGGAAAATGGTCTTTTCTGAGTCGATACATAGTGTATTATTGACTGACCGAATGAAACAAAGCAGCTAGTCTGTATTAGGAAAATGGTGTTTTCACTATGCGACTCGCTGTTGGACAAATGAAACCACAGATAGCAAATGTAGAAGATAACATCTCCAGAGTTCAAGAATTACTTCAGGAGGCAACGAAGAGGTCAGTAGATGTTCTCGTATTGCCAGAGTTATGCAATTCAGGGTATGTATTCCAAAATATTGAGGAAGCTGAGGACTCGGCGGAAACGATTCCAATAGGTCCAATGTCCTCTGAATTACTAGCATGGTCGAGAGGAGGAAGATTAGTTGTTGCTGGTCTTTGTGAGAGAACTAACAGAGGTTTGTACAACTCTGCAGGGATTTTCGCTAATGGAAAACATATCACCACCTATAGAAAGATACACCTATTCCTAAATGAGAAGTCTTGGTTCCTTGCTGGAAATGAAGAACCTCCAGTGATTGAATTCAAGGGAAGTAAGTTTGGGGTGATGATATGCTTTGACTGGATTTTTCCTGAAGTCGCAAGAATTCTTGCTCTTAAGGGATCACAAGCTATTCTACATCCTGCAAATCTTGTCTTACCATTCGGTCAAGACGCAATGATAACGAGGTCAATTGAGAATCGTGTCTTTACAGCCACTGCAAATCGCACAGGCGTTGAGAGAGAAATCAGCTTTTCTGGACATTCACAAATAACTTCTCCAAAGGGTCAACGCTTAGTAAAGCTGAATGATGAAGAAGAAGGAATCGCATTTTTCGATGTTGACCTAACTGAC
>JAEOUL010000291.1 GCA_016839345.1 Candidatus Thorarchaeota archaeon | reverse complement strand
GTTATACATATCAACACGAAGCGCTATTACTCAGCCTCAACAAATTCCACAACGTAATGATCCCGAGTGAAAAGGAAGCAAATCTTTCGATTATCAAAGAGTGGAGCCTCTACTGGTTGTGAGATGATAACTGCACCGTTCTCTCGAGCCATCTTTTTAGCCGCTTCAATATCATCTACTTCATAACATAGATGATACAGAGACTGACGCTTTTTCAATAAGTCAGAAACCGGGGACTCTTCTGTGAGGGGAGAAATGAGTTCAATCTTGATCGGATCTGCATCCGAGGTCCCCATGAGGACTACACGAACCTTCTGAATGGGATCATCAACAATGGGACCCAGTTGTTTGTAACCAAAGAGTGTTTCATGATTCTTGATACCCTGTTCAATATCTTTTACAAGGATTCCGATGTGACTGAGCTTCAATTTCTCACCTGAATTCTAGGTTGGTCACACATCTTCGATAAGTGTTACCCTGTTTACATCAAATTCGAGAGTCAGTCGGAATCCTTTTGAAAGAGTCCCCTTAGGCAGAATGCATCATAGAAATGGTGTAGAATGTGTCCGGTTACGTAGGACAACTCAGCAAAAGATGGGGTTTGAAAGCCCCTCGACAATTGGTTAGGATGTTGAAGCTCCACAGGACACCATTCAAGACAATTCTTCATAACATATTCACTGCCCTTGAAGAAGTTGATGGGCGGTTTGCATTTCCTACAATAGCTGCTATTGCTAGAATGAAACCCGAGCTTGTTCGAGAGGTTGTAAATGCAGGACATGAAGTTGCCAGTCATGGGTATAATCATGTGCGATACCCCACATTGAATGCAGAGGGCAGAGAGAGAGACCTCAGATTATCGCTACAGGTTTTCAAGAGTCTTGGAGTTCCAATTTCTGGATTCAGAGCACCCTACGACAACTACACTGACGATATGCCGCTCATACTTGATCGAACACATCTTTTGTGGGATGGGGGATTCGGATATAGACCTGAGCATCGTGAAAAAACCCATTTCTTCCACACAAATATCAACGGACAACAATCTAGGGTGACATACATTCCACTTAACATTCAGAGTGACGATTTGATGATTGACAGATTAGGGATGGGTCCTGACGCTGTTTCAAAGACTCTCAAGAGAGAAGTGGCCAAAGCAGCATCAACGAATGGAGTCATTATGTTTGATCTTCACCCAATCAGAATGGGACAGTCTGAATTCGTAGGGTGTCTAAAAGAAGTCACAGAGCACGCTCAGGGTCTTGGTGCGTGGTGTATAACTCCATCAGAGGCAGTAAAATACTGGAACACCCATGGGAGATGGAAAGGTGATAGTACATTCTGTCTTCTTCTCACAGGAGATATTGACAATTGGGTATTTTCGGACTACTTGAGAAGAGTCTTATGGCGAAGAAGAGGAAGGTGACAGGAAATGGGAAAACTACTTGGAAGATTCTTGCGCATTCTGGCTTGGTTGGCACCTTCGTACCAATTTCGAGCAAGTGTTTATCGAAGATGCGGTGTCAAGATTGGAAAGGGAGTCTACATAGGATTTCAGGTTTTAGTAGATGGCGAATACCCAGAGTACATTGAGATAGGGGACTGGGCTAGCATTGGACCAGGTGTTAAACTCATGGCTCATTCAGGTGCAAGCCCCTACCATCAAAAAAGACAGATCTTTCATGAAGGTCCAAAAAAGGTAGTCATTGGAAAAGGAGCCTGGATAGCTGCAGGAGCAATCATCCTTCCTGGTGTCACTGTTGGAGAGGGGGCCATCGTCGCAGCTGGTGCAGTAGTCAGTAAGGATGTCCCTCCGTTAACAATGGTCGCTGGAAATCCTGCCCGTGCTGTTCAGAAACTTGAACCAAAGAGAAACTAAGAATGATTCTGTCAACCATCCATATAGTGACGCGCAAAATTAAGGTTGAGAAGCCTTATGTCAAGCTCCTATCATAGTCTAATTTGATAGTTTGGTTCCAAGAACCTTCTTAATATCACCCACAGTCCACATGTCAACAACTTCTTCATCTTCGAAGAATATCTCAAACTCGTTTTCAATTTCAGTCACGATGATGAGATGATTCATCGAATCCCAAGGTTCGAAATCTTTCCGTCTGAGGTCATCTGTGATTTTATCTTTGTTTAGAAGAAAGACCTTTGAAAGGATATCTAGGAGTTTTTCTTCGAATTCAGTCATCGTGTTATTCCTCGGTTAGTTCAATCCATTCTGGCACCTCAACTGTGTCAGTGTCCAGATTCAGTATCCAACTAGTACCATTATCATCAGTTTGAGCAGGCATTCCGAAACCATGTTTTTCATAAAAATCGGCTGCAGGGGGGTTCTTTTTTGTTGGGATATACTCCGCGATGATGCGTGAAGCACCTTCATCTTGCGCATCACTGACAATCTTGGCCAGCAGAGCTGTTTCAATAGAACGGCCAATAACTCTACAACTCATGAGCAAATTGTCGATCCACCAGTCGCCATTCTTCTTCTTGATGATGGCTACACCCACTACTCCCTCATCTCCAAACTTGTCAGTCACAGCCATACTGTATACAATAGAGTTCTCATCTTTCCGAAACTGTTGAACTTCAGCATCTGTGTATCTTCGGGTTGTTAGGTTGAACTGGTTAGTCTTTCCAATGAGTTGTACGACTCGAGGTGAATCAAAGTCGTCCACTGGTTTTATTCGAACTTTCAAATCCAAAGTTCTGAGAAAATCTTCGATGGACTCTACACTCGTTTCTAATTCAGCACGTTTTCGTTTTCCAACGTACATCTCTCCACGAGCCATATCTTCCTTAGTAAGGGAAAGAACATCAAAAACATCGAGATTCTCAAGAGTTTCTCTATAGAGTCGAGAGTTCTTTGGTAAGTCAACAACAAGAACCTCAGGATGTGCCTGTGTAACTATTGAACGTTCTACAGGATTATCATCAAAGAACACCATGCTGTCAAGACCGATATTGATCTCTTTTGCGAGTTCAGCTATGTTTGCGGCCTTATTCTGCCAGTTTATCCTCATGGCTGCGAAGTGTTCTTCCTTTAATATCTGGAAGGGATGTTCCTGAAAGACTTTGATTGCATCATCGTAGTTGTTTTTGCTGCAGATTGCGAGGATTATACCTCTGTTGTAAAGACTGAGAAGACCTCTTTGAAAATCAACATATTCGATTCCAGGAGATACATTTCCTAGTTTAATCCCTTCAATTCCATCTTCACCAATAATGCCGCCCCAAAGAGTGTTGTCGAGATCCAGAACTATACACTTCTTTGTACTTCCCTTCAATGCGCGAATATACCGGAGGTATGTATCAGCCAAAAAGGGTGTGAAATCCTCACTGAAAGGAACAGATCCACGGTACCATGTGTTCCAGTTAGTTATACGTGATTTGCCAAAATCACTTGCAGTAGAGTCCAGATCCACAACAAACACTCTACTACTTTCACTGAAAAACTCTGCAAGTTCTGAGTTCGCATCCTCGAAGAATCTCTTGAGTCCTGTTTTTTGTTTGTTATCAACAATTCCAAGAGGCGAGAATACTGGGACGACGAAATTGTTCAATAAGATGATGGCTGAAGTGTGTTTTTCCAGAATTTGTGCTATAGATGCGACATCTTTGACAAGTTGTTTTTTGAGCTCACTTCTC
>JAEOUL010000290.1 GCA_016839345.1 Candidatus Thorarchaeota archaeon | reverse complement strand
TCAATAGTACCAGGACCAGGACTGTTCATAGCGGCATAAATTCGGAAAATTGCATATATTAAAAGAACAAGACCACCCAATACAGTGTAACCCTGTGCAGCACCTTCAGCCTTACAACCCATTCTTAATTGTCCTCCTTAAGAAATTCTACGTTTTGCTGTAAGATGCCTTCTATATAACTATCCCGCGTCAGACCTAGGTAATACATACACCTGTATTGCTCAGGGGGCATGGACGTATGATGGTTAGACCATAGTCTGTGAGGTGGCAGAAACGAGATATTCAACCTATGATGGAAACAAGAGCACTGAAAGGCCAGTACGTCTTGACAAGACCGAGGGACACATCATCATCGAGGGGAGGGCATATCCAGCCAAAGAAATAGTGGAAGCACTTGCCCAAAGTGGGTATACTGAACTTAGGGCTGAAGGTGATTCGATAGTCCTTGGAAATCGACGCATAAGTCCGATATTCAAATCACGTCAAGATCGAGCAATGGCATCTCTCTGTCATGGTAGTCTCTCGTACTGCTGTCCGCTATCAAAGAGATGTGCTGAAAGAGACCGAGCTCTTGAGATTCTTGGATTGACATTAGACGAGTATGAACGTTTGAAGAGCGATGCCCACATTAGATTCGTTGAAACATCACGAGGCTTATCCAATCTTGATTCAACTTGGTCACAACAAGCTTCCGAAGAAAGACTAGCAAATCGTCCAGCTCGTGATCCAGGTTATGGTAGCGATGACTATCGTAAGGACTTTGAAGCCCTTGACAGAACTATGCAATCGTTGAGTCAGCAATATGGAGACCCATGGCGTGACACCAATGATGATTCAAGATTGTCTTCAGAAACCTATCATTACCAAACTAGAGACAATCGGATTTTTGGAGAAGATGAGAGTCGTAAAGTCTGTAACAGTAAACTCGACGAATCAATAGAGGGAATTGGATCCTTATTTACTCAGGGGGAGCTTAGTCCATTCACTGATGATGCTCGAGATGAGAATGAGGGCTATAGTTTCTGCTTCTCGTGCGGAAGAAGTATCAAAGCAAACAATAGGGTTTGCCCATACTGTAGCGCTAGGCAATAAACCGTCAGTAACTACCAATTGCACTCTCTCGTCGGAGAGAATAGTCTGAAGGATAATGAAATGTTGACACAATTCTGTCAATGCCCACATCCTTGCCAAGTGCTTTTAGCTCTTGTAGCTGTTCAGTGGTTGTTACTCCCCAGCGAAATAGAGAAGCTCTTCCACCTCGCCGAGTGAATTCGTTGACGAAATAGAGTGATTCTACTAGTTCACTATACTCTGAACTACCCTTAGTTGGGAGGATTGGTGACCATGGAAACAGATTGATCAGGACATTCTTTGTGATTTCACCAATACGGGCATAATCATATCCGTATTCGTTTCTTGCACCCTCGGAGAGACCAGTTTCAGGATCAAGGAGAACTTCCACCGATATTCTTAGGGGTTGCTCTCGTCCTGTGGCCTCATCTGATTCTGTGGCTGCATCCTGTAGATATTGAAGACCTTGGTGGACTTTATCACTACGGAATTGATGCCACTTTTCATGATGTTCTGGGTTTTCAGAAATGTAAACGTAGCTTAGTCGATCAGGTTCTTGGTCGACCATAGGAGCGAATTCTTTCCTACAGCGTTCGCAGAAGCAGAAATGATCACGGATGAATCCAGTACCAAAAAGAAGAATCTCATTGATAGGATAAGTTCCAATCTCCTTGATAATCTCAGCCCCGTACTGCCAGAACTCTTCTCGATTTGGGCAGATTTGATGCTCCATCTTGACATTTTGATCATTCATGGTCTGATACTTTGGATCACGAGCGAACCAACCATCTGTGTAAAAGTCCATTCCTACAACGCCGTGTATATCGAGTGCATCATTCAAACGAACCCACTCTTCAAAGAATTCAGTATGTTCCTCTTGGACAGGTGCGGTCTTGCTTGGGTACAAAGCATAACCATCTGGACCCTTCCCAACGATTCCGACATCCTCGATGTAAGAGGCATATGTAGAGATGAAATCCTTTGCAGACATCTCAATGTCTTCGGGTTTGAACATAATTAGCATCTTCTGCATGAAGAATTCGCGATAATTCAGCTTCATTATCATGTACCCCGTCGAGATTGGTCGGAGAAGGGCTCTTGGTCTTCTTGCGTGTATCAAGTCACGGTATTAACTATTTCTTTGTCAGACCCTCGACTTAAATCCATCCATAATCAGAAGAACTTGTCAAGAGTCGTAAATCCAAGAAACTCGTCAAAGTCGAGACCCACTGAATCAAGAACCTGTTCAAACACACTCTTCAGTATGTCAATGTATGCGTCCTTATCAATCCAGTAGCTCATGTCTTTAGCAAGTTCCACTGGAATCACCGTATCCTGTCCCTTGGTCTTTATGTAGGAAACTATCGTACCAGGCAGCGCCTTAGTAGGATCATTCGTTGCCTCAATTAGCATCTTTGCTGCTCTGACATGTGGAATATCAGTATCATAGGAGTGAACTGGTTTTGTCATTTGGATTCTGAAAGCAAGTTCTTCGGGATTGTATGCTTCAGCCTTTCCTTCAATTCTATCAATGACACAGTTCACAATCTCCCGTATTTCCTCTTTCGCTGCTTCAAATCCTTCAGAGTCATCAACTCTACTCAGAACTTCTAGCATCTTTCTGAAGGCATCTTGAGCAAAATCAGGCGTGTTTCGCTTTTTGCCACTCAGCCCCTTGACCTCTACTCTTCCATCCTTATAGACGCCTATGTAGTTCTTCTTTCGATCTGATAGTGCTACATACTTGTACGTTTTCTCTACTTCCAAGTCAATTCCAAGGACTTCACTGGACCAAGCCACGAGTTCCTCTTGTTGTTTCTTTGAAGGATTATCAAGAAAGACCGAATCAGTATCTCCGTAGAGAACCCTAATTCCCATGGACTCTGCTTTTGTTTTGGTTCTTTGAATCGCATCACGCCCATAGGCGGTCACACTTTCTGCAGCAGGCATGCAGAATAGCTCAAAGTGGGGTGCTCCCGTGACTCCGTAGGAGGCGTTGACGAATACTTTCAGTGCTCGTTCTACAACCGAATACCAGTTCCGGGTATTTTCATCGAGAGCTTTGTCTTTACTTTTTGGTTTGAACCACTTTACTCGTGTATCTCTAAAGAAACCAATAGTCTGACTAATCATCCCTCGACGGCGATTGCAAGTCCAGTGTTCAGTTTCTGGCACTTGGTTATCGGTTCCTGTCTTGCATTCCTCATGTGGACAATCGACGGTTTCGTAGCTGATATTGTGCGTCTTCATAATAGTTGGATATAGGCTAGCAAAGTCCAACACTGTGGCATTGAAATGCACGCCTGCAATTGGATTAATTACTATAGCACCCTTGAATCCTTTTCCACCAATTGTGGCTTCAATTTGTGCGTCAGCCTGTTTCACACTATCAATATCGATACGACGGGGTATCAATAGCTTATTAGATCGATGCTCCTGTCTGAATAGTGACTGAATCCAAGAGGATATGTAGAATCTGGTGACCTCATCCATTGACATTCTAGAGATACGCATCAATAGGACGATTAAGCGAAGTAAGAGGTTACTCTCAAATTGAGTGAATTGCATCACTAGATTAGCATCTTGCCAGCAGTAATGAGCAAGCTCGAAATATCCTAGTCGTGAGATATCATCGCTCAGCTCTAATTTTTTGGCTCCCAAGATTCCCTCTGCTATCGAGTCAAGATTCTCCCTTTGATATGCGGCTGATAATGCATAGATTTTGATTGATGGATTTGTGAAGAACTTGTAAAAGTCTACATGGATTCCACGTTTCAATAATGCTCGTTCTCGCCTTGGGTCCTGATTTCCTCTAAGTGTTATAGGACAATATTTGTCCATATCTATACGGAGTCGCTTTGCTCGATTGTGGAGGTATTTGAGATCAAATGTATCCCCAACAAATGTCAATACAAGAGGATATTGATCAATGACTTTGAATGCTTCAACAAGCATCTCAGCCTCATCTTCAAAATACACAAGTTCAAGTTGTTTTGGAAAGTCTTTTCCTTTCTTACCGTCTGAATGACCATCTCTCTTTAGGAGAAAACACTTGTTGTAACCAGTATTATCTGAGAGCCCAATTGCTGTCACAGGATATTCTGCGGTTCGGGTATCAGGAACGCGATTAGCTACAGGAGTATACACTTCAATATCTACTGCAATTCGCCAGATATCAGGCACTTCGGTGAAGAACATGGGTGAATATTCCGCGATAATTGATTTGAGATCCTCATCCTCTTTGATGGTTTTCTCAAACTCTTTGAGAATCTTGGCATCGACATCTGGTGGAACTGGAATGAGATTTCCTTTCTCAATCTTGTACATGAGTCCAGGTACGAGATTGTTGTCGTAAGTATAACAGAGCTGATAGCGGATGGCAGCCTCCCATGCATGATTGACACCAGTGCTCGGGTCTGATAACGAATTTCTGATTGAGTCAGCCCTACCACCAATTGCTAGTGGGTTGTCACCAATGACTTTCGTCATTTTAACTGGTTCATCACGGAGTAAATCGTGAAGATCCACTGATTCTGTACCAATAAAACCACGATGCTTTTTCCCCACAGACTCGACTGCTTGAGGTGGCCAATCCGTGTAGCAATAGGGTTTGTGACCTGTATTATCAAGCCAGAAAAACACCTCTTTTGAGTCAGGTTTGTACAAACGAGCAATAGCTTTGTTATGTTCACCTGAGTAATCAACGGACAGGAGAAAGGATGGCGGAAGGTCTTCAGGAAGCTCTGCTGCGCCTACATGAATTGGTAATAATTCCTCTTCTTCAGAGAGATCATCACTCGAAGCATCATTTTGTGAGTCGTTGTTATTGGATGAGATAGCATCACGATTGGCCTGATGTTTGTTAGGTCCGTCAAATACCTCATTCAAATATTCTTCAGACGCTTCACCTGTGAAGAAATCTTCAAGAGAAGATTGTCCATTGTCATCTGGTTTCTCATCCATGGGCAATGCCACTCACAGATTAAATGAGCGGATTATCCCTGATAAGCACTTCCTATTGTGAATCCGAGTCCTTCATTAATGTGGGTGCTTTGACTCAAAACATGGTTCGTTCAATTCAGACTGAAGCAAAACGAGTAATTTTTTCAAGAATGGAGCCTGGCGAGGATGTTCTTGAAACTATTGAAACAGTTGCTGCAGAATATGGAGTAAAATCAGGTCAAGTACATCTGATTGGCGCAATCTCAGGAGCTAAACTCGGTTACTTCAACATCAAAGCCAATGAATACAGAGACTTCTTTGTTGATGATGATGTTGAGGTAGTTTCATGCATGGGAAATATCTCGATGCTTGATGGAAAACCTCTGGTTCATGCACATATGATTGTGGCAGATGAAGCGGGCAAATGTTATGGGGGTCACTTGATGCGAGGGTGTAAGGTTTCGGCTACGATTGAGCTAGTGATTACTGAAATATCAACGGAACTGAAAAGAGCAAGAGATGAGAGGACTGGTCTCAATCTTCTCAATATCACCTAAATAGAATCACGTATCTTCTGCGCCATGCGGTCTAGATCCTCTCTGTCCGCCATAGAATCACGGTAATCAGGGGGAAACTTGAATCCGAAAGGAGACCCTTTGCTCCGTGGAATAGCATGAAAGTGTAAATGAGGAATTTCCTGTCCAGCACCCTCTCCATTTGCTACAATGTTGATTACTCCCTCTTCTTCAGAAGCTTTCTTGACTCTCCTAGTCAGATCTGCAAGCCGTTTTGCTAAATGCCCAACCACTTCTCCGTCAATATCAAACATATTCACATAGTGTTTCTTTGGAATTAGCAGACTGTGTCCCTCGGTCACTGGAAATACATCCATGAAAGCCAAACAAACATCATCTTCAAAAATAATTGAAGCTGGCATCTCACCGCGAACAATCTTACAGAAGATGCATTTCTCATCGCTCATAGTGATTTATCAAGGATACACCGAGATAAAACATTCGAAGCACATCGACGGAAGTCTCATTAACGCAAATTCAGTGCTTTCTTGATAATCGGTAGTAAAGGTGTATGGCTTGAGCGGAAGGAGAAAGAAAATCCTCTTTGACCAGACTCAGAATGAAAGAGGTAGATTAGATAGTACATACTCTGAACTTGGGCGACTACTGAAAGACAATGACTTTGATATCGAAGCATATACAGAGTTTATGATTCTAGCAAAGAATCTCAAAGATGCAGATGTGATGGTGTTTGGTTGCCCCAACAGCTCGAAGTTACGACCAGCGGAAATTGATGTTCTCAAAAAATTCGTTTTAGATGGTGGTGGTCTGATTCTTCTGTCACTCTCTGGAGGCGACCGAGGACTCATGAACAACCTGTCCAAAATTACATCTGAATTCGGAATCTCGTTCGAAAACACGGCAGTCAAGGATGACCGCGTTAATGCAGGTTTACCAACAATGCCAATCATATCGGATATTATTTCGCACCCCTCAATGGAAGATGTTAATGATCTTCTAATACCATCAGCGTGTAGTCTCAAGGTAACCGACAACGCCACTGCACTTGCTGTCACATCAGAAACTGCGGATCCAGGGAAGGTAGCTGTCGTTGCTATTGTCGAACCGGGAAAGGGTCGAATAATGTGCGTAGGTAGCTATGAAGTTTTTCGGAAAGGTGGTGGGCTTAAGCATAAAGGAAACAAAGCATTTGCTGTAAACGCCTTCAGATGGCTTAGTGGAGAATTCCAGATGACAATGCCTAGTTCAGTTGTAACAGAACAAGATAAAGCTACGAAAGAGAAGGTCATAGAGGCAGATCCTACAGTATCTGCCGAGCTAGAAAAGACGTTGAAACGACTTGTAAACGCTGTATTTGATCTTCAGAAAGATATCTCTAAGGTAAAGGAACAAGTGTCCAATGTTGATCATAACGTAGAGTTGCTAAGGGACCAGTTTCAAGATTTTGCAGAGAAGACCCAACATCAGCTCGGAGTTATGATTCCAGCCAAGCAGTTCAAGACGGCAGATGAGAGCAAGATAACAGCAATTGAAGGAGATCTCAAAGCACTGAAGAAAGAATTCAAGTCTGTTGAGCAGCTTCGTAAGCATATAGAGCAACGACAAAGCTCAGGAGCCATGACTGAAGAATCCTTTGCCGAACAAGT
This sequence comes from Candidatus Thorarchaeota archaeon, assembly GCA_016839345.1. The sequence goes on along the minus strand of JAEOUL010000290.1, from coordinate 21,433 downwards.
AGAAAAGTTGGACGCTCGTTCTACGAGCTTAAAGAAAAAAATGAACAAGAAGCAGAGTGAATTGGAAGAACTAAAACAATCAGAATAATCACTGCTCAAATCCGGGTTTCAGACGTAGTATCCGTATTCTTATCAGACCATACACAACTGAGAAGTCCTTCTGAAGGATATAGGCCACCATTATTAAAATTAGAAGTAAGATGTAGACATTACGATTCGGTATCAGAATAACAAGACTCACAATGGCTGGTATTATTATCATAGGAAGGGATGCCTTGATTTTTCCGGGTCTATCAGACATCATCCGATGAGAGGAGAGTATTGAGATAAAAGGCATCAGGGCGACGCAATAATACTTGTAGATTCCTCTAGGTGAGAAGATATGCACCCAGAACACTAGAATCAGCGTGAAGAATAGGATTCTACGCCAATACCCCTGGAGGTTTTGGTCATCCTTTTCTTCAAAGAGACATAAACCAAGTGCACCAAGAACCCCAGGTAAGATGAAAATTGAGTAATATACACCCTGATTGATAAGCTCAGCCAACCATTCTGGAGATTGAAATAGGATGAAAAGAACGGTGAAGGTTATTGGATGATTTCCTTGTGGAAAAGTTGTCACGTTATTGTACAAAGTTGAGCCAGGTTTTTGTATCATGTAGTAAAGATAGTTACCTGGATTAAGTATGTATGGAAAAGACAATGCAATAGCATAAACCAATACTATGATAGCTAACTTGGCAAATCCTTTGAGATCGACAGGATCTTTGTGAAGGTCTCTTGACTCGTCTTGTGGAGATTCATCTCCAAGGTAAGGGTCTTTGGAGGGAGGTTTTCTAATCAAGTATGCAATCAGAGGAAGAGCAATGAAAATAGCTATCTGTTTGAAAAAGATTGCAGTCACCATGGCGAGTGTACCTTCAACCCTTTTCTGTTTCATCAATAGATAGAATGAGAGTACTGTGAAGAATACAAAGGGAGCAGGATTTAACCACTGAAAGGCTGTGTGATAGAGAATAAGTGGGTTCAGAAGATATGTAGCCGCGGCTATCTCTCCAACTCTCTGATTCTCTGAGAGGTATTTTGCGATACCAAAGATTGGAAATGCAGTCGCAAAACCCAATAGCGAGATTAGGAATCCGGGTCCCAATGGACCCATTACTGCGCCTAGGGAGCAGAGATAAAGGAAAAGTGGGGGAAGGAAGAAAGGTGTATCGTATTCGGTTTCGTTAAGGATATAGGTGTCAAAATTCTCTGAATACGGTGTCACTCCATTTAGAAATTGGTCAGCCCAAGACAGATAGTAGTAATCATAGTCAGCCCACCCTTCAAATTCATAGTTTATTGTTATACCAAAGAAGTCGAAATTACCAGCCCCATTCCATGAGGATCTCAAGGGGGCTTCACCATTAGATAAGAAGGAAGAAGCCCCAAGTGAGAAAACGACTGACCAGACAATAGCTGCCACTACAAGAATTAGAAGAAGTACTATGTTTTCTCGAAGAAGACTCTTCAGACGAACTTTGAACAATGTTTCTTCTTCGCTCAATCCGACCTTCTCCTCATGATGTTTGTATATGAGGATCTCTAACGAGTGGCACCCTTATTTCAATACTACCACTTTGAGTACGAACTAGTGCAACAAGAACCACTATGAGGTGAACTATGACAGCACAAAGACAACATATTCCAATCACTTGGAGAATCTGGTTACCTAGCAGGAACCACATATTCAATCCAAGAACGGTCCCGCCAAGTAGGAGTATATCAGCAATAAATCGAGCATACAATTTCATTTCAATTAGAAGTGAACATGCCCAGAAAATTACAAATATCCCTGAAAAGACCAATGGCTGTCTCTCTGAGAATAGTGACACAGACCAGCTCCCTATGTAGGATCCAAATCCAAAAATCCAGAGTGCGGCAGTGGTTATGATTGAAAAAGATTTCAGGTTGTCATTTAAGTCAAGGGTGTCACTGAAGCTCAGAAAGAGAGAAACTAACTGAAGCCCAAGAGTGATTGCTATTCCTGCACTGAGTATTACTATAAGACCCATTACAAGATTGGCTCCGACTGCAAACAAACTATTCCACAATCCATAAACAAAGAGTGAGAGTCCAAAGGCTATGCTTAGAATTCTCGACAACCAATTAACAAAAACAGACATCTTTGTTCGAGAAATTGTGGCTTCGAGTGCGAGTGTACCATAAGAGAGTGGATTGAAACGTGTCAGATTGGATAGCACACGTTTCACAGAAGAATAGAGAAAGTCAATTACCGGGGTCACTAAATACAGTGCGAATATGATAATCACATATGCCATGTAGAAATTGCGGTCTGGAAGAAAAATCATCAGTGTGAATGTAATTGGTAGAAGAGCCATGGATGTGGAGAATGGAACATGTTCTTCAGTTCCACGAATCATCCGCGCAGAGGAGAATATCGAGAAAAAGGGTACAATGGCTACGAAATAATATTTGAACACACCTCGTGCTCCTACTATGTTAACAAACAACATCAGCAGGAATGTCATGAATAGAATTCTACGAAGGTAGAGTTTCTCTTCTCCAATATAGCGATCCTTCAGCAACATCACACCGAGAAGTACAATGACACCGAAAACCATTGGACCTCCTGAAAGGATGATTGTGTCCAACAGCTCTGCTTGCTCAGGCATATCAGCCATTATCAGGAGAACTTGAATTCGCTGAGGTTGATTATACGCTGGAGCATCAACAAAGTTTCCTTCAAATGAGAATGATCCCAAAGCTAGAATCCAATAGTTTAGGAAATCAGGCTGTGCAATTATGAAAGGAAACATCACAGCTCCTATAAATAATAGAACAACAACGACTCCAATAGCAAATCCTCTTAGATCAAAATAATCTGTCAGCGCTTGGAGGATTGGTTTGGGTTTCGATTTCTCCTTGACTTCTGTGTTCGAGCTGCTTTCATTATTGGTATTGTCATCATCAGTTAGTGGTCTATCACGTCTTTTCACCAAGAGATATACAATCAAGGGAAGACCTAGGAACCAAGCGCTCTGTTTGAATAGTGCAGCACTCACAATAAGTAGAGTTCCAACGAGCCATTTTTCACGAATGAGCATATAGAAACCTGCGAAGAAAAAGAATACAAAGGGTGCGGGATTGAACCAAAGAAAGTCTGTGTGATAGAGCACTAACGGATTCAGTAAATATGTCAGTGCAGCCACTTCTCCAACACGACGGTTTGATGATAGCTCCTTTGCAATACCGTAGATAGGAAGGGCTGTAAGAAATCCAAATCCTGCGATGAATAGTCCAATCCCCCAATTCGCCCAACCAAATAGGTTTCCAAGCCAAATTCCTGTAGCATACAGATAGGAGGTGAAAGGTGGAAACATATGTGCACCGTTCTCATTAGTGATTCCATTCAGCTCAAGATATCCAAACTCTGGAGAATATGGCATGGTTCCATAGAGGAAGTTGTATCCCCAGTGGACATAGTAGAACGTATAGTCACTGTAGCCCTCAATCTGATATTCTATTGTGAATCCAAAGATATCTACGGTATCAGGGTCAGGAAGAGGACCCAACCAAGATGAACGTGTATTCCAACTTACTGAACTAGTATAGTCAATCACTGCAGTATGAAAGACAATGGCCCAAACGATGAGTCCAATGAACATGACAGAAATAAGAATTCGATTCTCAATTAGAAAACAGGTCATGCGTTTGCCAGCACGATAGAGAGAGTTGTCAATTGTACGAACAAGTCGACCAATCATTCTCTTTCCATCCATAGCGGCACACATATCGACTTGGCAATTTCACTCACTGATTAATATTTGTCTCAATTATCACATCTCGAGGATCGCATTACTAGAGGCACCAGTTTTAGACACATCAATAACAGGGATTCCCTCCCAACCTTGGACATCAGTGTGAGTTATCAGAAGAATCTGCTCGAAACTTTGGTCGTTGATAAGATTTCTAACAACAGCCTCACGTCGAATCTTGTCTAGACCTCCAAGGGGTTCATCAAGAAGAACAGAACGAACACGAGGTGTTACGACAGGACTGTCCCTTAAAGGACGAATACTACTCATAGTACGGCTGATTCCCATCCTTAAACCCAAACTAATTGCGGTTCTGTCACCAAAGCTCAATTGAGAGGTCTTTTTCCAAGCTTGATCACGTTCATCCCATATTTTGAGGATAAGTCCAGGACCCGAACGACCCTTAGCAGGTGTTGGTTCTAGGTCAACAGCTGTGTATTGACCATTTGTAAATGACCTTACGTATGGGTTAGTTGCGCCCCGGATGATACCAAGTAGTCGTTTCTGAAATACATAGTCAGTTACAAACCCACTGACCAGCTTTATACGAACATATTTTGTGTGTTTACTCATATTCTGGAGTTGTACAATTTCAGCACCGATTTGTTCCATATACGTCTGCTTTTCCTGAAGCTCTGATATCATGTCTCGTTCTCTCTGTATGTTCTCCTCGCTTTCCGAGGTTTCATTGCGAAGAGCTGTCAAAGTCGCTTCGAGGGATACAACATTTTGTTGAAGATCTAAGATACTGGCCATTTTGTGTTTTTTGAGTAATGTACTAACGTTCTTGATTCCATTTTCTTTTAGGAATCCAGCGAGCTCTTGCTCAATTTTGGAAACTTTCTCCTTTGTTTGGTCAACCCTCTTCTGTCCTTGACTCACCCTTTTCACGGCATCCTCACTCTTGGACATTCGAGAGAGTTGATCATCGAAATCATCTGAAGTAGCAATGAGTTGCTTTTTCTCTGACTCGCTATCCCTTATTTTGGCCTCTCCGTCCTTGATTGTTGTCTTGTATTCAGCCACAAGTTTGTTGCGTTCGGTTGAGGAAAGTGGTTTCGCGCATGTGGGACACTCAATGATATCTTCTGTTCCAGCATCAGACAGGGTTTGAATCTTATCCTTCATGTCATTGTTCCTGCCTGAAATTGATCCAATTTCTTGGTCTAAAGTCTGTATTCTACGCTTGATTGTCTTCATTTCTCCCTCGATTCGTTTTCGTCCTTTTTCTAGAGAGTCTAGTCGTGCATTTAGAATCTTAGCACTAGTGTCAACGACTCCAGCTTGGGCAAGGTCTGTTTCAAGCCCTTCGCTTTTAACTTCAATCTCACGTTGAAGATTCTCAATCGAAGTACTAAGATCATGAATTTTCTTTAGGACGTCAACATCCGGAATTTCTTGAAGCATTTTCTCTGTTGATTCAATCTCATTTTTCCTAAGGTCAAGTACAGATTCAAAACGAGTGATTCGAGCCTCACAATTCCCAATTTGTTTCTCAATCTCCTCAGGCCTTGTATAGTCGGATTCTAGTGCTTTGATTTTTGACTCTATTTCTTTCTCTAGGCTTTCCAAGTGATTTGACATCTGATGAAGCAAGTCGATGTCATAGACCTTTACAAGGAGTTCTCTCAGTACAGAAGGAGTAGCATTTGCAATAACTGCAACCTCACCTTGTCGAACCAAGAGTGTGCTTAATGCCTGCTTAAGTTCAAGACTCAGAGTCTCATCAAGTTTAGAATTGACTGACCTACTCTTGTCAGCAATTCTTTTCCAAGCACCTTCCCGATTTGTGAACAGGACCACAGTCATTCCATTTGCCGGGTCATATGATCGATCAATCTTGTATTGCGTTCCTGCAACCTGAAAGATTAGAATTACTCTACAGGATGTTGATCTAAAATTGATTAATTCGTCATTTGTAAGACCAACTGCATCTGCTCCCCAGAGCCCCCAGAGGATGGCTTCAAAGAGGGATGATTTACCTGTTGAATTTGGACCCTTGATGAGAATAAGCCCATCAGGTAACTCAGCATCTCCATGGGGTAATGTGAGATTGACGAATGGTTTGAAATTACGAATCTGTAATTGAAGGATTTTCATTTTTTGTCCTCCATGATTGATTCAGTATTCAATTGACCATCTCTCTTTCCCACAGCATGTTCAAGTGAACGTACTGCAATCTTGGTGAGCACGCTCGGGTCCAGACTCTTGTCAATCTCAAGTGTTAGTAGATATTCACGGAAATCTTCCTCTGGGTCTTGAATGAGATACTCAGACTCAATATCAGGATATGAGGCGGCTGTAAATTCCTCATCGACAGATTGTCGAACATGCCAGACAAACTGTGCTACATTATATTCGGAGTCTTTTGATAGAATCTTCATTCTAAGAGATTCAAGTGCCATTCCAAGGTCAAATGAGGATACTCGTGTTGCTTTCCCTTCAAACACTAGACGAATCCGTGCGGCAGTTGGAGGATTCCAAGATGTTTTCATACCTTTCTCGTCAAAAAGGGCATATACTTTGTCCGAAATTGATTCAACTGTGTCATCAACAGCGATTTCCATTTTTTCGTTTAGGATAGGTCGGTCATAATCAAGGATGTGAGATGTAATCATCGGTTTAGACCCGGTTTCAACATCTACAACAATGAATCCTTTTTCATGACGGATCTCATCGAACCTCCATCGCTCAGGTGATCCAGCATACCATGCTCCTGTGGAGTATGCATGTTGATGATGATCATGACCCAAGGCTACGTAATCATAGTCCATTGTGAATATGCTTTTGAAAAGAGTTTGATCGATCTCCATTCCATGAGCAACTGCAACCGAAGGTTTTGATCGATCACGAATTTGGTGTGAAGTTATCCAATCATCAAATCTTGCAGTCATGTTTGTGGACTTGAGAACTGCAGAGTCCATGAATGGGAAGCAATAAACATCCAATTTGTCATAAGAAAAGGCAAGCGGCTTACCTTCCCTCACAGCTTGTTTGAGGTCTTGCTGAGTAGCTACATCCAAGCCTGGAACAGCCAGTTTCAGACTATCAAGTAGAGAAACCTCTAGAAGTCTATAGAGACCGTGGTTACCCTCAATAATGAGGACTGGAATACCTGTTTTCTTGATGAAATTCTGTAGGACAATAATGGCGGTTTCTTGAGCAACTACTGGGGGTTGCGAAGGATTTCCTTCCCATGGTGAGTTGTAGAGGTCTCCAGAATGTAAAACTAAATCAACAGGGGGGTCAATTTCTGAGATTTTTTCAAAAATCTCTCGAAACCTCTCATAGAAATCGTTCTCAAGAAGCTGAGACCGCATCTCTTCACCCCACACGTTGGGACGTACTCCATTTCTTGGGCGTGTACCAAGATGGGTATCGGAGATGTGAGCGATTCTGGCTTTCATCTATACATCCTCAGAGTATGTGTTCTTCACTCTTCTTTGAACTTTTGTCCTTGTATCTATCTCTGTCCTTTTCATATATGTCATCGAACAACGGGATTTTAATCGGTAAGGGGAGTTCCCTATATGATTGTGTTACGATTGCTTCTCCTCGGGACATGACCCGAAATTCATTCTCGAACCCAGTAATATTCACACTTGCATTCTCAATACAGGCACGTATCTCTCGCTCATTTCCAAGTCTAAGGTTAATCTCAGTGTTCATCTGACTTAAAATCACATTATCAAGAACACTAACTTGTTGGCTTACAACCAGTAGTCCAATATTGAATTTCCTACCCTGCCGAGAGATATCCTTGAAGACTGACGTTCCACGCATCAACTCAGGATTGAGAATAGATGGCGCTTCTTCAACTGTCACTTGGATAACAGGAAGAAACTTAGGGTCTTGAACAGGGGTCTTGTCCTCAGTACCTCCCAAACCATAGAATGCTCTAGCATGTGCTCTGATTTTATTGAAGAATGATGATGGAAGTCGCATCCGACCTTGGTTCTCAAAATCACCCAGATTCCCACTACTCTTCAAGGCTCGTCTTAGATCAGACAATGTTCTAGTGACAACGGTTGTTAGCAGGAATTGTTCTCTGTCACTCATCAGACTTGTGTTAACAACTAGGATGCGACCAGTTTCCATAGCTATGAAAATGTCACTGAGAATTGAGTTTCCTTTATCAATGTAAATTGGAGACCTTCTGAGAAAACTAAGTCTGCGTTTCACTGCTCTCAGCGTACCTTTCTGGACGTTTGCAGCCTCTGCGTCTTTTTCATCCATATTAAGAATAGAATCTATCCAATTCTCGCCTTGCGACGAGTATTGAGAGTCTATGAACGAGGTCATTTCAGCAGTAAATTCTCGTATTGAGTATAGGTCGCGTGGTTGAATCTCAGACCATAGGATGCGTATTTCTCGGGCGTATTTTCGAACATCCCTTGTTGTGGCTCCTTTGTGTGTTGTCAGGTAGTAAAAATCACCAATGACCTCGGATCTTGTCGAGATACTCATATCTTCAATCACATGTTGAATACCGTACTTGTCAACACCCTTAGCAAACTCATCATGTGGATCAATACAGAAAGCGGATATCCGTGGCAGTCCTTGTTTGGGGTTTCTGAATGCATTCAGATTATTGTCAATGACTGACTTGATTAGAACCATCATTAGATTACTTTTCCCCGCTCCTGTTGATCCAAAGATGCCTACATGCATGGGTAGGAACTTGGAGGGTATTTTGATTGGAACATCAAGTGTGTTCTCGCCTACCTGTAGGTCGCCAACATAGACCTCTCCTTCAATTTGTCGTTTAAGCGCTATTCTGGCGAATTCATCAGTTATGCCAGGAACAGGGCGGTACACTGATGCCAGATGGTCGGGAAGACGTCTTGGTGATCTGAAGACCCATTCGGTTCCTTCTTTTTCTGCATATCCTAACATTCGTCCACCTACAGAAAGAAGCATGTTTCGCTCTATACCTGAAAGATATGCATCTCCCTCAACCATAAGGGTGCCTGCAACGCGAGCCAGATCATCAACTTGTCGAAGATAGTTCTCCAAATCAAGGACTCTGAAGAAGAACACTCTCTCATGTCCATCACGATGAGAGTATATCATGAATATCTCTCCTACACTTATGTCACGATTATTCCCCATTATACCGAGTGTAGTCTGATTTCCAACACCCACTTTACCAAAAAGTTCTCCAAGTTTGTCTCTTTCTAAACTCATGTTACATTCCTCAGTTTACAAATCATAATCAGCACGTAATGGTTCAGCCTTTCGGTGTTCAAGACCCATCGATAATCGAACATCCATACAAACCTCCTTTGCCAGTCTGAGGTCTTCGTAGCTCAACTTACATGACTCATGAGCCAAGGCAAGCGGAACTGGATAACCATACCATCTAGCGTCTCTTGACATGAATTCAAGCTCTGCAAAGAGTGCCTTCTCATTCGCTCGAGTCGCACTTTGGTCACCTGGAACAAATATGTTCTTGAGCCACCATATCCTATCAAAATCAACCCTTGAAGGTCTGTTGTCCCTTGAGAAGCTGTAGAGGTATGGGACAGCCAACATCGGGGGAATATATGTTCGGTCATCATAAATGTGCAGACCTCCTTCTGGATCATCCTTACTTGGTAGATGGCAGAACCACTTTGCATTCTCTCCAAACACATCTCGAGCCATACCAGCGATGCGATGCGCAAAAGGGATTGTATGATTCTTACTTACTGCACATAGGATAACGTCGTTCTGCCGTGCAAGAGCACACAAGTCTCTAAGCATGAAGCCGCTGGGCATAGATGGATAGTGTCGTACAAAATGCATGAAAACTGATAGAGCTCCATCCAAGAGAAGATACTTTGGTTGTAAGTCGCTCACAAGTAGTTGACGAGCAGCAGCATACTCGCTTGTTTTTCTGATCTCTTCATGGACTACAGGATTGGTCAATAACTGCTCTCGAGAGATCAATGATTCAATCTCTCTCAGTTTAGGAACGTGTTTTTCATATTCGGTATCAGTAAAATCAGAAAACGAGGATATCTTCCCTTCAGTAAAATCTTGGAAGAAGGGAAGAGTCAAACTAGCCACATCTTTCAATGGATAGATGTTCGCAAGAGTTTCAGCCAACTTTGCTCGAGCATCTCCTCGCACTCCTGAATGCCAATGAATATCCAAATGAGGTTGTTCTCCCAACTCATTCTCCAGAGTTTCTCTATCCAAAGGACAGAATAGTTTCTCGGACTGTGTGTTTGTATCAACCACAATAGTTGACGTACTGAGAAGGTGAATTCTGATATCATCAAGTGTCATTAAGCTGTCAGTACCTGATCCATCGATTGCGGCTACTCGGAAATCATTATCCAAAATTACATCAGGACTATAAGGATTGAAAGTATCCAGAAGTCGTTCTTTGATGCGGAGTTCGTCTTTGGCAAACTCCTGTTCATCACGGCGGTCCTGCTGGGTGTTAATATCTGTAAAAACCATCCTCAATGTTTTTCTGAATTTCTCAGTGAGAATTTTATCAAGCATAGAATCCAACTCGCTTTTCACAAATCCGCGTGATTTGCAGGACCTCTGAATCTCAGTCATGCCAGAGTCATAAAAAGATAGCACTCGTTTAGTCGGAGTTTTTCCTTTTCCGGCTTGAAAGACTCTCCGCATGATTTTTTCATAGGGGAAGCAGCATAGGTTCGAAATTACCTTTTAAGTAACAACCACTCGAAACTATTGCAGCAATCATACTGGTTCGACCGTGCCAGTGTACATTGACGGGAAGTGATTCGTTGCTCAAAATTGCGTACTTTGGTAAGACTTCATTTGCACTCGAATTCAATGAAACTGTGATTCTCTTGAATCCGGGAATTTGGGATGGTGAAAAGATTGTTCCAGATGATTTCATGGCCAGAGTAGTTATTTCTACGAATCGCGCAGATGATGCAGTTGGAAACGCTGCAACTATCGCGGTGAATTCTAAAGCCTGGTTTCTTGGAAACAAAGAAACAGGTGAGAAAGCCACAGAACAGGGTGTCAAACCTTGGTTACTTCATGAGCTTAAACCAGAGGTCCCCTATGAGATTCCTGATGTGAAGATTGTGCCATATGCCCTCTCAAGAATAGACCAAGAGAGTGGAGGACACATTGAGAATCTAGGATTGTACATCGAAATAGGTGACATGAAGGTTGGATATCTTGGTGATACTACGATAAGAGGACCATTTGAACATCTGGACATGGACATCCTCATAACCCCAGTCGGTGGTGATGGAGTGTTCCCTGTAAAGGATGCGGTGAGTCTGTGTATTGATGCAAAACCAAGAGTGGGAATACCAATGAGATGGTCTTCGGACGAAGACCCAAAGAAGTTCTCAAAATATATCCAACAGTTTGGTCAAGGAATCGCCCCGGTCGTAATGGAACCAAATCAGGTTCTCAATGTACATTGGGCTGCAGGAAATGAGTTCAGATACGAGCTAAACTGATATTCTCCTGCTCCAACCATATCGAACTAGACGAATCCCCTGAATATGCAAGACAATGGGTGTGCACTGAATGAGTGAAAGAAAAAAGGTTGTAATTGATCTCGAAGAAACAGAGAAGACACAGCTTGGTGGACTAAATGAGCTGAATAGTGTTGAAACTTCGGGTGTCTTGAGCGTCAATAATGTGTCTGATAAAAGCCGCATTTGGAATGTGAAAGTTCTCCTTGGAGATAGTAGAGATAAGACAGATATCGATGAGGAAACACTAACTGCAGGAGAAGTTGATGTAGGTGGTAAGTGGGAAGCCAATTATGGTGTTTCAGTAAAAGCGCCTATAATCACCTTCACAGAAGTCTTTGATACTTGTGGAACTATCGAAACAGATGAACCACACTGGGCATATGTAATGGGAAAAGAAAATCCTGTTAAGATCACTCTCAAAATCAATAATGAAACAGATGGTGAATTAGATCAAATAATTCTCAATAAGACGATTCCACCCGAACTCTCAAACATTCAAGTCGTGTCAGCGAAATCAGGAACAGCCGAGTATGATGAAGGTACAAAACAGATAGTTTGGAAAGACTTCATCATTTATCCAAAGGAGTCCTCCGAACTAGTAATCAGTGCAACTGGGATTGTAGAGGATATAGAAACCAAGAAGGCAGGGGATGTTGTCATAACCTACAGGGGTGAAGGTCAGCAGAGGTCTCGGCTCAAGCCTGAACTATCTGCTTTGACTGAATTTCTTACGGGAATTGAAACTGCTGAAACGGAGCCAAACAATTGGCAGTGCACCCTTGAGTGTTCAAATGAGAGTGATTTGGTAGTCAGACTTGACAAAGCAGAAGTTTTCCTCACACCAGAAGATGGTGGAGAGAAACAGAAGATGATAGAAGAGTCACCTGGAGTTGAACTAGAACCTAATCAGGAATGGAGTTCTTCCTTTGAGGTCAGTAGCAAGTCCACCCCGAAGTGCACACAGGAGCTTGAATACACTCCTGTGAGAGCCTTGACCAAGAGAGTTTTGGGCACTATTAAGAAGGCTGCACAAGAAGTTCCCGTATATAGCATTGATTATTCAAAAGAATTTGACCCGCCAGCTGTAGCTAGCTTTGACAAGACACCTGTTGAAGTCACTATCGAAGTTACAAACAATGGGTCAGCAAAACTTGATGAAATATCTATAGAGGACAATTTACCTGATGATATCATGCCACCCACAAGTGAGCATATTTCTGTCTGGATTAAAGGCAAAGAATACTCAGGTCCATACGAATTTTTGATTGATCCTGCAGACCAAGACCCAGAGAAACCACACAAGATTACATTCAGAGTTGAGAACTTGAGAGATTCAGTTGGTGAACTTGAACCAGGTGAGAGTGTCAAGATCAATTTCGCTATCATGACATGGAGGAATCGTCCTGAGAAGGAGTACCCATCACCGGTCACCTGCACTGGAAACACATACCCAGCAGGAATCCCCTCAGTTGCTGAGAGCCCAGAAGATGGTCATAAGCTTGGAGTCATTTACAAGAAACGTGCCATCTCTACAAAAAAGGCGATCAACAAAGGAGCTGGTGTTGGCGAGTACATCGTGGTTCTCGTTGTAGCAAACAATGGCGAGGTCACTGCTGAGAACATAGAAGTTACAGATTGGATCCCGGCTGGCTTCGAATACATATCAACAGACCCAGAGGATGAAAAGCCAGAAGTTTTTCCGGTCGCTGAAGGCGGAAACTACATGGTCTGGACCTGGCAGAGAATGAATCCAGGTGACAAGAAAAAGATTAAGGTGACCGTTCAGGGCGAGGGTGAGTACGAGCGCCGCGAACCTGTAGTGACTTCAATTTAATGCAAAAAATGATGTTTGGGATGGGTCATGTGACCCATTCCTGAGCATTACTCTTTTTCTTCATTTTCTATCTGCTCAAGTTCCCTACGAGTTTCTGCAAGTTCTGCATCAATATCTTTCAGAAGAATATAATCACTTACTTGATGAGTATCGAGATTGTACAGCACTTTGAAACCAGAGAGAGTCTTATGAAGTGCATTTGATATCTCCATTATTGCATTACCAATGTCAGAATCGGCCATTCCCTCTTCATGCTCATAAATAAAATCGTACGCCCCTCGAACAGGCTTGAAACCTAGTTCAGTGAGTTTCTTCACGACATGAGATGGTGAAGCACCTTCGCTGTTGAACCAAACTTTAACTCTTGTTACGTACGTAGACATTGTGTTTCTCTCCATCTGCCGAGAACACACGACCGCTTCTCATTTGCTTTAAGACCTTTTTCATTAGTCAGGAAATCATCTATGAACCAAATGAGAAGAGTCTTCATGTTTCAACACATGTTCCCATTGCTTCAAGCACCCACAGGATGGTTTCTCTAAAACTACGGGATTCTGGTTCAATGAGAAATCACGTATCGCCTCCACAATCTCAGTATCGCACTTGCCACAATTGTGAGCTCCTCTTCTCTTTCCTCCTGCTACAGGATCACAAACTACTCTCATCCAGCCATCGGACATACTGCTGGCTTCCCGAAGAACTTTCAAAACACTCCACAGCCATGGGGGTCTGTATTTTCCTCGATTCCAAAGCTTCTCAACTAGAGTATCATTCTGGATATTCACAGGGTTTAGAGAGACCGTTGTCACGCCCATGTTTTGTGCAGCACGGATTGTCGCAATTGCATCAAGCAAGGAGTCACGTTCTGTTAGTAGGGGTGGTTTCAAGAGAACATACGCACGCATACCAATATTATGGCTCTTGGCTATGTCAAGACTCTCTTTGAAGGTTTGAATATCAAAGGCTTTGTTAATACAGACTGTTCTGACTGTATCACTAGCACTCTCAAGCCCCAAACCTATCTCAATTGTCCGGTCACCAAGTATACTCCTGACCTCTGATAGAACTGTATGGTTCAGATATTCTGGTCTGGATTCCAAAACCACTTCTCGGACTCGCTCATTTGCAGCAATGAGTCTGAGGATATCAGACCGGGCATCAGCAGGTATCTCTTCAGGGTCTAGAAAACTACCACTTGTGTATATCTTCACGGATAGAGGATCTTTCACTCCTTCTAAATCATCAATTGAAAATCTGAATTGTTCAACAAGCTGTTCTGATGAGGGCATACTCTGAGAACCATCGAGCAGGTAACTGCACATGGTGCAACCACCGGAATCACTACGAGCATGTGCACAACCGATAGTTGAAAGGACTACCGCAAGTGCGGTCCCTTTTTCTCTTCCAACTCTCGCAGGTGCTATCCATTTAGCTGAGGGTCTTGTTGGGTTTCGTTTTCTTCTTCTTGTAACAGATTGACCTCGAGCATTGAATGCTGCCTGCTGCACAGCGGCGTGAATTCGATTCAGTGATTCTTCCATAGCAATACCTCATTCCACCTTGTGTCTCAAGGTCACAGCACGACCCCAGTTCAATTCACACATCTCTCGACCCGACATATCGCTTCTGCCAACACCGATGACATCGTTATTATTGTTGATAACAATGACTTCGTCACCAGGTCGTATTGCAGTATCTGCCTCTTGAACACCGACTGCGAATATCGATCCGCCTTTTACACTTTCAACATCTAGACGGACCCAGTATCGTCCTAGAGAAGATAGTTTCTTTCCGCCTTCAAGAGTAAGTGAGAGTGTTCCACTCTCAGCTACGTATGAGCATACCTGTTCGCCATCAATCTGGCACAGTATCAGCTTGTAGGGTTTACCTTTGAGCTTGGCATCTTTTGGAACAAGGAGGCCTCCAGCTCTTTTTCCAAATTGATAATCAGCTGTAGCTGTAATGATCTCTCTCAGTAATGTTCGGGGTTCGTTCTGAATAGACAGGACATCCCTCAGCTCCATCAGGGATTCTTGCAGTTTTTCAAGTGACTCTCTACTAGTTGCACGTGCTTCATGAGTGGTATAGATAATACTCTGTTCGATTTCAGGTTCTGATGCTCTTACAATGTCAAGATAGCCTCCTGAAACGTGTGCTACAATAACTGCAGAGCTGTCGAACTTACTCAAGTATGAAGAAAGAGCTTTTGCGCCAATGGCAATTTCTTCTGCATCCCAGTCCCCTGTTACAGGAATATCGTACTGTGCAGCTGGAAAAATACGCTCCAACTCTCTTGGAACAAGTCCAAGTGGTGATGTTAAGACTGCTTCAGCAACTTTAGGTTGAACACTTCCTAATGCAGTACTAATCACTTCTGTAAATCTGCGGTGGGATTTAGAGTCGGAATATGGTTTTCGAGCAGAACAAGGAAGCAGTATAACAATCTGTTTTCCTCGCGGTGGAGTATACCGATTGACAACATTTTCCCTGAATCTTCGAACAGCAGGAGAATTGTAAGATTCAGGACCAATCAATGGAATGGTTTCATTTCCAATTGAGGAAGTAAACTCCTCAATGAATTGATAGTTATCCCTATCTACGATTCGCAATAGTGATGCCATTGCTGGTGAGTTATGAGTTAGACTCTCAACCAGCCATCTTAAACGACCAATTCGCATAGCCTGAACAGATTCTGAGAGAACAGATCGATAGATTTCTAGATTGTGTTCTAGTATGATGTTCGAGTAGTTTTCCTCATCTTTGTTCAAGTTTGAACAGGAGGGGCATGGACAGTATCGAGGTTCTTTATCTGGTTCGATAGTTTCCAGCCCATTTCTCCACAATCTTATGTTCTGAAATGCAGCTTCCTGTGCATAGTTCACATCAATTACATCAAATCCAAAATAGTGGAGTAGGGGTATCAGACCTGGCGTAATCCGACCCAATGCAAGAGCCATCATTGATAAAGGAAGTTGGCTTCTAAGCTGAAATGAACCCGAATCTTGTGGACCTAGTTGACCATTGAAGACAAAGGCAGCACCAATGATACCAGTTTCCAGGAAGTTAGAGATCTTTTTCGAAAAAGACTCAGGAGAAATCTCAGGAGGGACTCGTAAAACTGCTCTTGGTGGTTCGATATATGATTTCAAACTCATGAGAGCCTGCGATTGGTAGTCGAGGATTAATTCGGGGGTGTTGGGCGTAAGTGAACCAAATGACAACAGAGAGGGTAGCAGAAATACGTCAGAATCACGAATTTTGTCTAATGATAATTCATCTATATTACTTACGAAGGGTAAAGTAACTATCACTGGTTGTTCTGATAGAGGTATATCCCTTCCAAGGGTGCCCGAGCCAATAATGGAATTGGTGGAAATGTCATGGAATGTCAAGAGCGGTGTTGTATACGAGGTGTCCTTCAACAGGAACTCTCCAACACGAGCAGGACCATCATGTCCACGACCAACACGAAACTCAGCCATTCTTAGTCACCTCACACAAGTGGTTCAAATCCTGCATACCCTTCAGTATCAACAGTGGTTTCCACCTTGTCAAGGATACGTTTGATACTTTCTAATGCCCCTAACTTAAACAATGGACTATTGTTGTTCCCACAGTTATATGAATAGGTGCACAGTGGGCACCCATCTAAGGTCTTACAATCACATTTCTCGAGAATAGTCTTGGCTCTTCTGAATGCTTCATCCAATTTCGTGAAGAGTAGCTTTGATGCGCCGTTACCTCCAGGACTTCCGTCGTATACGAAGATGATTCCAGAATCACCCATAGATACGCCACCAATCTCTCTTGTCCCACCACCAGTGAGCATGTCGCTCGATTCAATTACCACATGTTCCAGTGCATGAAAAGATCCACCATAGAGTAAACCCGGCCCCATCTTTGCACCCTTAAATGAACCTAGTTTCCCAGATATGTAGTCGTTGACAGCACTTGTAGGCTCGGGTGCAGTAAAGGCAAAGCCTCTTGTTCGATATTTGTATACTAATGGAGTTGCCAGACTAGATCGACCAAGAACACGTCCAGTGCGTGTTGCCTTCTTAACAAAGCCTTCAACAGTCTGGGTCATTTCTAATGTACAATAGACAGCATTGAGACCCAGAATCTTACTTTTTTCAACGATGTCAATGATCCGGGGCATAGTGGAATAGAGAGGTTTAGTATGAGCACTCCGGTCTGCAAAAGGGACAACAGTTGCTCGACCAAATCCAGATGTATATTTGAAATCGACTGAGAGAAAGTTTTTCCCGCCATGCAAATAGATGGCCCCAGGGTGAAGTTCCTGAGCAGCCATTGGCATTGAGCGTTCGCCGAGTGACTTATTCCCTGATTTAATCTGCACGGTATCTCCTATACCTCTAATGCTGTATCCTCGCCAGCTCTTCTGGGCTTTTTCAAAATCGATGATTCGAACCTTTCCATCTTGTTGGATTTGAACAAGTCCATCATTCTCGAGTTTCTCGATGATCTCGAGGTGACGTGAGAAATCGTTCGTGTTCAGTTTCCCACTCAGTGCTGCAGCTATCAGCTGATAGTAGCCTACGATCTCATTCTCGGGTTCGGTATAGGCCGCATCAATATCTGTGAAGTACTTGTCAGGCTGATGCCTGTAGAAAGAAGAGATTGGATCATTCTCCCGAAGAGCAAGAATAGCTACACTCTCCTGACCCTTTCGTCCAGCACGACCTACACGCTGCGTCAAACGAGTGATAGAAACAATCATACTTACAACACTGTTCAAATCACCGATGTCAATCCCTAGTTCAAGGGTCGGAGTTGAAACTATGACTGGCAATTCTCCAGATCGGAACTTATCCTCGACATCTCCCCGATATTTCTTTGACAAGCCAGCTCGATGGACCATTGATTTGACTCCCGTGTCTGAGATGAGCATGTTCAAGACTTCAGCTTCAGTATGCGTGTTCCCGAAAACAAGGGTCTTGAAATTACCAGCTCGAAGTTGACCAACAAGATCAACAATCATACTGTATTTACTCCGCATCCCTGGGTAATACATCAAGAAATGTACTGGACCTCTTTTCGCTGTGTCTGACTCCACTAATTGCACTTCGCAATCAAAGAGGATTTCTGCAAACTCTTTCGGATTTGAGATTGTTGCAGATGCCCCCACCTTTTGAAAACTTCCAGACTCCAGTTCTAGTCGTTTAAGGATGTGATGTACGTTAGCGCCCATAGAACCTGTGTAAAGATGTATCTCATCTAGAACCACAAAACGTACTCTGTGCAACATAGGAGCCAATTGGGATTGGTTCCACCCTAGGTGATAATGCAGAACATCAGGGTTGGTCAGAAGGATATCAGGTGGACGCTCATACATCTTTTGTCTTGCATTCTGAGATACATCACCATCAAAGATTGCCACAGTCAGATTGGAAGTTTCACACATCTGTTTGATCTTATCATACTGGTCCCGAGCCAATGCTTTTGTAGGATAGATTAACAATGCACGAACTCCTGGATTCTCGAATGACTCTTGAACTGCCAATAGGAGTTGTCTTATGATTGGCAGAATGAAGCCCTCTGTCTTTCCTTGTCCTGTTGGTGCAGCAATCACAACATTCTCGCCATTTTCAATCGCAGAATAGGATTCCTCCTGAAATCTGTAGAGTTTAGAAATACCGCGATCATGAAGATGGTCCTTTAACCGGGTAGGAATGTTGAGTTTTTTGACATCTATCCCATATTCAGCGTCTGTAGCTGGGAGAAACCTATACTGGACCAAATAATCCCTACCACGAGATAAGAGCTTCTGGAGAGAATCCGATAAATTGTCAAGATCTGCACCCCCAGCATTGACAAATTGCTTTATCTCCTCTACAGATTGTACGCGGGAATCCTCGTCTCTCTTTCGCTTTCTCGCTCTTGGTGTATCAACTCCAGACCCAAGGTATTTCCTTTTTCTATAATCAGTCTTTGGAGCTATTCCTGACTTGGTCTGTGATACGTATGCTTCATAGGCATCAAAAAGGTCAGTCTTCGGTCCACCTACTGAAATCTCCACAGCACACGAGCTGCAGAGAACTGTCCAGATGCCCCCGCCTTTTCTAATATCCAATCGGGAACCGCATGTCGGACAATGGAGTACAGGCACGATAATCACCAAGAACTCAGGAAGTCCAATGACCACCGCTTATCAAACTTTAGCACTGACAAAGATTGAAAAGGTTGTAGGCTCATAGCACAAGGCTTATAACGATTGTGCATTGAGATTGCACAACCGACCCGGTGACGGGAGTTGTAGACAATATGGTTGACGATATTAATTCAGAGGACCTTTCACAGATAATCTCTGATTACAAAGTAGTATTCGTAGATGCATGGGCCACTTGGTGTGGGCCTTGTCGAACATTAAGCCCGATACTTGAAGAAGTACAAGAGAAGTACAAAGAAAGAGGTTTGAAAGTAGTAAAGATAGATGTGGATCAGAACCGTGAATTCAGCATAAACAACCAGATCACTGGAGTTCCCAGCGTTTTAGTTTACTCCGAAGGTAAAAGAGTAATCTTTGACGACGGTTCGGGTCAAAAGATGGACAAGCTGGTTGGCGTGATGCCACCAGAAGTTTATGACCAAATCGCCGAGAATCTTCTTGCTGAAGAAGCTACTTAATCAAGTAGTTTCAACATGGAGAGGGGATGAACTCCCTTCTGCCATGGTATCTTCTTTTTAATCGATAATGGATGACTTGTTTAGTAAGAGATATAGCCCCCAAAAACAGGCCTCGTGTCATGGTCGAAAATGTGTCCCCTGAAATTGTGGACCGAATGATATCAGAAACTAGGCTTCTCTTTGTTGAAGCATGGGCACCCTGGTGTGGACCTTGCAAAGCACTTGGACCAATACTTGAAGAGCTTGAGCAAAAATATTCTGATAACCCCGACGTGAAATTTTTGAAATTGAACACGCAGGAACATCCTAATTTTGCGATAGATTACAATATTCACGCCATTCCGTGTGTTATGTTGTTCTTTGATGGAAAACCTGCTAGTTATCAACTTCATAATTCTAGAACAGGAAATACCCAATCTGTTGATCGTTTGATTGGACTAAGACCATTAGAGCACTATGAAGATGTAATCAGTTCTCTTTTGAGGAAAGCATAAACAGAAGTCACATTATGTTTTATATGACTGCGAAGCTGGAATAATCTATACAACATAGAGGTGCTACAAGTGCCGATACTACCTTTTGGTGATAAGAGTCCTAAGATTGATCGCCAGGCTTTTGTCAGCCCATTGGCAACTGTTGTGGGCGATGTAGAAATTGGTCCGGGCAGTAGTGTATGGCCAGGTGCTGTCATTCGGGGTGATCAGACATCAGTACGTATAGGTGAGAATACGTGTGTTCAAGATAGTGTTGTGATACATGCACACAATGAAGACAATCCAGCAATTATTGGTAATAATGTAATCATATCCACAGCTTCAGTTATCCATGGTGTGTACGTGGGTGACAGTGTAAACATCGGTGAGGGTACTGTTGTGTTTGATGGAGCCACCCTAGGAGAAGGTGTTTCATTAGCACCTGGAAGTATTGTTCCTCCGAATATTGTAATCCCTCCAAGGACACTAAATTCAGGAGCTCCAGCTGCACAGATTCGCGAAGTGACGAGAGAGGAGATAGAAAAGCATACAAGCAGAGCAGACACAATCACTCAGGTGTTTCTAAAGTTAAAAAGATGGCAGAACCAGTAATCACATCGTTTCTTGAGCGAGAGTTGTCAAGTTCCTACACCCATCTTGAGTTATCATAACAATGTCAGCGATCTTTGCAGTACCTACGCCTTCAACATATGCTGTAGGATGAATTGAGAACACCATATTATTTGTCAATGATTGTCGACTATCTACTGTCAAATATGGTGGTTCATGTAAATCCAGTCCAATTGAATTTCCAAATGGTTGAATGAGGATGTCTGATGGGAAGCTCCTTCCGAGTTTCTTCATTACCTTCTCAGCTACTTCCTTAACTGATGTTCTAGGACGAATTTGTTTCTCCATGACTTTTCTAGCGTTCACAACGTAATCAAACAACTTTCGTTGTTTTTTGGATGGACGACCAAGATGAATTGTCCTCGCAACTTCACAAAAATATCCTGAATGACTTACTATCATGTCCAAAACTACAAGGTCATTGCTATTGATTCGACCAGCTCCTGGTTGAACAAATGGAAGCTGTGCATTTTCTCCTGAAAGTACTGCTGCACGTATTCCATGCAGTTGACCACCAGCTTTCCTCATTGCAGCTTCTATCTCAAGAGAGAGTTCTTCCTC